>CAZUMD010000001.1:0-34591 GCA_964621735.1 uncultured Polynucleobacter sp.
GGCGGTGCTGTAGTTGCTCTCACCAAGACTTTCTAATAACCCTTCCTAACGGAGAAACGTATGAAATTAATAACCGCAATCATCAAGCCCTTCAAGCTTGACGAAGTGCGCGAGGCGCTCTCAGAAGTGGGGGTCTCGGGCATTACTGTGACAGAAGTGAAGGGCTTTGGACGACAAAAGGGCCATACCGAGTTGTACCGTGGCGCAGAGTATGTAGTCGACTTTTTACCGAAGGTAAAAATAGAGGCTGCTGTAGACGACGGTATTTTGGAGCGTGCGATTGAAGCAATTGAAAAATCGGCACGCACGGGCAAGATTGGTGATGGCAAGATATTTGTCTCACCAGTTGAACATGTCATACGTATCCGTACCGGTGAAACCGGCGCGGCAGCACTTTAAAGAGAGGTTCAACATGTTTACTCGGATGAAAAAACTCGTTGCAGGGGGCGCCAAGGCTTTGGTTTTGGGCGCAACCGGCATGTTGGCGATGGTGCCTGCTTACGCTGCAGATGTAGCTGCTGCAGCGCCCGCAGCTACGGCTGCTGTTGCAGCAGTGGCAAATAAAGGCGATACCGCTTGGATTTTGGTGTGTACAGCAATGGTTGTACTGATGACATTGCCAGGCCTTGCCTTATTTTATGGTGGCTTAACGCGCAGTAAAAACGTACTGTCGATCTTAGTGCAGTGCATGGTGGTGTTCTCTCTGATTGCAGTGTTATGGACCATTTATGGTTATAGCTTTGCGTTCACCGAGGGCAGTGCATTCATTGGCGGATTAGATCGACTGTTTTTGGGTGGTGTGACGCCTGATAGTGTGGCTGCAACCTTTAGCAAGGGCGTTGTCATTCCTGAATTTACCTTTATTGGATTTCAGGCGGCTTTTGCAACCATTACCTGCTGCCTCATCGTCGGTGCCTTTGCAGAGCGCGCTAAGTTTTCTGCGATCTTGGTGTTTACCATTCTCTGGTTCACCTTTGCCTATTTACCAATAGCGCACATGGTGTGGTTCTGGCCTGGTCCAGATGACATCAAAGATGCAGCGTCGCTTGAAGCCATTACTGCAAAAGCAGGTTGGTTATGGCAGAAGGGCGTTCTTGACTTTGCTGGCGGTACTGTAGTGCACATCAATGCAGCGATTGCTGGTTTGGTTGGCTCTTACATGGTCGGCAAGCGCATTGGTTTTGGTAAAGAAGCAATGAAACCCCACAACTTGGTTTACACCATGATTGGTGCCTCCCTCTTGTGGTTTGGTTGGTTTGGATTCAATGCTGGTTCTGCATTGGAAGCAAACGGAACTGCAGCATTGGCATTCTTCAATACCTTAGTAGCGACTGCTGCTGCTGTATTGGGCTGGACACTGGCTGAGTGGATTACCAAAGGCAAGCCATCCATGCTGGGTGGCGCATCGGGTTGCGTTGCTGGTTTAGTTGCAATTACACCTGCTGCTGGCTTTGTTGGCCCAATGGGCGCGATCATCATCGGCTTTATTGCTGGCGTAGTTTGCTTGTGGGGTGTATCTGGTCTCAAGCGTATGCTTGGCGCAGACGATAGCTTGGACGTGTTTGGGGTCCATGGCGTTGGCGGCATCATTGGTGCAATTTTGACCGGCGTATTTGCAGATCCCGCATTGGGCGGCTCTGGAATCTGGGATTATGTTGCGAACGCTGCAGCAGCCGAGTATTCCATGGGCACTCAGGTTTGGTTGCAGGCTCAGGGTGTCATCACCACCATCATTTGGTCAGGCGTAGTTTCGGTTGTTGCCTTCAAATTGGTCGATATCGTGATTGGTTTGCGTGTGAAGGAAGAAGAAGAGCGTGAAGGCTTAGATATTGCTTCTCACGGTGAAACAGCCTACGAATCCTAATTAGGCGTGTAATTAAAGCTAAATAGGCCCTAGTGGCCTATTTAGCTTTTTTATTGGGTTCGGTCGATCCAATGCCTTTTTTATAAAAAAACTTACAATAGTGAGATGGTTCCACATCTCATTACTGCCCTTAGTGGCCCCTTGCTCGATCTCGAGACCAAGGTACTTGAAGCAACTCCTGCTATCGAGCGTTGGTTTCGTTTGGAATGGCAAGAACATACGCCACCCTTTTATTGCTCGGTTGATTTACGCAACTCAGGTTTTAAGCTAGCACCGGTCGATACCAATTTATTTCCGGGCGGTTTTAATAACCTTTCCCCAGAAATGTTGCCCCTTGCAGTGCAGGCGGCGATGGCTGCGATTGAGAAAATTTGCCCCGAAGCCAAAAATTTACTGTTGATTCCGGAGCGGCATACTCGGAATACCTTTTATTTGCAGAACATTGCCCGCCTTTCTTCGATTCTGCGTCAAGCTGGACTCAATGTCCGCCTGGGCAGTTTGTCCGAAGACATCAAGAAGCCTACTTGGATTGATTTACCAGACGGCAATCGCTTATTGCTTGAGCCGCTCGCGCGATTGGGCCTAAAAAAGCAACGCCTCGGTATTAAAGATTTTGACCCATGCTCCATTTTGCTCAATAACGATTTGTCTGCAGGTATTCCGCCCATACTAGAAAACATCTACGAGCAATACTTATTGCCGGGATTGCATGCAGGCTGGCATATTCGCCGCAAGTCAAATCACTTTGAGGCTTACGATGAGGTGGCTAAGAAGTTTGCCAAGCTCGTCAACATTGATCCATGGATGATCAATCCGTATTTCACTAGCTGCAGCAACGTGAATTTCCATGAGCGTCAGGGCGAAGAGGAATTACAAGTAGCAGTAGAACAAGTATTAAAAAAGACCGCTAAAAAATACCGTGAATACGGCATTAAAGAAAAGCCCTATGTTGTGGTGAAGGCCGATGCTGGAACCTATGGTATGGGTGTGATGGTGGTGAATGATGCAAGCCAGCTCAAAAACCTCAATCGCCGTGAGCGCAATAAGATGAGTATTGTGAAAGAGGGTCTTGAGGTTAGTGATGTGATTATTCAGGAGGGGGTGTATACCTTCGAAAAAGTCAACGAGGCGGTTGCTGAGCCTGTGGTCTATATGATTGATCGCTATGTGGTTGGTGGCTTTTATCGCGTTCATACAGACCGCGGTCCCGATGAGAATCTCAATGCGCCCGGTATGCATTTTGTACCCTTGGCGTTCGAGCAAAATGCCATGCCGGATTACCACGCAAAACCCGGCAGCGCTGCTCCCAATCGATTCTATTTATATGGCGTAGTAGCCCGCCTTGCTTTATTGGCGTCATCGCTCGAGTTAGAGCGCACCGATCCTAACGCAGAAGTGGCGTAAGTAAATCTACCGAGACATTCCCTTGGATTTTTTATTCATTGCCGACCCCTTGGATTCCTTCGCGATACAGAAGGACTCAACGCTGGCAATGATGCGCGCTGCCCAGACAGCAGGGCATCGCCTGTGGTTTGTGGAAACGCGCGGCATTGTTTGGAAAGACAATAGCGTCGTCGCTGAATGCAGGCCGCTCGCGATTAAGCCTAGCAGTACATCCTGGTTTGAAGTGGGCGCAATCGAGCCCCGCCGAGTGGCCGATTTTTCAGCAGTATTGATGCGTAAAGACCCGCCTTTCGATATCGAGTACCTCAACACCACCTGGCTTCTCTCCGCTGCGGTTCGTCAGGGGGCGCTAGTGTTTAATCAACCTGGCGCGATTCGGGAGCATTCAGAGAAACTCTCGATTACTGAGTATCCTGACTTGATTCCCCCCACTCTAGTCACGCGTGATCTAGCTGAGGTGGAAGCATTTCATGCAACGCATTCGGATATTGTGATTAAGCCCCTCGATGGCATGGGCGGCATGGGCGTCTTTCGGGTGGGCAGCGATGGCCTTAATTTAGCCAGCATTGTTGAAACCCTCGGTGAGAATGGCGCGCGTACCTTAATGGTTCAACGCTTTTTGCCGGAGATTGCGCAGGGCGATAAACGTGTTTTGCTCATCGCCGGTGAGGTCGTTCCCTATGCCTTGGCACGTATTCCCCAGGGCACAGAGATTCGCGGTAACTTAGCGGCCGGCGGTAAGGGTGTGGCGATGCCTTTGACCGCCCAGGAAATGAAGGTAGCACAATACTTGGCGCCACTCCTTTGGCAAAAAGGACTTTTCTTGGTAGGCTTAGACTTAATTGGTGGCTACCTAACGGAAATCAATGTGACCAGCCCAACATGTTTTGTGGAAATTACCGAGCAGACCGATTGCGATGTTGCTGCCATTTGGCTGCGCGCTTTAGAAAAAGCCTTGCACTAATATGGCCGGAATTCTGATCATTGCTCATACCCCAATAGCGAGCGCCATGCTGAGCTTTGCTGAGCATGTCTATGGCTCGATACCAGATCACATTCAGGCTGTCGATATCCCAGCACACGAGGATGCCAAAATCAGTTTCAAACGGGTATTGGCTGCTGCCAAGGCGGTTGAAAGGCATGGCGAGTTGCTGGTCTTGACAGATGTGATGGGCGCAACCCCAGCGAACGTTGCTTCGCGCCTGATGACGCAGCAAAATAGCGCGGGCGTGAAATTAAAAGTCCACATATTAGCGGGGCTTAATCTGCCCATGCTCATGCGCGCGGTGTCCTATAAAGACGATGCATTAGATGCGTTGACACAAAAAACACTGCAGGGCGGTCAAAACGGTATCTTGCGTTTAGGCGGTGTTGCCAATGTACAAACTACGGAAGTACAGGATTAGTCATGCCAGTCGCCGAAATCACCATCATCAATAAACTCGGGCTTCATGCCAGAGCATCGGCTAAGCTGTCGCAACTCGCTGCCCAATACCAGTGTGAAGTGCTTTTGAGTAAAGGCAGTCGCCAAATTAATGCTAAGAGCATTATGGGCGTGATGATGCTGGCCGCAGGCATTGGCAGCACTGTGACCCTGGAAACCATCGGCACGGATTCGGAAGAAGCCATGCAGGCCATCACTGCATTGATTAATGATCGCTTCGGTGAGGGCGAGTAAACCGTGACCTTCTCATTGCACGGCATTCCGGTATCCAAGGGTATTGCCATTGGCCGAGCCGTACTGATCTCCAGGGCCGCATTAGAGGTCAGTCACCACCTTATCGATCCTGGGCAAGAGGATGCAGAAGCCAGGCGACTGCTAGCAGCGTTTAAACAAGTTCAGTCCGAGTTAACGACCCTGCGCGCGGGACTGCCGAAAGATGCGCCACAAGAAATGGCAGCGTTTTTGGATGTGCACAGCATGATTTTGGCCGATCCTACGTTGGCTGAAAAGCCCTTGAAGTTGATTCGGACCGAACGCCTTAATGCGGCTTGGGCTTTGACGACCGAGCTCAACGACTTGCTAGAGCAATTTGCGGAAATCGAAGACCCTTACCTGAAGGAGCGTGCCCACGATATTCGGCAGGTGGCAGAGCGGGTTTTAAAAGCACTGCACTCACAGCATAAGGATGGGCTATCCCAACCTGATTTTTTAGCGCCAACCGATGTCGGAGTCGATGCCATTATTGTGGCGCACGACATTGCACCACACGACATGTTGCGCTTTAAGGACTATGCATTTAAAGGTTTTGTTACCGACCTTGGCGGCCGTACTTCCCATACTGCAATTGTGGCTCGTAGTATGGAGATTCCGGCGGTTGTGGGCGCGCGCCATGCGAGCGAGATTATTCGCCACGGCGATTGGTTGGTACTCGATGGTGACCGCGGCGTGGTCGTGGTGTCGCCCAGCAATCGTTTGTTGGCAGATTACCGCGCCTTACAACAAACTGAACTTGCTGAAGTGCAGAAGTTACAGCAAATTAAGTATTCCGATACCAAGACGCGCGATGGCGTTCAAATTGAACTCTTGGCCAATATTGAATTACCGGAAGATGCGAAGCAAGCAGTCGAGTTTGGCGCTGTAGGCGTTGGCTTGTTTCGTTCTGAATTTCTCTTTATGAATCGCAAAGAGGCCCTTCCAGGAGAAGAGCAGCAGTATTTAGAATACCGCCGTGTGATTGAGGGTATGCATGGCCTACCGGTCAATATTCGAACCATTGATGTGGGTGCTGACAAAGCCTTGGGTTCGGGCAGTGACTTGTCGCAAACCGGAACATCGCCACTGGGATTGCGAGCGATTCGGTGGTCATTGACCGAGCCAGAGATATTCTTAACCCAGCTGAGGGCGATTTTGCGGGCCTCTGCACATGGTCAAGTGCGGATTATGATTCCGATGCTGGCGCATGCAAAAGAAATTAGTGAGACCTTGCGTTTGCTTGAAAAAGCCAAGGTCCAGTTGCAACAGCGCGATCAATTATTTAATCCCAATATTCAAATTGGGGCAATGATCGAGATTCCGGCCGCCGCCTTGGTATTGCCTTTGTTTATTCGCCACTTTGATTTTTTATCGATTGGTACGAATGATTTGATTCAGTACACATTGGCGATTGATCGCGCAGACCATGCCGTAGCCCACTTGTATGATCCATACCATCCTGCAATTCTTAATTTACTAGCCAATATTATTAAGCAAGCGAATCAAGCAGGTATTCCAATTGCAGTATGCGGCGAGATGGCAGGCGATCCAACCTTAACTAAACTCTTGCTGGGCATGGGTTTAACGGATTTCTCGATGCACTTTAGTCAGCTGCTATTGGTTAAGCGCGAAATCCTCAAGGCCGACGTCAGTAAACTCAGAGCACCAACCGCTGCTGTGTTGAGTGCAATTGATCCGGCCGAGCAAGCGGATGCATTAGCGGCGCTTGCTGCAGCCTAGTTCTAAATTGATTTATGCGGGATGACGCTGGCCGCAGACGGAGCAGTCTGGATTGCGGCTAATGTGAATGGTTTCAATTTGGGTATTGCGCGCATTCCACAACAACAAGCGTCCGATCAAAGGACTGCCAAAACCAATGAGGACTTGCAGTGCTTGCGCTGCCTGCATCGTCCCGATAATGCCAACCAAAGGCGAAAAAACACCCATGGTGGCGCAATTGATTTCTTCTGGTACTTCGTCGGGTGAAAAGATACAGGCATAGCAAGGTGAGTCAGGCCGCTTCACATCAAATACGCTCAGTTGACCATCAAGGCGCAATGCTGATCCAGATACTAAGGCGATACGATGCTGTGCGCAGGCCGCATTAATTAGCTGACGAGTAGCAAAGTTGTCAGTGCAATCTAAAACCACATCGACGGAAGGCAGAATGGAGGCCAAGTTGCTAGCAGTGGCGCGCTCTTGCAGTGAAACAACGTGGATGCTTGGGTTCAGCGCCTCAAGAAAACGCTTACCCGAAGCTACCTTACTGCTCCCCACGCTAGTTTGGGTATGCATGATTTGGCGCTGCAGGTTGGTTAGCTCAACGGCATCAAAATCCATCAGGGTGATGGTGCCAATACCGGCTGCTGCCAAGTAAGGAGCTGCAGCGCAGCCCAAACCGCCAGCCCCAATGACCAAGACGTGGGATCCGAGGAGTTTTTCTTGTCCCGCTAGGTCAATTTCATCCAGCAGTAAGTGCCTGGAGTAGCGCAGTAACTGCTCGTCGTTCATGACCTTCGCTTATTCGAGCTTAGAGGCCGAGCGCTGCACTTCTTTGCCGTCGATGAAGGCAACGGCTTGCTGCAGCATGAAGTCATCCGGACCGCCTAACTCAACGGGCTTTTTAGACTTGTCTTTTTCACGCTCTTCGGGAGTCTTGCTGGCATTCTTTTCTTCAATGCGCTGTAATTCTTCAATCCGGCGTTTTTGACGATCCAAGATTAATTTTTCTTCCGGCGACTGTTTATTGCGCAGGTGTTTCTCACTGTCAATTTCACGCGTAATTAAAACGTCATCGGGGTCGCCATCTTTGTTTTGATCTACCGCGATATCGGGCTTAATACCGAAGGCTTGAATCGATCGCCCTTTGGGTGTGTAGTAGTAGGCCGTTGTGATCTTGAGGGCGGAGTCATTCGAGAGTGGGCGAACGGTTTGCACTGAGCCTTTACCAAAAGTAGTCTTGCCGATAATGGTAGCCCGCTTGTAATCTTGGAGTGCTCCAGCAACGATCTCCGATGCAGAAGCAGAGAAGGCATTAACGAGAACCACCATCGGGACCTTCTTAAATAGGGGAGGAACAGACGCTAAGGGATCACCTGCTTCGCTGAGGCGATACATCGAAGGCGTTGCATTGAAAATTTGGGTGGAATCCGGCGCCTGACCTTTGGTTGAAACAATCACAGCATTGGCTGGCAGAAAGGCTGCTGCAACCCCAACAGCCCCTTGGAGTAAGCCGCCGCCGTTGTTGCGCAAATCCAAGATAACACCTTTTAAATTGGGATTTTTCTCGGCAATTTCACTGAGCTTCTTTGCTAAATCGGGAACAGTACGTTCTTGAAAGCTGGTAATTCGAACCCATGCAATATCGTTATCGATGATTTTGGTTTTGATCGACTGCACTTTAATTTCAGCGCGGGTGATCGTGACTGGAAAACTACGCTCTTCACTTTTTCTAAAAATGGTCAGCGTAATTTTTGTTCCTGGTTTGCCGCGCATGGTACGCACTGCTTTATCCAATGACATGCCACGAACGGGCTTATCGTCCAGTCGCGTAATTAAGTCACCCGCTTGAAGACCAGCGCGTGCTGCAGGGCTGTCCTCAATTGGATTGAGAACCTTTACCAAACCATCCTCGGAGGTAATTTCAATACCAAGCCCAGCAAACTTACCTGCAGTCTGCTCTTGCATTTCTGAAAAGTCTTTTTTGTCCAAATACGAAGAATGTGGATCTAAGCTGCTCACCATGCCTTTGACGGCATCAGTCAGCAATTGTTTGTCTTCGATTGGTTCAACGTACTCTCGCTTAATTTGAGAAAACACATTGGATAGCGTGCGCAGCTCATCCAGTGGTAGCGTTGTGGCACCCTGTTGCGCTGTGGCAGAAAATTGGATGGTCGCGGCAACGCCGGCAATGAGACCAACCGAAACAAGAGCAAGGCTTTTAAATAAATGGCGCATGTGGGCGATAGGGTGTTTTTGGTACTGGATTAAGTATGTCGCCTATTTTGCTCTAGTCTAGGTAAAAATGCTGTTTCGGCTTCAAATCATCGTCCAATTCATACACCAAGGGTTTGCCGTTGGGCACATTGACCTTCATGATGTCGGTTTCAGAGGTTCCGTCTAGGAATTTAATCAGCGAGCGAATGCTGTTGCCGTGGGCAACCAAAACAACCCGTTTGCCGAGCTTGAGTGCAGGTGCAATGGACTCGTTCCACAGCGGCATCACCCGATCAATCGTATCTTTGAGGCACTCACCCAGGGGAATATCACCCTGCTCTAGCTTGGTATAGCGGCGATCGCCGTGGCTATTCCGCTCATCGCTCAGGTCGAGTAAGGGTGGGCGAATATCAAAGGAGCGACGCCAAATATGCACCTGCTCATCGCCATATTTGGCTGCAGTTTCGGCCTTATTCAAGCCAGTCAGGGCGCCGTAATGCCGCTCATTTAAGCGCCAGCTGTGGACCACTGGAATCCACATCAGGTTCATTTCATCTTGAATGTACCAAAGCGTGCGGATGGCACGGCGCAACACGGAGGTGTATGCAATATCAAACTCATACCCCGCTTTTTTAAGGCTTTTGCCTGCTGCGACGGCCTGATCAATGCCTTTTTGGGTTAAATCGACATCGGCCCAGCCAGTGAAGCGGTTTTCAAGGTTCCAGGTAGATTCACCATGGCGGATAAGGACAAGTTGTTTCATAGAGCCATTCTATAATCTAAAGATGAACTTTTTAATGCAAATCGAAAATATGGCGCTGATTGCGCTGGTATTGGTTACTGGCGTAGCGCTGTTTCTGCCTACATTATCAACATTAATTATGGGGGGTGGAGTCTCACCAACCGAGGCTACCACTTGGATCAACCGCAAAAAGGCGCAAATTTTAGATATGCGCCCAGAAGCGGATTTTCAGGCCGGGCACTTGCCTAATGCCAAGCGAATTGCAGAAGATCAAATTGCCTCTGGGATCGATAAACTCAAATTGGACCGCAAATTACCCGTGATTGTGGTTTGCCAAAGCAATGTTGCGGCGCGTGGCCCGATTAAAGCACTTCAGTCTGCTGGATTTGTAGAGGTTAAAAACCTCGATGGCGGTGTGCAAGCGTGGACCACGGCTGGACTCCCATTGGCTAAAGGCTAAGCGATGCCTTCCGTTCTCATGTACAGCACCCGCGTTTGCCCTTACTGCATGATGGCTGAAAAGCTGTTGCAGAAAAAAGGAGTAGCGCAATTGGAAAAAATTCTGATTGATGTCGATCCTGCGCAGCGCGAGACCATGATGGCCCGAACTGGACGCCGTACCGTGCCACAAATTTACATTGGCGATCACCATGTCGGCGGTTATGACGACTTAGCTGCGCTTGATCGTGCGGGTAAGTTGGATGCATTATTGGCTGCCCCGATCTAATTTTTTAACGAGAAAGTCCTGTATGAGCGAGCAAACAGCATCCCCAAAAGACGGAGCCAGCGAGGCGGTAGAGCCGAGCTTTAATATTCAACGCATTTACCTGAAGGACCTATCACTAGAGCAACCCAATGCGCCTGCTATTTTGTTGGTTCAGGAAGAGCCACAGATTCAGGTGGAGATTGATGTAAGCGTCGATCCATTGGCTGAAGGTATTTTTGAGGTGGCTTTGATTTCAACGTTAACCGCACGCGTTGATGGCAAGGTTCTATTCTTGGTTGAAGCAAAGCAAGCCGGTATTTTTCACTTCGTTCTGATTCCACCAGAGCAGGTTGATCCCATGCTCGGCGTAAGCTGCCCAACCATTTTGTTCCCGTATTTGCGTTCCAATGTGGCCGATATCGTGAGCCGTGCGGGTTTTCAACCGATCCACCTGACTGAAATTAATTTCCACAGCCTATATCAGCAGCGCTTATTACAGGCTCAAGGCTCTGCTGGAGGCGATGGCAATGAATCGACTCAGGAAAGCAAAATCATTTTGCCTAACTAAACGCCGGACGAGTCACGCACGATGAATGTGACACTACTGGGGGCGGGTGCATGGGGCACAGCCATGGCAGCGCAAGCAGCGCAGCATTTGCCTCCAGGTTCAGTCCGGCTTTGGGCGCGCAGTTCTGAGCAAGTAAAGGCAATGCAGGCGGGGCATCAGAATCAGCGCTACCTTCCGGACATTACCTTGCCAACTGCATTGCAGGTGGAGTCTGATTTAAAGCACACATTAGGCCTCTTGCGTCCAAGCGATTTGCTGGTGATCGCTACGCCCATGTCCGGCCTGTCCGAGACCATTGCTTGCGTTTTACAGCAAGCGGCGCACCCCCTCAATATCGTGTGGTTGTGCAAGGGCTTAGAACCAATTACGGCACTCCTGCCGCATCAAGTCGTTGAACGAGAATTAGCTAAGCACGGTCGCGGCATTGCACATGCGGTCGGAGTTGTGTCAGGCCCTAGCTTTGCTGATGAGGTGGCACGGGGTCTGCCATGTGCGTTAACGGTGGCCAGCAAATCAACCGCATTGTGTCAAGTCGTTCAGGCCGCTTTTCATCATGGCAATATGCGCATTTATGCCAGCGATGATTTGATTGGTGTCGAGCTTGGCGGGGCTGTAAAAAATATTATGGCGATTGCGGCTGGTATCGGTGATGGCCTCGGCTTAGGCCTTAATGCACGGGCCGCGGTATTAACTCGTGGCCTTGCAGAAATGATGCGGCTAGTGAAGGCTGCTGGAGGAAGGCCAGAGACCTGCATGGGATTAACAGGCGTGGGCGATCTGATTTTGACTGCAACGGGTGATTTATCACGCAATCGTCGCGTCGGTTTATTGCTGGCTGAAGGACAATCGCTGCAAACCGTATTACATAATTTAGGTCATGTCGCCGAGGGCGTTTTGTGTGCGGCCGCAGTAGCTGATTTAGCAAAGCGCCTCAATGTGGATATGCCGATTACTAGCAATATGTGCGATGTTCTTTCGGGGCAGATTACCGCGCACCAGGCAGTACAAAAACTGATGGGCCGCGAGCCAAAGCCAGAACATTAAATGAGGTCTTTAGGCGCCGCCCGCAAAGTCATTTTGTCGCCAGGCCTCATATACCAAGATAGCGACGCTGTTGGATAAATTGAGGCTACGGCTGTTTTCCCGCATGGGTAGTCGAAGACGGTTTTGTAGAGGGATGGCATTGCGTACTTCATCACTGATCCCTTTGGTTTCTGAACCAAAAACAAAATAGTCGTTTTCACTAAAGCGCGCGTCAGCAAAGTTTCCTTTTCCTTTGGTTGTGAGTGCAAATAAGCGCGTCGCATCTGGTTTGGCCTTGTCTATAAAGTCAGCCCAGTTTTTATAGACCAAAAGGTTGGCGAATTCATGGTAGTCCAGACCTGCTCTGCGCAATTTGGCATCTTCCAGCGGAAAACCCAAAGGTTCGATGAGGTGTAGCGTTGCTCCGGTGTTGGCGCACAAGCGAATGATATTGCCCGTGTTGGGCGGAATTTCAGGCTCAAATAAAACAACATTAAACATCGCTATAGATCCTTTGAATGGATCCGTGTTTGGGGCCTCAAGGCACGCAATACAACCCAATTCACAACGGAACGTGCCCCATTATCCTTCAGCAAGGTAGCGATCTCATGCAAAGTTGAGCCGGTGGTCATGACATCATCGAATACCACGATCGATTTATTCTGAATTTTTGCTAATGCCTTCGGGTGAATGTAAAACGCATGACGTAATGCCGTCTGCCGATCGAGGCGATTGTGCCCCACTTGATTTGCGTCCGAGTGGTGTCGCCCCAAGGCATTGGCAATTGGCTCAATTGAAGGCGGTAATCGAATGCGCCTGGCTATTTCCCAGGATTGGTTAAAGCCGCGGCGATTGAGTTTTTGGGTGCTGAGCGGCACAGGCAATAATACGGCCGCTTTGGAGGTATCTAGATGCGGCATTGCTAGAAGGTTCCATGTAAAGGCAAAGGCGTCGGCAATGGCCAGGCGTCGCTGGTATTTGAGCTGATGCATTGCATGTTGTAAGACGCCATCGTAGCGATCAAGGCAATGCGTTCGATCAAATGCCGGCGCTTGCAAAAGGCAGTTGCTGCATTGCTTTTGTTTGGTGTTATGGCTATCAAGGTCAACGCCGCAGCGGATGCAGCAGGGGTAATGAAAGAGGGATTGGTTTTCTAAAAAAGCGAAGCAAGCAGGGCACACCATTTCGGTTTGATGGCGGGTGCACACGATGCATGCGGTGGGTAATAAATGCTGAAAGAGGCTGTGTAAAAAATGCATGGGGCGCTGAGTATACTGAGCGCATGACCCGATCATTAAGATGGCTTAAAGACGATATTGCCTTGCGCATGATGCAAAAGCTGGAGCTGCTCAAACATGAGCCGCGCTCACTCTTGATCATTCCGGACGCACCTGGAATACACGCCAATCGCTTGGCCAAGCGTTTTCCAAAAGCAGCACTCTCAAGCGTTCTTGATTCAGATCTTAGCTGGGCCGATACGACAAAAATGAAGTTAGCTCGAACCTGCGGCTTTATTGCCAAGGGCGTATCGCGCTTTCCAACCATGCGCGAGGGCAGACTTGCTCTTGCCGACCAATCGCAAGACATGGTGTTTAGTAATTTATGGATTCACTCTTTAGATCAACCTAAATGGGTTATTCAGGAAGCGTGGCGGGTCTTGCGCGAGGGCGGTTTATTTTCCTTCAGCTATCTTGGTCCGGATACCGGCAAAGAGTTACGTACATTGCAATGCAATGCGATGGATGGCTCTCCATTAGTGGCTCTGCCTGGGGCATGGGATATGCACGATTTGGGGGATGCGCTGGTGGAAAGCCGATTCTCCGATCCAGTAATGGACATGGAGTACCTCTACCTGGAATACGAATCCGATGCCCTTTACCTTCAGGATGCCCTCGCCCTTGGACTCCTGTCAGCGCAGCAAGCACAGGTAATTTCTGCAGACAAAACCGTGAAATTACCCCAAAAAATGACGCTTGAAGTGGTGTATGGACATGCTTGGGTGGTGGGTAAACACCTGTCTGCAACAAAGGACGCCTTAGCCTTTATTTCGCCCGATCAAATTAAACGTAAGAATGGGCGAGATCTTAAATAAGAGTAAGTACTTACTTTATTATTAAGTAATACCACTATTGAGCCCCATCAGCGCATATCTAAATTGTTGATTAAGATAAGAAACCCTATAATTACGCATCAATATGTAAAGCCAGCTTGATTTTGCCGTATTTATGCGTGGCGATGCATTTAAAAAATTACGATTATTAATAGAGATAAAGATGAATTTACTTGGAAACGCCATGAGAGCGCTGCTCTTAACCCTTGCCTCAATGAGTACCGGAGCGGTATTTGCGAATCAAGATATGCCAGGCGGACCCGCAGTAAATCAACTCAATTTCCCCGTAGCAGCAACCAAAATCATGGCCGAAATTCATTGGCTGCATTGGATGATGCTTGTTATCTGTACGGTGATTTTCATAGGCGTGTTTGGGGTGATGTTCTATTCCATTCTCAAGCACCGCAAATCAAAAGGCGCCAAGTCGGCCTCCTTTCATGAAAGCACGACAGTAGAAGTTATCTGGACAGTCATTCCTCTGCTGATTGTTATTGGCATGGCGTTGCCAGCGACCAAAACGGTGGTGGCTATGAAAGACACCACCAACGCAGACATCACCATCAAAACCACGGGCTATCAGTGGAAATGGGGATACGACTACCTTAAAGGTGAAGGCGAAGGCATTAGCTTTTTATCTACCCTATCGACCACGCGCGAGTCCATCAATAACTTAGCACCCAAATCAAATACGTATTTGATGGAAGTGGATAACGAGATGGTGGTGCCGGTCAATAAAAAGATCCGCATGATCACTACAGCCAATGACGTAATCCATGCATGGTCAGTACAAGCCTTCGGAGTTAAGCAGGACGCCATCCCTGGATTTGTGCGCGATACCTGGTTTAAAGCAGAAAAGATTGGCACCTATCGTGGTCAGTGTTCCGAGCTTTGCGGTGCCCAGCATGCCTTTATGCCCATCGTTGTTCGCGTTGTATCCGATGAGGATTACAGCAAGTGGGTAGAAGAAAAGAAAAAAGAAATGGCTGCATTAGCAGATGATCCAAGCAAGGTATATACCTTGGCAGAGCAAATGGACCGGGGCGCAAAAGTATATGCAGCCAACTGCGCAGCATGCCATCAGCCAAATGGTAAAGGTGCGGGATCATTCCCTGCCTTAGATGGCAGTAAGGTTGTCTTGGGACCCAAAGAGGCCAACTTCCAAATCATGCTCAACGGTAAAGGCGCTATGCCCAAATGGGGCGGCGTGATTTCAGACGGCGACATTGCGGCAGTGATTACCTATACACGCAATGCGTGGGGCAATAAAACAGGCGATGTGTATCAAACGCCTGACCTCATGGCAGCACGGACTAAATAACAACTTAATTAAAAAACCATCTCGGAGCAACTCATGAGCACAGTCTCTACTACCCACGATATCGCACACGATCACGCGCACGACCATGCGCATGACACGCCACATGGATGGCGTCGGTGGTTATTTGCAACCAACCACAAAGACATTGGAACGATGTACCTCATCTTCTCCTTTACCAGCTTGCTGGCTGGTGGCGTTATGGCACTGGGTATTCGTTTGGAGTTGTTTCAGCCTGGTTTGCAATACCTACGCCCCGAGTTCTTTAACCAGTTAACGACCATGCATGGCTTAGTGATGGTGTTTGGCGCCATCATGCCAGCCTTCGTAGGTTTTGCAAACTGGATGATTCCATTGCAGATCGGCGCATCCGATATGGCCTTTGCGCGGATGAATAACTTTAGTTTCTGGATTTTGCCCGTAGCAGCTATCTTGTTGTTTGGTTCATTTTTAGCTCCCGGTGGTGCACCAGCAGGTGGCTGGACTTTGTATGCTCCGCTAACTTTGCAGATGGGTCCCGGCATGGATATGGCGATTTTCGCCCTTCACTTACTCGGCGCCTCTTCCATCATGGGCTCGATTAACATCATTGTGACCATCTTGAACATGCGCGCGCCTGGCATGACCCTAATGAAGATGCCCATGTTTGCCTGGACATGGTTGATCACAGCCTACTTGTTAATCGCAGTGATGCCGGTATTAGCAGGAGCGATTACGATGGTTCTAACCGATCGCCACTTTGGCACCTCGTTCTTCTCCGCTGTTGGCGGTGGTGATCCTGTGATGTACCAGCATATTTTCTGGTTCTTTGGTCACCCAGAGGTCTACATCATGATTCTTCCAGCATTTGGAATTATTAGTGAAGTGATCCCTGCCTTCTCCAGAAAGACCTTATTCGGTTACAGCTCGATGGTGTACGCTACCGCGTCGATTGCGATTCTGTCGTTCATCGTATGGGCGCACCACATGTTTGCGACCGGCATGCCAGTGACTGGTCAGTTGTTCTTCATGTATGCAACCATGCTGATTGCGGTTCCGACCGGCGTCAAAATCTTTAACTGGATTGCAACCATGTGGAGGGGTTCGATGACATTCGAGACTCCTATGTTGTGGTCCGTTGGCTTTATCTTCGTATTTACAGGCCTGATTCTGGCAATAGCCCCAATTGATATTGGCGTACAAGACACCTACTATGTGGTAGCCCACTTCCATTATGTGTTGGTAGCCGGCTCCCTCTTTGCTATGTTTGCTGGTTTTTACTTCTGGTGTCCAAAATGGACTGGCTACATGGCCGATGAGTTCCGCGGCAAAGTGCATTTCTGGGGTTCGATGATTTTCTTCAACCTCACCTTCTTCCCAATGCACTTCTTGGGCCTTGCAGGTATGCCACGCCGTTATGCCGATTACCCAACGCAGTTTGCTGACTTCAACATGATTGCATCGATTGGCGGTCTCGGGTTTGGCTTAATGCAGGTTTATTTCCTCTTGTTTGTGGTGATGCCTGCCTACCGTGGTCACGGCATCAAAGCATCGGACAACCCATGGGATGGCGCTAAGGGTCTGGAGTGGACTTTGCCTTCACCAGCACCACACCACACCTTTGAAACACCTCCTAAGGTCAGTTAATTACTACCGTGCCCCAGGAAACCAAGGATATGTATAAATTAGCTCAGGCAGCGCGTAATCGCCGCTTGGGTCTGATTATGCTCAGCGTTGCCTTTGTTTTCTTTATGGGCATTGTGATGAAACGGGTGATGTTGGGCTAAAGCCCAAAAAATTATGGCCAATATCAAAACCATCAATCGTCAAATTTTGCTGAAGCTATTGCTAGCTTCTATATTGATGTTTGGTTTTGGCTATGCTCTAGTACCACTCTACAAAGCACTGTGTGAAGTCACTGGCATCAATGTCGTGACCAATAAAAATAACTATGGTGTGCGCGCTCATGGGGCAACCAAACCAGAAAATACCCAAGTAGACTATTCGCGTACAGTCACCATTGAGTTTGACTCCAATAGCCGGGGCCCGTTTTCATTTAAGCCAGTCAAGAATTACCTCGAGGTACACCCGGGTGAAATGGCAGAGATTGTTTACAAGGTTTCGAATAATCTGAATCGATCCGTTGAGGCGCAAGCCATACCGAGTTATGCACCCAAAGCTGCTACTGAATTCTTTACGAAGTTGGAGTGCTTCTGTTTTCAGCAGCAAACCCTCGATTCGCATCAAATGCGCGATATGCCGGTGGTTTTTGTGATCGACCCCAATTTACCCAAAGACGTGAAAACAATTACCCTGTCCTATACTTTTTTTGAGCTGGGTGTGGGCATAAAGCCAGCTGGATCAAGTACGCCGCAATCAGTGAAGACTGCCTTATGAAAAAGCAAAGCAGTTTTCTGCAGTCGATGAAGGCAGTGATGTGGGGATTTTTGGGAGTGCGTAAGCAGTCAGGTTTACAAGATGATGCGGCCAGCTTGAGTTTTGTGCACATCATCCTTGCTGGGATTTTGGGGGCAGTTGTTTTTATGGCTGTCTTATTGTTAATTGTAAGAATGGTTGTATCAAGTTAATACTAATTTCGAGTAAATAGAGAGAACACAATGTCGTCTAATTCAACCCCATACTATTTCGTTCCTAGTTTATCCAGACACCCCGCGATGGCTAGCATTTGCCTATTGGGTTTTGGAAGCGGCATGACTGGCTGGGTGAACGGCTATTCATGGGGCGCCCCACTAACGATTGCTAGTGTTGTGTGTATCCTATTTGTGCTTTACAAATGGTTCGGCGATGCCATCTCCGAGTCCAATTCAGGTAAAAACAGCATTAACGTCGATGTGTCGTATCGCTGGTCGATGAGCTGGTTTATTTTCTCGGAGATTATGTTTTTTGCGGCCTTCTTCTCCGCATTGTTTTATGCCCGCAGCATCTCCATGCCTTGGCTTGGCGATATTGAAAGTAAATTACTCTGGCCTACCTTTACAGCGGTGTGGCCGAACGACGGCCCTGCCGGCTTAGTAGACCAGTTTTCAACCATTGGCCCATGGCCGATTCCAACGATTAATACCTTGCTCTTGTTGAGTTCGGGCGTAACGGTTACCTGGGCGCACCACGCCATTCGTGAGAACAATCAAAAGCATGCTGTATGGGGCCTCGCAGCAACGGTATTTTTGGGTGCGATATTCTTGGGCTTTCAGGTCTATGAGTACATGCATGCCTACAACGACTTAAACCTAAAACTAACTTCGGGCGTTTACGGTTCAACCTTCTTTATGTTGACGGGATTCCATGGATTTCATGTCTTCTTAGGCGCATTGATGTTGGCTGTGGTCTTGCGCAGAGCTATTCGCGGCGACTTTACTGCGGACAACCACTTTGCCTTTGAAGGTGCATCCTGGTATTGGCACTTTGTTGACGTCGTTTGGCTTGGACTCTACGTCGTTATCTACTGGATGTAAGCGCTGGATGAGCTAGCCAGCAATGGCGAGTTCAATCGACGACGAAATCGGCCAAGTTTATTGGCCGATTTTGATTCCGGTGGGCTGGATATAGCCTAAAGAATAAGCAAGCCAAATGCCCAGGAAAAGAGCAATCGATAGGCCGATGCGTAGCATGAGTGAATGAACCATCCGAGAGCTATTGCCTTTGTCTTTCATCATGTAATACAAAGCCGAGCCAAGGCTCGCAATAATTAGTAAAAGGGCAACAGGCATGATCCATTTCATAAGCGAATCCTACCATTGAATATTCTTTCTAGCTTGCTCCGAAATCGCATCATTCCAACCATTGCCATGGTCGTGGTGATGTCGATCGGGATAGGCGCAGGCCTTTGGCAAATGAGCCGCGCTGCTGGAAAAATCGACAAAGCAGAAAAACTCGCATCCCAGATTGCGCTGCCCCCGCTGAATCTCAATACAAAACCCCAATGGACTTTAGCCGAGGCCGATAGTCGCCGCTTAGTTGTAGAGGGCGCGTTTTTAGCTGATCAGGCGATTTGGTTGGATAACCGCCCACAGCCGGGCGCGCCGGCATCCAAAGCGGGCTCAGGCCAGTCCGGATTCTATGTACTGATGCCGTTTCAGGTCGCTGGTTTTGACAATACGGTGATTTGGGTTCAGCGCGGCTGGGCGCCTCGCAATCGAGAAGACCGCTTGGCGCTGCCACCAATCAATACCCCCGGTGGTGCGTTGCAGATCGAGGGAATCGGCATTGCCCAGCCCGACCGCGTGTTTGAGTTAGGGGATGGTGGAGTAGGCGGAAGTGGGCCAGTGCGGATACAGCAAAATCTGGATCTGACTAAGGAGTCTGAGCGCCATCGGTGGCAACAAATCCCCTTTGTTTTGAAGCAAATGAGTGATTCTGAAAAAGATGGCTTAATGCGAAATTGGACCGCAGCAGCAAGCGGCGTCGAACGCCATTATGCTTATGCATTCCAGTGGTTTGCACTCGCGCTGAGTGCCTTCTTATTTTGGTTGATTCATGGCTTGCTACGAATTCGCCAAACAACAAAAAGGTAGAACGATAGTGGAGAATAAAGAGCTGTTGATACCGGCGGCGCAACATGAGGCGCCGATACCAAACGCACAAACGCGCCGTGGCCGCATTCAAATGCTGTTGCTATTGTTTGCATGTGCTCTGCCGGTGATTGCCTCCTACTTTACGTTTTATGTATTAAAACCAGAAGGCGGGAAAACCAATTACGGTCGCTTGGTTACGCCTCCAGAGCAGGCCCAATCGGCTTGGTTTAATTTGCCTCTCGAGGGAAAGTGGACGCTGCTGGTTGCACGTCCTGCGGCCGAGTGTGTCAGCCAAAATGAATCGTGTTTGCAAGCCTTATTTTTAATGCGCCAGGTACGCGTTGCACTCGGTAAGCAAAGTCCGCGTACGCAATTGGTTTGGGTGGTAACCGATGGCATGCCAGTCGATCCCCAAGTCAGGCGGGCATACGATGAGCAGACGGCCGGATTTTTTATTGTGAATGCACCTACCGCTACTGCAGAAAAAGAACAGTGGACCAATTGGCTCAATACGAGACAAGGCGGCAAGGACATTCAGCTCCTCAATCCGTTTGGGGAAAAGATGATGCAATTTGCTGTCACGGCAGATCCAAAAGAATTTGCCGGAATGCGCAAGGATCTAGAGAAGTTGCTCAAAGTGAACAAGGCGGGTGAAAAGATTCAATGAGCGATAGCGCAGTTCTCTTTCTGGAGTTAGCTGCAATCGCAATTGTGTTTGCGGGTATACCGCTGGCGTACTTATTTTCACGCCCAAGCCTCAATTTATTCCAGCGACTCAATTGGACCATTGTCTTTCTGACATTTGATTTAATCGTATTCGGTGCCTTTACTCGCTTAAGCGACTCTGGTCTGGGCTGCCCAGATTGGCCAGGATGTTATGGCACCTCAAATCCATTTCGCGCAATGGAGCAGATTCGTTTGGCGGAAGCGGCTATGCCAGACGGTCCAGTAACCGAAGTCAAAGCCTGGATTGAAATGCTGCACCGCTATTTAGCGATGACGGTTGGCGCATTAATAATCTTGCAAGTCAGTCTTGCCGTTGCCAAAGTAAAAGCGTTGGGCGCAAAAGCCGTGCTTGGTAGTCTTGGTTTATTGATATTGGTTTGCTTGCAAGGCGCATTTGGTGCATGGACGGTGACGTTAAAATTACAACCCATCATCGTATCGATTCATTTAATGCTCGCTTTAATCTTATTAGCCCTGCTCACCTGGTATGCACAACAGCCCTGGCAGGCAAGTAGCGCCCAAGCTTATAAGCCTCTCCTGTCTGGAAAACTGCTTGCAGTCAGTTTTGGAATTTTGTTCTGGCAAGTATTTTTAGGGGCTTGGGTTAGTACCAATTATGCGGTGTTGGCCTGCCCCGATTTTCCGACCTGCATGGGTAGCTTTAGGCCAGAGACCGATTGGGGTAATGCATTTACCTTGTGGCGCGAGCTAGGGCTCGATGCACAAGGCGGAGCGATTTCAACCATCGCGCTGCAGACAATCCACTGGACGCACCGGGTATTTGCCATAGCCGTCACGCTGGTATTGGGTTATTTTGCTTGGCATGCATGGCACGTTGCGGGAGAGACTCATCCCAAATTACGTCGCTGGGCTCTAGCGGTTGTCACTTTGCTGGTATTGCAAGTGCTAACCGGTATATCCAATGTCGTCTTTCAGTGGCCTCTAGTGGCTGCCTTATTGCATACCGCAGGCGCGGCTGCCCTGGTCTTGTGCTTAGTCCGAATGGCAGCATGGGCTTCATGGAGTTACTCTGGGCCTAGAGTGAGGGGCATCGCATGAGTATTCAACCCAATAGCGCTGGATCTGCGGTGAGACCGATGCCGAAGTGGCGTCAATATGTGGTTCTAACAAAGCCGCGGGTCACGATGTTGGCTGTTTTTTGCGCCATCATCGGTATGTTCTTGGCTACTCCGGGCATGGTACCGCTCTCGATACTCATTGGCGGAACAATTGGTATTTGGATGCTGGCCAGCGCTGCTTTTGCGGTCAACTGTTTGATTGAGCAAGCAGTGGATGCCAAGATGCGGCGTACTGCGTGGCGACCATCGGCCACCGGTGAAATTTCATCACCCCACATTATTATTTTTTCAATCATCATCGGTAGTATTGGGATGGTAGTGCTGTGGTATTTCACGAACCCATTAACGATGTGGCTGACCTTTGCTACCTTTGTGGGGTATGCAGTGATATATACCTGGTTCTTGAAGCCAGCTACGCCGCAAAACATTGTCATTGGCGGTCTCTCTGGGGCAATGCCACCGGCGCTGGGTTGGGTTGCAGTCACGAACTCCCTATCGGCCGAGGCGTGGTTGCTAGTTTTAATTATCTTTGCTTGGACTCCCCCGCACTTTTGGGCGCTTGCTTTGTATCGCCGCGAAGATTATGAAAAGTCTGGACTACCCATGCTACCCGTAACACACGGCGAGCGCTTTACCTTATTGAACATCTTGCTCTATACCTTGATTTTGATTGCAGCCACTTTATTACCCTACATTTATGGCATGAGCGGTTTGCTCTATTTGATTGGCGCAGTTATTTTGGGCTTAATCTTCTTGGCCTATGCAATTGCCTTGTATATGTCGTATAGCGATCAACTGGCGAAGAAGACCTTTCGTTATTCGATCACCTATTTATCCCTGCTCTTTGCTGTTCTACTAATTGACCATTATGTTTAGTTTGAATTTACGCCCTATTCTGAAACTGGCCCCAAGTAGGATATTTGGACTGGGCTTGTTATCGCTTCTGATTGTTGGCGTCCTTGGATGTAGTCCAAAGCCCAGCTTTAAGAATGTCGATATTACGGGCAGCACTGCCTTTGGTAACAACTTTAGTTTGCTCGATACCAATGGCAATACAAAAACCATGGCCGATTACAAAGGCAAAGTAGTTGTATTATTTTTTGGTTTTACACAATGCCCCGATGTTTGCCCCACCACCTTAACGGAGATGGAAGAGGCACTCAAGTTACTTGGCCCAAAAGCCGATAAGGTACAGGTCATTTTTGTCACCGTTGATCCTGAGCGCGATACGGCAAGCGTGTTGGCGCAGTACGTGCCCGCATTTAATCCACGCTTTGTTGGACTTCGCCCCGCCGACGAAGCCGGGCTTGAGAAGGTAACCAAGGACTTTCGGATCTATTACAAAAAAGTACCCGGATCCAAGCCGGACTCATACACCATCGACCATACCGCGGGAAGTTACGTATTTGATCAGAATGGTCAGTTACGCCTTTACATCAAGCATGCGCAAGGACCTGAGGTCTTAGCGCATGACTTGAAAAACATTCTGCAATAAAAACAGAATTTTTTTAGGCTGCCGATGTTTCGAGCAGGCCACGCATTTTTTTGAGGGCTGCGGTTTCGATTTGGCGTACCCGTTCTGCTGATATGCCGTACTCTGCGGCCAACTCATGCAATGTTTTCGTGCCATTGCCCTCAGCGTCCATGGAAAGCCAGCGCGATTGCACAATGTCACGGCTGCGATCGTCTAGTCCGCTTAAGGCTTGATCTAATAAGGGCCCATGCAAACGGCTTGCATCGTTTGCGGCCATCACCCGAGTTGGCTCTTGACTCTCGTCAGCCAGCCACTGAATCGGCGCATACGCCTCTTCATCGGAATCATCGCCGTCCAAGGCAACATCGCCACCTGCTAAGCGCATTTCCATCTCACGCACTTCTGCACCTTTTACATCCAAGGCTTTAGCTAAGGCTTCAACCTCGCTTGAGCTAAGTGCATTGAGTGTTGGCTTGTTGCTGCGCAGATTGAAAAACAATTTGCGCTGCGCTTTCGTTGTTGCAAGCTTAACGAGGCGCCAATTTTTTAGAATGTATTCATGAATCTCTGCTTTGATCCAATGAATCGCATACGAAACCAAGCGCGCACCTTGCGTTGGGTCGTAGCGCTTGACTGCCTTCATCAGGCCAAGATTACCTTCTTGTATTAGGTCTGCATGCGGAATGCCATAGCCCAAGTATTGGCGTGCAACCGATACGACGAGCCGCAAGTGGGAGAGAACCAAGCCTTTTGCAGCATCAACGCTCTCAGTGCGTCGAAACTCTTGCGCTAGGTGTAACTCTTCCGCAGCGCTGAGCATCGGTAAGCGATTGACATACGCAATATAGGAATCCAATGTGCCAACTCCCAGGGAGGGCAGCATGGATGTGCTGAGACTGGCGCTCATACTTCCTTGATACGAAAATGGCGCAGCAGCAATAGGGGACTTCAATATGTTCTTTTGGACCATTGTTAACTTGTGATTATCAGTAGTAAGAATGACTCCATTTTAGCACTCTATTTAGGAGAGTGCTAATTCCCTAATAAATTTATAACTTACTGATTTAATTGAATAATTCCGTCGCATACTGCTTTGCATTGAAGGCCAGCAGGTCCTTAATCCCCTCTCCCTTGCCCAGCGCAAAGATGAGTGGCTTGGCCTCCCCCTGGAAGGTTTGTGCCAAGGCACAAATCACCCCACCTTTAGCCGTGCCATCCAGCTTGGTGACGATTAATCCAGTGAGGCCTAGGGCGGCGTGGAAGGCCTTTACCTGACTAATACCGTTTTGACCGGTATTGCCATCTAGGACCAAGAGGATTTGATGGGGCGCTCCAGGCAGCGCCTTAGCAATCACACGCTTGACCTTTTTAAGCTCCTCCATCAAGTTATCTTGGGTTGCCAGGCGACCGGCTGTATCGATAATCAACACATCACTTTTACGGGCAATGGCGGCATGGATGGCGTCATGCGCCACAGCGGCAGCATCACCGCTTTCTTGGCTCACCAGGTCTACCCCATTGCGCACAGCCCACTCTTTGAGCTGATTGCGTGCAGCCGCTCGAAAGGTATCCCCTGCAGCCAATAGAACAGCGCGTTCTTGCGACTGAAAATGATGGCAGAGCTTGCCGATCGTTGTCGTTTTACCAGCGCCGTTTACGCCAACCACCAGCCACACTTCGGGCTGGTGCGCCGATTGCATGAAAAGGGGATTGGGATTGGCTTCAAGACTGGAAAGCAGGGTACTAACAGCATCAATCAGGAGCGCCTGTAGCGCTTCTGGGGAAGCGGCTTTTTCTGATTTGGCGGCGGCACGTAGGGTCTCCATCAGCCGCTCCGTTGTGGGTAAACCAACATCACTTTGAATTAGTGACTCTTCAAGTGTGTCAAACCATGCCTCATCCGTGCGGCTTGATTTAAACAGGGACCCTAGGGTTTTACGTAATCCAAACATTGTCGATACAATCCATTTAAAGGCATATGTGTTCTATAAGTGCATCTTATCAACTAAATCTAACATGATGGCGGTCTAGTCAATGCAATCTTCCCATTTACGCAATGGCATTTTCGTATTGCTGTGCCAACTGGCTTTAGCTGGATTTCAGCTAGCGCAGGCGCAAGCGAAGCCCGACTCGGCGCAGACCCACGAATATCGGCTGGCCAATGGCCTGAAGTTAATTGTTCGTGAAGATAATCGTGCCCCCACTGTAGCCCATATGGTTTGGTACAAGGCCGGATCCATGGACGAAACCAATGGCCGTACGGGCGTGGCTCACGTGCTCGAGCACATGATGTTTAAGGGTACTAAAACCATCAAATCCGGTGACTTTTCAAAGCGAGTTGCTGCAATGGGTGGCCGCGAAAACGCCTTCACCTCAATGGACTACACCGCCTATTTTCAGCAAATTGAGCGAAGCAAGTTAGCTGAAGTCATGCGCCTGGAAGCAGACCGGATGAATAACCTCAATTTTGACGATGCGGAATTTGCCAAGGAAATTCAGGTAGTGATGGAAGAGCGTAGGCTGCGTACCGAAGATAAAGCGTCGGGTTTGCTCTATGAAAACCTCATGGCAACGGCGTACAAAGCAACACCCTATCGTCACCCCATTATTGGCTGGATGAATGATTTAGAAAACATGGTGCCCAATGATGCACGCCAGTGGTACCGCGATTGGTATGCACCAAACAATGCAACGGTTGTGATAGCCGGGGATGTTGATCCAGAAAAAGTACGAGTCATCGCTGAGGCAACGTATGGAACATTGAGCGCGCGCGAGTTACCCATTCGTAAGCCACAAATCGAGCCAGCCCAACGCGGCACTAAGCAGGTGATTGTGAAAGCTCCGGCTGATACGCCGCAATTGGCAATGGCCTGGAAGGTGCCGCACATTGACCCTGCAAAAATAGAAGATTACGAGCCATACGCACTCGCTTTATTGGCGGCGGTCTTGGACGGCTATGACAACGCTAGACTGAATCGAGCGCTAGTAAAACAAGACCGAATAGCCAACTCGATTGATGCGGGTTATGACATGGTTGCCCGTGGCCCCCAGCTATTTATGATTCTAGGCACCGTGGCAAAAGGGAAGACAGTAGCGCAACTGGAAAACGGTATCCGATCCGTTTTATCGGAGCTCAAAACAAAAGGCATTACGGCGGCCGAGTTAAAGCGTATCCAGGTGCGCATCTTGGCCGACAAAATATACAAACGCGATTCTATTTTTGGTCAAGCCATGGAAATTGGTAGCTCTGAAATTGCAGGCGTCTCCTGGAAGCAGCTTGATCCTATCCTGGATCGACTGCAGAAGGTTACGCCAGAACAGGTGCAGGCAGTGGCTAAAAAGTACTTAATTGACGATACGCTGACGATTGCGACCTTAGAGCCGCAAGCCCGAGGGGCAGCTAAGTTGCCATACAAAGCATTCTGAACGAGAAAAATATGAGTCCAATTACCCGCATTCAGTCAACCTTAGCTCAATTCATTGGTTTAGCCTGCTGTGTTTTTGCTAGTAACGCCTATGCCATCTTGCCGATTGAAACGCTTGATACGGTTAAGGGAGCAAAAGCCTACTTTATTCAAACCAAGGCATTACCGATCATTGACGTGGAAGTCTCGATCGATGCTGGTAGTCGGTATGACCCTGAGAACAAAAACGGCCTAGCTGCTCTAACAGCACAGCTACTGACCTTAGGCACTGGCAGCGGCAAGTCGAGCTTGAATGAGGCGCAAATTGCCGATCAGATTGCTGACCTTGGCGCTAGCATTAGCGTGGCAGCAAGCGGTGAGCGTACGGTGTTAAGGATACGCAGCTTAAGCCGCGCTGATTTGCGTGAGCAGGTTGTGCAGTTAGCCTCTGTGATTTTGGCAAAGCCGAGTTATGACGGCAAAGTGCTTGATCGAGAAAAGCAACGTCTGATTACTGCCTTACTTGAAGCCCAAACGAAGCCAGAAACCATTTTGCAGCAAAACTTGCGTAAAGCCGTTTACGGAAAATATCCACTGGCCTACTTTCCGACACCAAAAACAGTATCCGCAATTACTTCTGTTGATTTGCGAAACTTTCATGCCAGCTTATATCGTGGCGATCGCATCAGCATCAACATCGTTGGTGATCTAGATCGTGCGCAGGCTAACTCCATCGTGCAGACTCTATTGGCCGGCTTGCCACAATCGGGTCCAGCCATTGCTCCGCTGCCAGTGATGCAGCAAACTCCACAAGGACCATTAAGTCAGCGCGAAGTACGAATTCCGTTTGATACACAGCAAGCCCATATTGCCATGGGCATGACGGCCATTACGCGCAACAACCCTGATTTTTTTCCGCTGCTCGTTGGCAATTATGTTCTGGGTGGCGGCGGTTTTGTATCCCGCTTGATGGCTGAGGTTCGAGAAAAGCGCGGCCTTGCTTACAGCATCAATAGCTATTTTGCACCTGGCAAGGATGCGGGTTTTTTTGAGGCGGGTATGCAAACAAAAAAAGACCAAGCCATTCTGGGTTTAGAAGTGATGCAGAAAACGATTAGCCAATTTATTGCAGATGGTCCAAGCGAAGATGAGTTACTGGCCGCTAAGTCCAATTTAATCAATGGTTATCCATTGCGACTCGATAGCAATCGCAAACTGCTGGATAACCTCTCTGGCATTACCTGGAATGACTTGCCCCTCGACACCATGGAAACCTGGACCAAGCAGGTTGAGGCAGTAACGCTCAATCAAATACGCGCGGCCTTTCAGCGGCATTTGGATATGAACCGAATGCAAATTGTCGTGGTTGGGATTAATAAATAAGTAATGCCGCAGTCGATGCAGTCTAAAAAAATACGCATCATCGGCGGGGTTTGGCGCAGTCGCCTAATCAAGGTAATTGATGTTCCTGGATTACGCCCAACTACCGATCGGGTTCGAGAAACCCTCTTTAATTGGTTGGGTCAAAATTTAGATGGCTTGCGCTGTTTGGATGCCTTTGCTGGAGCCGGAGCCCTTGGCTTTGAGGCTGTATCGCGGGGGGCAAGTGCGGTTACCTTGGTTGAGCGGGATAAAACCGCCTTTGCGAATTTACGGATCAACTTAAGCGATTTGCAGTCTTTTCCCGTTGATGCTTCAGTCGAATTGGTCCATGGCGATGGTATCGGCTTTCTAAAAAGGCAAGCGAATGCGTCGTGGGATCTGGTTTTTCTGGATCCCCCGTTTGATGATCTCGTGGCTCTAGAGTCCTCTGTGCGGGAAGCGGGGCGCGTCTGTGATGGCAGCAACGGCGGCCAAATCTACATTGAGACCGCCGTCAGTTGTGATTTAGCAGCGCTAAATAGCCTCATACCCCAATGGGTATGCTGCAAAGAAATGACGGCAGGCCAAGTAAAAGCACTCCTATTTCAGCTCAGAAGGGACTAAACTTTGGCTATCTGCAGTTAGAACGAAAGATGAATGTATGACGATTGCTGTTTACCCCGGAACGTTTGATCCCTTAACGCGAGGCCACGAGGATTTAGTGCGTCGCGCCTCCAGTATTTTTAGTCAACTGGTTGTGGGTGTGGCCGATAGCCGCAGTAAGCGCCCATTCTTTAATTTAGAAGAGCGCATTGCGATTGCGAAAGAAGTCCTCGGACACTATCCCAACGTTAAGATTGCTGGCTTTACGGGCCTCTTGAAAGACTTTGCCCGGGAGCATCAGGCGCGTGTGATTGTGCGTGGTTTGCGCGCGGTCTCTGACTTTGAGTATGAGTTTCAAATGGCTGGCATGAATCGCTACCTCTTGCCGGATGTGGAGACCTTATTCTTGACGCCATCCGATCAGTATCAATTTATTTCGGGCACCTTTGTACGTGAAATCGCCACCATGGGCGGCGATGTCAGCAAGTTTGTTTTTCCATCGGTTGAAAAATGGCTGCTACAAAAAACAGCTACGATGAAGGGCGAAGGTAAATAGACGCATGGCTTTATTGATTACCGACGAGTGCATCAATTGCGACGTCTGTGAGCCCGAGTGCCCTAATGATGCGATTTTTATGGGGATTGAGATTTACCAGATCGATCCCAACAAGTGCACGGAGTGCGTAGGCCATTTTGATGCCCCGCAATGCCGGCAAGTCTGTCCTGTTGATTGCATTCCACTGCATCCCGACTATGTAGAAACGCATGACGATCTGATGCAAAAGTACCATCGCCTAACAGCAACTAAAGCATCTGAAAAGACCGACGTCAGCTGTTAACAGCTGGAATGCAGCTCCCTCACTGCGCTTTCAGTTTCGCCTTTTAAAAACAAAGGCATCGCATCGAGCGACCGTGATAAGGCGATATCAATTGCAATCTGCTCCTCGAGAAGCGGCTTACGCAGAACGTAGTCGGCGACATCCATCAGGCGGCCGGGTAGGTCACGTGGATGGCCGATGCCGATACGCAGGCGCCAGTAATCTAGGCTAGAAAGATGAGCCTGAATATCTTTTAGTCCGTTGTGGCCGCCAGTGCCACCAGCAAACTTCAGGCGTGCAACCCCTGCTTTGAGGTCGAGCTCATCGTGCACGACGAGAATTTCTTCTGGCTGAATCTGATGAAAACGGCACAATGCGCCGACCGATTGACCGCTGAGATTCATAAAGGTGTCGGGCTGCAACAGCCATACGTCACGACCATAAAGTGATGCCTTGGCCACCTTCCCATGAAAGCGTTTTTCTTGCTCGAGCATGACTCCAGCCTGCTTTGCCAGCAGAGACACAAACCAAAATCCAGCGTTATGCCGATCGGTTTCGTGTTTACTGCCTGGATTGCCAAGGCCAACAATTAATCGAATCATGATCCAAAGTGTATTAGAGGCTAGAAGGTTAATAAAGCATTACTTACAAAAAAGAAAACCCGCAGAAGCGGGCTTTCTGAATCGAATACCAAAGCAGTATTACGCTTTTGCATCCTTCTCTTTTGCCGCATCCGCCGGTGCTGCTGCAGGAGCTGCAACAACAGCCTCTACAGGCTCAGCTTTAACGGTTGGTATACGTGCATTTACCAGTACTGGATTCTCTTGCTCTACGTGCAAGACCAAAGAAACACCTTTAGGCAAGGGAACGTCTTTAGCATGAATCGAATGGCCTACTTCAATGTTGCTTAGGTTCACTTCGATGAACTCTGGCAAATCGGCTGGTAAGCAGGTAACTTCAATGTCATTGGCAATGTGGCTGATGACGGCGCCGCCGAGTTTGACTGCAGCCGATTCTTCTGCGTGGGTAAAGTGCAAAGGAATGCGCATGTGGATTTTCTCAGTCGCTGAAACGCGTTGAAAATCAATGTGCAAGACCAGAGGCTTAAATGGATGCATTTGGTAGTCACGCAGTAATACTTTTTGTGACTTGCCGCCCACTTCAATATCCAAAATGGACGAATGGAATGATTCTTTACGGAGGGCATGAAACAGGGCGTTGTGGTCAAGTTCGATGACCTCAGGCTTGTTTTTGCTGCCGTAAATAATGCCCGGAGTTTTACCGGAGTTGCGCAGGCGGCGGCTCGCACCCGTTCCCTGTACGCTTCTTTCAAAGGCTACGATTTTCATAATGACTCCCAAATTGAGGTTAATTTCCGTTCGCGACCAAACAGAAAAGCCCTCAATTATAGCGTGAACTTGGTATTTTTGGCCTATTTAGGCACTAAACAGCACAAAAGTGCTATTTTTAAGCTTATTCCGCAAACATCGACATGACCGAATCGCCTTTGGTGATGCGGGAGAGTGTTTCAGCCAGGATGGGGGCAACGCTAAGCTGGCGAATTTTCTTGATCTGCAAGGCTTCGTCGGTCAAGGGAATGGTATCGGTAACCACCAGTTCATCCAGTTGTGAGGCGGCAATACGGGCAACTGCACCGCCGGACAAGACGGCGTGAGTACAGTAGGCCGTAACGCCCTTGGCACCGCGCTCTTTGAGGGCTTCTGCTGCCTTACAGAGCGTTCCGCCGGTATCGATGATGTCATCCATGATGACGCAGTGACGGCCTTCTACCTCACCAATCAGGTGCATGACTTCAGATACATTGGCTTTGGGGCGACGTTTATCAATAATCGCTAAATCGCAGCCCAACTGTTTCGCCATCGCGCGAGCACGAACAACGCCGCCAATATCCGGAGAAACAATGATGAGGTCTTTGCCTTTTTGCTGTTGCAGGTCGGCAAGGAGGACAGGGGAGGCATAAATGTTATCGACGGGGATATCAAAAAAGCCCTGAATTTGGTCTGCATGGAGGTCCATGGTTAAGACGCGCTCAATGCCGGCAACCGATTGCAGCATATTGGCCACAATTCGGGCAGAGATGGCAACCCGCGCAGAACGTGGGCGACGGTCTTGACGTGCATAACCAAAGTAAGGGATCACTGCCGTTATGCGGCTTGCAGATGCTCGTTTTAGAGCATCGATCATAATCATCAGCTCCATCAAATTGTCATTGGTGGGAGCACACGTCGATTGAATCACGACGACATTCTTACCACGCACATTTTCTTGAATTTCAACCTGAATCTCACCGTCCGAGAACCGACCGACAAAAGCCTTGCCGATGGGAAGATTCAATTCTTTGGCTACTGCATTGGCTAAAACAGAGTTTGCATTGCCAGTAAAGAGAGTCAAAAATTCAGCATTCATGATGGCAGTTTGGCTTATGAAGGTTTGGGGGATTTAGATAGAATATCGCATGGCTTGTGATTCAGAAAAAAAGTTGGCAGGGGAAGAAGGATTCGAACCTTCGCATGCTGGAATCAAAATCCAGTGCCTTAACCAGCTTGGCGATTCCCCTACAGTGTCAATCTGAAGATATGGAATTGTAAGCGGGATTTTTATTTATCCCCCGGACAATCCGGCCTATCCACTCCCGAGGTAGATTTTGCAATAGAGCGGCGGCACTTGCACCGTCAAGCTGGCTCGGAAGCGCAGCAAAGACGCTACTACCAGAACCCGACATTTGGGGCTTAGCGCTTGGCAGGGCCTTGGTGATCCAATCTATTGCATCCTTCACTTCAGGACAAATCTGCATCGCTACCGCCTGACAGTCATTGGTATACGCCAGATGAGGCAGTGGAGACGCAAGAAAGCGGTCTATTGTAATCGGGGCGTGATTACGGGTCAATTCAGGGTGCGCAAAAAGCGCTTTGGTGGCAATGCCGCGATTGGGGAAAATCACGATAAAGTCTTGCTCGGGCAGGGTAATCGCCTGAATTACTTCGCCAATTCCCTCCACAAAGGCATTGCTTCCATGGATAAAGAAAGGCACATCGGCGCCCAATTTCAGGCCCAGCGCCATTAGCTCTGGGCGCGAAAGATGAAGGTTCCAGAGGTGATTTAGGCCAATTAAGGTAGAGGCGGCATCGGATGACCCTCCGCCCAGGCCAGCCCCTACCGGTAATGTTTTGTTGAGGGTCATTTCAACGCCCATCACCACATTGCACTCGCGTTGCAGCAGAGTTGCTGCGCGAACCACCAAGTCATCGCCTGCAGCGATGCCAGGAACCGGGTTGATGCGGGAAATGCGATTGCTGCTCGTTCTCGTAAGCGTAAGGCTATCGCACCAATCAATTAACTGAAAAGCGGATTGCAGCAGATGGTAGCCATCGTGCCTGCGGCCAACAATGTGCAGAAATAAATTGAGTTTGGCGGGCGCTAAAAGGGTAAGCGTATCAGTCATCAATTTGATCAAAAACAAGGCGGATATCGATGGGCCCCGTTTTCGTGTTTCGGGTCATATTCAGTTTTTCTAGCTTACTGCTGGATTCGCCCCAAACGTAGGATAGGTTCCATCCATCTTGACTGATTTTCGAAACAATACCACTGGGACTGCGCTCTAAGCTGGCTGGGCTACCAGGCCTCACTTGGCCGCGCAACCAGTCCGATAAACCGCGCGCAGGTAAAGGAAGTCCTAATGCAGACTGAATCAGGGTGTCTGCATCAATCGCTTTGCTTATTTTGCCGCCGCGCTCCAACACTGCTTCACCCGGGGTAATGGTAATTTTTGCAATCGAGCCGCCGACTGGATTTCGAATTTCTAAGATGTCGTTTAGCGCATCTTGGCTGAGGGTGAAGCCACCAGAGCCGCCCTCCGCAGGCCGGTCAGCGCCGCCATTCATGCGAATGGAAAAACGGCCATCCCAAACAATCTTAGTGGACTGATTGGGCATCACCCAGTTGGGCTTGAAGCGTTTTAAGGTTTCACGCAAGGTGGCATTATTGGCATCCATTTTTTCAGCATCACGCCATGCGCCTTCAGCTGAGTTCAGATTGCCGATGGCCCAATACACCTCACCTAAATGCGCCGATATTTCTGCCTCGGGCTTCATCTTGGTCGCCTGAGTGAGCTGGTCGCGTGCCAGCTCCAGTTTGCCCATGCGGAAATTAACCCAGCCAAGACTATCTAAAATAAAGGCATCTTGTGGTGCCAGATTATGTGCCTTAGTAATGAGGGCAAAAGCTTCTGGCAGATTTTGCTTTCGATCCGCCATCGAGTAGCCCAGGGCATTCAAGGCATTGGCATCGTTCGGCGTTTTTTTCAGAATCTGCCGCAGGGTCGATTCCATCACATCAAAGCGGCCCGCTTTCTCCGCTGCCATCGCATAGGTATACAGAATGGCAGAGTCACTGGGCAAGGGTCTGAGTGCAGAAACAATATCAAAATACGCACGCATTGCTGCAGCCTCATCTGCGGCACGACCCAACAGTGGCTGGAACTGTTTCAAGGTGCGCTCTTGGCCCTCGGCATTTTGTTTTTGTAATAAAGCAATCGCGGGTTTTACGGAATCAGACCAGCGCTGATTCAGCATCAACAAGGTAACCAGTACTTCTTTTGGCTTTGTATCGGTTGCGGGAGCGAGTCTGTCCCATACGGTAGCTGCATCGAGAGCAAGCTCGGGGGCATTGGCTGCAATGGCAATTTCCATGGCGCGCTGTGCCAGCTGTGGATCGCCGGTTTGCCGGGCGAGGCTAAGGTAGGTTTGGTAGGCTAGCGCCGGTTCACCCCGCTGGAGGGCAATTTCAGAGGCCAAGATCTCAAAAACCTGTTCGCCAGTAGCGCCTTGGTTGCTGTGCGCCAATGAGGCCCAGCCGAGGCATACGCTAGCTACCAATAGCATGGCACGCTTGCGAGCAGGCAACAGGGTCTCAGCGAGGCGCAAATGCATTAAATGGAACATAAGCACATTCTAATCTCCGAATCTACAATTCACCTATGCCAGAACTCCCAGAAGTAGAAGTCACTCGCCTTGGAATACAACCGCACCTCGAGGGGGAGCGGATTACTGATGCCCTGATTATTGATGGCAGGTTGCGCTGGCCTGTACCGCGTAATCTACGGGCAATCTTGCTGGGCCAAACCCTCCACGGCATTGAACGCAGGGGAAAGTATTTGTTATTGCAAATGGATCAAGGCTATTTACTGATCCATTTGGGCATGACGGGAGTTCTGCGGGTATTGCCAGTCAA
>CAZUMD010000001.1:34691-55903 GCA_964621735.1 uncultured Polynucleobacter sp.
AACCCTTTTCTGCTGATTTTGCGAATGAGCGCGGCGCTGCTGTGCTTTACCGCTGTTCACGCGGCCGGAGTGTTGCAGTCAAATCGTTTTTATTAGCAGGGCAGGCCGTCGTCGGGGTTGGCAACATTTATTGTTCAGAGAGTTTGTTTGAGGCTGGAATACATCCTGCAAAGCAGACTGGAAAATTAACCAAGCCACAATGTGCTCGTTTAGCTAGTGCAGTACGTATGGTGCTCAAGAAAGCCATTGCCGCAGGTGGTAGTACCTTGCGTGACTTTGTGGATAGCGAGGGTAAGCAGGGCTACTTCATGATGGAAAGCAAAGTCTATGACCGACGCGGCGAGCCATGCCGAGTCTGCAAGACGCCGATTCGGCAGATCGTGCAAGGCCAACGTTCCACCTACTTTTGTCCAGTATGCCAAAAGCGCTAAGTCCGCAGACGGCGTACGATGCTGCTCTCATTACATCGTTTTCAAAGCAACTGATTCAGTGGCATAAAAAGTATGGGCGCCATGGCATGCCATGGCAAAGTATTACGGACCCCTATGCTGTGTGGGTCTCTGAAATCATGCTGCAACAAACCCAGGTAGCCACTGTACTGGAGCGCTATCCCAAAATGATGAAGCGCTTTCCGTCGATAGTGCATTTGGCTAATGCCGATATCGATGAGGTATTGGCTGAATGGAGTGGCCTAGGTTATTACTCGCGGGCGCGCAATTTACACGCCTGTGCAAAGCAAGTGGTAACGCAATACCAAGGGCAATTTCCGTCCGATCCTCTGGCGCTAGAGGGCCTTAGCGGAATTGGGCGGTCTACGGCAGGCGCAATCGCCGCCTTTGCCTTTCAGGTTAGGACGCCGATCTTAGATGCTAATGTGAAGCGCGTATTGGCTCGGCTATTTGGTATTCGTGGCGCGCTACAAGAAAAGAAGGTGACGGATTCGCTGTGGCAATTGGCTGCGGAACTTCTCCCGCGATCACCAAAGAATATGCCGGTGTATACCCAAGCACTGATGGATTTTGGTGCTACCTGGTGTACTGCAAAACAGCCGGTGTGCCTCACGAAAAAATCGCAATGCCCATTTGAGTCTTCGTGTCAGGCAAAGGCCTTGGATCAAGTGCTTGCTATTCCAAAAAAGGGAATTAAAAAGAAGTCGCCGCAATTGATGTGTGCGGTTGGCATTCTGACCCACGGCAATGCAGTGCTATTGCAAAAGCGTCCTGCTAAAGCCATCTGGGGCGGCCTTTGGTCGCTACCTGAGAGTCCCTGGGAAGCCCAAACGGCGATGGATGCAAGCCCCAAATTGCTGGTAGAGCCATTAACGGGCAAGCAACTGATCGGATTGATTCTGCCAAACCCATTTTCTAAAAAGCCATCGGCTTTATTTGAGCAATCGGTCGCGATGGGTACGCGTATCAAACATATTTTTAGCCACCGCGTTTTGCAGATTCAGGCTTATGAAATGGCCCTGAACAGCAAAGCAAAAAAAGAGTTGGACGGAAGTATTCAGTCAGATGAAGCGCAGTTTATTTGGGCCGAGCTAGATGCGCTCGAGCAGTACGGACTTCCTCAGCCGATCAGATTGCTGCTGGAGTCTTGGAGTCGAGCTCGCGGTGCCGCTGAATCAGATCAATCTGCGAATGTAGCTCCGATTGCTTTGAAAAGTAGGCCATGAGTTGGTTGACCAAAAAAACAGAACGGTGTTGTCCGCCGGTACAGCCAATCGCAACGGTCAAATAACTTCTGCCATCCGCAATGTAACTTGGAAGCCACTTCTCAATAAAGCGAATGATGTCCTCTTCCATACTCTTGACTACCGGCAGTTCCCGCAAAAAGGCTTTTACTGGTTCGTCATGCCCAGTTAATGGGCGTAGCACTTTGTCGTAATGGGGGTTAGGAAGGCAGCGAACATCAAAGACCAGGTCGGCCTCGCTGGGAACGCCCTTCTTGAAACCAAATGACTCCAGAATGAGTGTGAGGCCATTGGGCTTTTCTTTGAGAAGCTCATGAATCCAAGCGCGCAAGGTATGCGATGGAAGATCGCTGGTATCGATGCTGTGGGCTTGTTCGCGCAGCGGGTCAAGCAAATTGCGTTCACGTTCGATGGCCTCAATAATAGTGGCGGATTGATTTTGCTGTGCGCTAACGGGATTCGATAAGGGATGGCGACGGCGCGTTTCGGAGAAGCGCTGTATTAGGGTATTGGTGTCGGCATTCAGAAACAACACTCGGACTTCGTGCTTTTTGCGAATGGTTTCTAAAAGGGTTGGCAGTTCTGCAATCGATTGGCCGCGGCGCGCATCAATTGCAACCGCAACAAACTCACGCCCTTCATTTTCCATCGCAGTGATGAGGTTTTCTAAGAGCGGTACGGGGAGGTTATCGACGCAATCGTAACCACTGTCTTCAAATGCCCTGAGGGCAACGGATTTACCTGAACCAGAGATGCCGGTTATCAGATGGATTTGCATACTAAATCAAGCGCCCTTGAACTTTTGGCTCTTCTGATTCAGTGATCATTTGGACGCGTTGCCGCTCAATGAACTCTTTGAGGGTATCGATGCCACGCAATTGCAAAATGGTATTGCGGACCGCAGCCTCTACCAATACAGCTAGATTTCGACCAGCTGCCACTTGAATTTTTACCGTACGAATTTGCGTTCCCAATACATCAACAAACTGGGCATCAATTGGCAAGCGCTCAAACTCACCGTCATTGCGGCGGACCAACTGAACAATCAGTCGTAACTTCAGTTTGCGGCGGACTGCGGTTTCACCAAAAATAGTTCGGATGTCAAGTAAGCCCAAACCACGCACTTCCAGTAAGTCGCGCAGAATCACGGGGCAGCGCCCTTCAATGTAGTCTGGACCCAAGCGCGCAAAATCCACCGCATCATCGGCAACCAGGCCATGACCACGGGATATCAGTTCTAAACCCAATTCACTTTTACCCAGACCCGATTCACCCATGATGAGGACGCCAAGCCCCAAAATATCCATAAAGACCCCATGCATTGTGACTTGAGGGGCTCCTATTTTGGTTAAGTAGGTACGAAGGTGATCGATGACTTCAGCAGCAGATACGGGTGTAGTGAATAGCGGAGTTGAAGAGCGCTGACAAAACAACTCTAACTCGGGATCGGCTACGCGACCATCCGCCACAATGACGCAGGGCGGGGTCTTGGAAATGAGATTGGCAATTTGAGCATGCCGCTGTTCGGCGGTCAGGTCAGCGTGGTAATCCACCTCCTGCTCACCAAATATCTGAATTCGGCTGGGGTGGATTAAGTTGAGGTGACCAACCAGGTCAGAGGAAGCCGCAGCTGCACGTACGGCTTCGGTAGGGAATTTACGATCAGCGCCTTCTAGGCCACGAATCCAAGACAGCTTCAGCTCGGAGACATTGTCATCAAAAATCTGAAGCGCGGTGAGACCCTCAAGCAGCAGATGTTGTGACATAAATCAGGCACTCCATTCCTGTAGTAGCTGGCATACTTTTACCGGATCATTTTCGGCATTGATTTTGCTGCGTGCATCGGGATCAGAGAGAAGTTGCGCAATCGAAGAAAGGATTTCGAGATGCTGTTGTGTTGCCTTTTCGGGCACCAGTAAAAAAATGAGGACCGATACAGGCAAGCCATCGGGAGCAGCAAATTCAATCGGTGCATTCAGCCTAACCAATGCCGCCACGGGTTCTTTCAAACCCTTTACTCTGCCATGCGGTATTGCAACCCCAGCACCTAGCGCGGTAGAACCCAAATCCTCGCGGGCATTTAAAAACGAAATAATGAGATCAGAGCTGAGGTTTAAACGCTGACTAAATAGAGATCCTACCAGCGCAAAGGCTTCAGACCTGTTTTTGGCAGGGCTATGAAGCGCAATGCAGTCTGGTGTGAAAAGATCAAGTAGGGCATTCATATGCAATTGATTATATGACTAGCCCAATCAATCTGCTTATTCCAGGTGTTTTTCGTGGTGGTGGTCTTGTACCTTTTCCTTGTGCTTGGCCACCTGCCGCTCTAGCTTGCCAACCGCAGCGTCGATGGCGTGATAGAGGTCGGCATTATGTGCCTCAGCGTACAAATCCTTGCCTTTGAGGTGAATCGTTAATTCGGCGGTTTGCCTTAAGTCTTTTTCCTTGGCGTTATCGATCATCAAGAAAATAGTCGCGTCAATCACGTGATCAAAGTGTTTTCTGACCTTACTCATCCCCAGCTCTACATGGGCACGCATTGCGGGGGTCACTTCAAGGTGACGGCTGTTGATTTTTAAGTTCATAAGCAATGCCTCCAGAATAGAAACGAATTACTAGTAAATCACATTTAGAGCAAATTACATACGGAAATTTTCACCCAGATAGACGCGTCGGACAGCATCATTCTGAATAATCTCATCTGGCTTACCTGCAGCAAGGACGCTGCCCTCGCTAATAATGTAGGCGTGGTCGCAGATACCCAATGTTTCGCGTACATTGTGATCGGTAATTAACACCCCAATTTGGCGGTCCCGAAGAAAACGCACGATGCGCTGAATTTCCCCAACTGCTATGGGGTCAACCCCTGCAAATGGTTCATCGAGCAATATAAATTTAGGTTGCGAGGCAAGTGCCCTGGCAATTTCAACGCGCCGCCGTTCGCCGCCCGAGAGCGATAGCGCTGGATTATTCCGCAGATGCGTAATCTGCAATTCGCCAAGGAGTTCATCCAAGCGAGCCCGAATCTCTTTTTTGCTTAGTGCTCTACCACCTTGAACTTGCAGCTCGAGAACGGCTTGAATATTCTCAGCAACATTGAGCTTCCGAAATACCGACGCTTCTTGTGGGAGATACGATAAACCCATACGGGCACGCTCATGAATGGGCAAATGGCTAATCTCTTTTCCATCTAAATTGATATTGCCGCCATCGAGCGGAACAAGACCAACAATCATGTAAAACGACGTTGTCTTACCGGCACCATTTGGGCCAAGTAGTCCCACCACTTCACCGCATTTCACTTCAATCGAAACGTCTCGAACAACCGTTCTCGAGCCATAGCGCTTTTGCAGGTTGCTTGCGATCAGTGTTGGGGTGACGGGAGTGGCTACAGATGCAGTGTTCATTGAATTAATACTTTACTACGGGGAGCCAAAATAGCCCGTGAGGATGGCGGAGCGCTTTTGGGGTGATTGGCGGGCGGAGTCACGCGGTATTCTTGGGTGTCGTCACGGTATTCTATTTTGCCGCCGCGTAAATGGTCTCGCATTTGCATATTCAGCAAGCGCTTCATGCTGGCATCGCCAAGCAAAATCAGTACTTCCTGTTTGCCGTTGTAAGTGACATCTCTGCCGATGCCCTGCATAAACTCATTCGCTAGCCCCTCGCGACGCTGCCGAAACGTGGCAAGTGATTTGGCATCGCCCTTCACTTCAATGAATTGATAACCCTCCGGATCGACCAGAATATCGCCCTTATCGCCGGTCACCACAATGCTGCCCTTAATCAACAGAATATCGCCTTGCAGTTTGTATTTTTGCTCGACTTCATTAATCGATAGAGAGTCTGCATTGAGGATTAACGGTTTATCTTGATCTGCCTTTTCTGCTAGCGCAAGACCAGTGAATAAGCTGAGTCCAAAAAATACAAAAGGCATAAGGAGGGAGGTCGATCGCGTATCCATCCGTCTTACCGCGTTCCTTGTTGTGCGGGTTCGATACGCCCTTTGACTGTGCCAAGTAACTGCATGCTCTGCTTCACATTATCAAATACACCGCCGTCATTCGATTGCATAACAGATAAACCTTGTTCGAGCTCGACTGGCTTATCCGTTGTGATGATGTCGTCATTAATCAAGACCTGAAAGTAGCTTGACTTTGCCAACATATACGGACTGGCCTTTTGTTTTTCGCTTGCACTCTGTGGCGGCCTGTAGATTTCGACATTATCGAATAGATCCAAAATGGTTATATCGCCATCGATGTGACCACGTTTGGCGCGTACAGTAACAGGCGATTTATCCGGCTGAAATAATCGCATTCTGGGTTGGGTGATGTCAATTGATGCATCATCATCGTAATGAATCAACTCTTTTCCTAAAATTCGATACTTCGTTTGGCCTTGCTCGTTGAGGTAGGAGAGGGCCCCATTTTTGATGGTGTAATCGGGCTCATGCTGGCGTGGACGCTCAATCACATTAATGGGTAAGGGCGTATTTTTTTGGACTAGCCAAAAGGTGAGCAAGGTCAGGCCACCCATCAGTAGCAATGGCATTAAGCGGAGGATGGTGCGAACAGTGCCAAGCTTTACTTGGGCCATGCTGACTTGCATTTAGCTGCGCGCCTGCGTTAGCAGTGCTTCATAGCGGTTTTGCGCTTTAAGAATGAGATCACATAGCTCACGAACAGCGCCGCAGCCGCCGGCCTTAGAAGTAACGAAGTGTGCAAAGTCCCGCACGGCCTCATGTCCTTGGGCCGGGCAAACGCGAAGACCTGCTTGTTTCATCATCGGTAAATCAGGCCAGTCATCGCCCATAACAGCACAATCCTCAGCCGTATGTGCCGTTCGCTTGAGTAATTCACTCAGGGCAATTGCTTTGTTCTCTACCCCCATAAACACCTGCTTAATCCCTAGCTCCTCGCAGCGGGCGAGCACCATTTTGGAATTTCTGCCGGTGATGACGGCCGTTTCAATACCGCATTGTTGTAACAACTTAATACCGAGACCATCCTGAATATCAAAGGCCTTCATTAACTCTTTGCCATCTTGACCAAAAAATACCTGGCCATTGGTGAGTACGCCATCGACATCTAAAACGACTAACTTGACCTGGGCTGCCCGTTCCCATGCCTGCGGAAATTGCACCGATGGATTGGTTTGGTGTGGATTAAATGCAATCGGCATACAAAAGGTTTCTTAAAGGACTTTGGCAGCGAACAAGTCGTGCAGATTGAGGGCGCCCAATAACTGGCCGCGCGGATCCGTTACGAGCAAATGGTTGATGCGGTGCTTTTCCATCATCTCAATCGCTTCTTCTGCCAGCAGTTCAGGTGGAATGGTGCGGGGTTTGCTGGTAATCGCATCTTTTAGTTTGACTCCAGTGAGGTCAGTTGATTTTTCAAGTAAGCGGCGCAGATCCCCGTCGGTAAAAATACCGGCGACCGTCGAGTCTGAAGCCAGCATGACAACCATCCCCATTTTTTTAGCCGTCATTTCCAGAAGAGCAGCTGGTAAATTTGCGTCAATCGAAATGCTCGGAGTATCCGCTAGGCTGCGCATCACATCGCTGACATACATCAGCTGCTTACGTCCAAGACGCCCTCCGGGGTGGGAACGAATAAAGTCTTCCGCCTGAAAGCCGCGGGCATCGAGCAAAGCTACTGCCAATGCATCGCCCATCGCAAGGGCGGCTGTTGTGCTACTTGTCGGAGCTAGGTTAAGGGGGCACGCTTCTTTTTCGACGCCGGTATCCAGGTGTGCATCCGCCAATTTCGCTAGCGATGACTCGGGCTTACCAGTGAGTGCAATTAGCTTGGCGCCGGTCCGTTTGATAATTGGAATGATGGTCAGTAATTCATCGGTTTCGCCCGAATTGGACAGGGCGACAAACACATCGTCACGCGTCACCATACCCAAATCGCCGTGACTTGCTTCGGCCGGGTGAACAAAAAAAGCGGGGGATCCAGTGGAGGCAAAGGTGGCTGCAATTTTGCGGGCAATGTGCCCCGATTTACCGATACCCGAGACCACAATGCGGCCTTTGCATTGTTGTAACAAATGAATGGCTAATGTGAAGGCATCTGCGCCGGCGCCTTCAAGGCGATTGCGCATCGTAATTAGCGCATCCGCCTCAATGGTGAGGGTATCGCGCGCGAGCTTTAGGATTTGGTCTTGCGTCTTCGCTATCATGGGATGAGTATATGCCGTCAGTCCTTCAATTAACCCTCATTTTGCTGGCTTCCGGTGTTGCCGGAGTCCTTATTTTCCGCTATTTTGGCTTGCCGCCAATTTTGGGCTATTTAGCCATTGGCGTCTTAATTGGGCCAAAGGCCTTTGGAATTGCCAGCGACTCAGAAACGGTGCGCTATTTGGCAGAGTTTGGGGTGGTTTTTTTGATGTTCTCCATTGGCCTGGAATTTAACCTCCAAAAGCTGCGGTCAATGCGCTCCATCGTATTTGGTTTGGGCGCCAGCCAGGTGCTCTTGACGATGGTTTTGGCTGTGCTCGGTAGTTTTTTGCTGAGTTGGGTCTACCCCATGAGCTGGCAGGCGGCGCTCGCCTTAGGTGGCGCTCTATCCATGTCATCCACTGCGATTGTGACGAAGTTACTCTCAGATCGGGGCGAGCTCGAAACAGGGCATGGCCGTAACGTTATTGGCGTACTTTTGTTCCAGGATTTGGCAGTCGTCTTTTTACTCATTTTGCTACCTGCGCTTGGTAAGGATCCGACAGACCTCTTTTTTGCTTTAGGTATTGCGCTGATCAAAATTTCCATTGCCTTATTTTTGATTTTCTTTGTTGGCCGCAGAATCATGAGTCGGTGGTTTAGGCTGGTTGCGCAATTTCGTTCCCAAGAATTATTCATGCTCAATTTACTGTTGATCGTGTTGGGCTTGTCAGCTATCACCGCGCATTTAGGCTTATCACTGGCTTTGGGGGCCTTCTTGGCTGGTATGTTGATTTCAGAAACGCCTTTCCGCCATCAAGTGGAGGAGGACATTAAGCCTTTCCGCGACGTACTCTTGGGATTGTTTTTTATCACGGTAGGCATGCTTTTGGATCTTCATGTGATCCTGGAGCAATGGGTCTTAGTGCTTGCCTTATTGGCTGCGATCATCATAATCAAATTCGCCATGATCGCCGCGTTAGCAAGGGCCTTTGGAGCAAGCGCGGGCGTAGCAATTCGAACCGGTTTGTGTTTATGCCAGGCGGGTGAATTCGGTTTTGTATTACTCAATCAAATCGATGGCCTCAGGATGATTGACCCAGCATTAAGCCAGGCACTGCTTGCAGCGATGTTGATATCGATGTTTGGGGCGCCCTTCTTAATTCAGTACAGCGATCGCATTGCCTTGCGCTTTGCAAGCAGCGAATGGCTATTGCAGTCGTTGGCCTTAACCCGTGTAGCAGCAAAAAGTGTTCGCCAAGAAAACCACATCATTATTTGCGGCTTTGGTCGAGCAGGGCAAAGCCTTGCGCGCATGCTTGAACAAGAAAAGATTCCTTACATCGCATTGGATTTAGATCCGGATCGGGTTGCTGAGGCCAGCTTGGCAGGTGATCAAGTGGTATACGGCGACTCAAGTCGAGAGAACTATCTAGTCTCTGCGGGAATAGCTCGGGCCAAAGCCGTTGTAGTCACTTTTGCGGATACGGCTGCTAGCCTCAAAGTCTTGTATCAGGTTGAGCGCTTACGTCCAGGCATGACGATATTGGTTCGTACCAAAGACGATGCAGATTTACAAAAACTCGAGGCTGCTGGTGCAACTGAAGTGATCCCTGAGCTCATTGAAGGCAGCTTGATGTTGGCATCCCACGTACTGTTGATTATGGGCATACCCATGCGCAAAGTAGTGCGTCGCCTAGCCGAAGCCCGAGAGGCGCGGTATGGCTTGCTACGCGGCTATTTTCGGGGGTCTGAGGGGGATGATTTCGATGTCAATGAATCGTGGAGGCTGCACACCGTAACACTCACCCCTGGAGCGCAAGCAATCGGCCAAACCCTAGAAGAGATGAATTTAGAGATGGAAGGTGTAGCTATTCAGGCGGTACGACGCAAAGTCGGCGGCGAAGATTACGTCAAGCTCCCGCTTAGTCCGGATCTGCGCCTACGAGAGAACGACATCTTGGTGCTGTCGGGTAGCTCTGACTCAACCGACATCGCCGAAAGCAAACTGCTCTAAGGCATTTCTCGGCTTAGGCGGCCACTTTCTTTGCCTTGACTTTGGCGGGCCTTGTTTTTAGCAGTGGGGCTAGATAGTGACCCGTAAAACTATCCGGATTTTTGGCCACATCTTCAGGGGTGCCGGTTGCAATAATCAAACCGCCACCAGCGCCGCCCTTCGGCCCTAAATCAATAATCCAGTCTGCGGTTTTAATCACATCCAAATTGTGCTCAATGATGACAATCGTATTGCCCTGTTTTTTGAGCGTATGAATCACGGTCAATAACAATTGGATGTCATGAAAATGTAGCCCTGTTGTTGGCTCATCCAAAATATAGAGGGTTCTGCCAGTATCGCGTTTTGAGAGCTCAAGCGATAGTTTCACCCGCTGAGCTTCGCCACCTGAGAGTGTCGTCGCACTTTGACCCAGCTTGACGTAGCCCAAACCAACATCCAGCAACGTTTTGAGTTTCCGTTTGACTACGGGCACTGCTTCAAAAAACTCATGCGCTTGCTCAATCGTCATGGCCAAGACTTCGTGAATATTCTTTCCTTTGTAGCGGATGTCCAGAGTTTCGCGGTTATAGCGCTTACCGTGGCAAACATCACAGGGAACATACACATCCGGCAAAAAGTGCATTTCTACTTTGAGAACGCCATCGCCCTCACAGGTTTCGCAGCGACCCCCTTTTACGTTAAACGAGAAGCGGCCTGCTTCATAGCCGCGCTCGCGCGATGCGGGTACGCCTGCAAAGAGTTCGCGAATCGGGGTGAATAGGCCGGTATAGGTTGCTGGATTTGAGCGTGGCGTTCTGCCAATCGGCGATTGGTCAACGCTAATCACCTTATCAAAATGCTCAAGGCCTTCAATCGATTTGTGTGGGGCTGGCTCCGCATTCGACTTGTAGATGTGGTGTGCAACCGCATGATGCAAGGTGTCATTGATCAGGGTTGATTTGCCAGAGCCCGATACGCCGGTGACGCAGGTGAGCAACCCCACTGGGATTTCAGCAGTAACGGATTGCAAATTATTGCCCGTGGCGCCAATGATTTTTAAGAAGCGATCACTAACGGGTATGCGTTTTTCAGGTACTTCGATACGCTCGCGTCCAGCTAAGTAGGCGCCCGTGAGGGAGTTTGGATTGGCTTCCACTTCGGCAGGCGTGCCTTGTGCCACCACTCGGCCACCATGAACGCCTGCGCCGGGACCAATATCAATCACGTGGTCGGAAGCACGAATCATATCTTCGTCATGTTCAACTACGAGCACACTGTTTCCTAAATCACGCAGGTGCTTAAGTGTGCCAATCAGGCGATCGTTATCGCGCTGGTGCAAGCCAATCGAAGGTTCATCCAGTACATACATGACCCCGGTTAGGCCCGAACCAATTTGCGAGGCCAGGCGAATGCGCTGTGCCTCGCCGCCAGAGAGCGTGTCAGCACTGCGCTCGAGCGAGAGGTAATCGAGGCCAACGTCGTTTAAGAAGGTTAAGCGGGAGCTAATCTCCTTCACAATTTTGTCAGCGATCTCCCGTTTGGCGCCTTTGAGCTGGAGGGTTTCGAAATACTCTTTTGCTTCTTTGAGGGGCAGTGCGCTGATTTCAAAAATACCACGTGATTGCTTACCATCGCCTACTTTGACAAAGCGCGCCTCACGGCGTAAGCGTGTGCCATTACAGTCGGGGCAAGAGCGAACATTTTGATAGCGCGATAACTCTTCGCGTACCGCCATCGATTCGGTTTCGCGGTAACGGCGTTCAAAGTTGGCCACAATGCCTTCAAAGGGATGTTGCCGCACGCTTAACTTGCCGCGCTCATTCAGATACTCAAAGGCAATATTGGTGTCACCGGATCCCATTAAAACCAGGTCTTGTGCTTTTTTGGGCAAGTTCTCAAACGGTTTCTCAATATCAAAACCAGCATGCTTTGCTAGAGTCTGCAGCAGCTTGAAGTAAAACTGATTGCGGCGATCCCAGCCTTTAATTGCGCCGGAGGCCAGGGATAAATCCGGATGCGCCACAATGCGCTTGGGATCAAAAAAGGAGATGTGACCTAAGCCATCGCACGAGGGGCAGGCACCCATCGGGTTATTAAATGAGAAAAGACGGGGCTCAAGCTCTTGCAGCGAGTAAGAGCAAATCGGGCACGCAAACTTACTGGAGAAAATCGTATCAACACCGGTATCCATGTCGACAATCATGGCCTTCCCATCCGCTAAGCGCAGGGCTGTTTCAAAGGACTCGGCTAAGCGCTGCTGAATATCGGGACGGACCTTAATGCGATCCACCACAACCTCAATCGAGTGCTTATCGGTTTTTTTCAGCTTAGGTAGCTGATCTACTTCAAAGATCTCCGCTTTTGCTGTGTTAGTAGTGCCGCCACCCGAGCGCACCCGAAAGCGTACAAAGCCTTGAGCCTGGAGATCCTGAAAGAGGTCAACAAACTCACCCTTACGTTCACTCACGACGGGCGCCAAAATCATTAACTTGGTTTCCGGTGGCAGTGCCATCACGGTATCCACCATTTGTGAAACACTCTGCGCCGCCAAGGCCAGATTGTGTTCTGGGCAATGCGGTGTCCCAGCCCTGGCAAACAAGAGTCGCAAATAGTCGTGGATTTCCGTGACCGTGCCTACGGTAGAGCGGGGGTTATGGCTCGTTGCTTTTTGCTCGATCGAGATCGCGGGGGAAAGGCCTTCGATGACATCCACGTCCGGCTTTTCCATCAGCTGTAGAAATTGGCGAGCGTAGGCAGACAGGGATTCAACGTAGCGGCGTTGTCCCTCGGCATACAAGGTATCGAATGCCAGCGAGCTTTTACCGGATCCGGAGAGTCCAGTGAGAACCACTAACTTCTCTCTGGGGATGTCCAGATTGATATTTTTCAGGTTGTGCGTGCGCGCACCGCGGATCTTGATTTCGTTATTCATGGTTTTTAGGCGTAACTTGTTAATATAGCCTTTTCCCATGAATTCTTCTGAACTTCGATCCACTCTAGCCTTGGCGGGCATATTTGGCCTGCGTATGCTCGGCCTTTTCCTGCTTTTGCCGGTATTTAGTCTGCACGCAGAGGGCTTGCCTGGGGGTGACCGTGCCTTTTTGGTGGGTTTGTCCCTGGGTATGTTCAATATTGTTCAGGCCTTCTTTCATATTCCGCTGGGCGCACTGTCCGATCGGATTGGCCGGCGGCCAGTTGTGGTGGGGGGTCTCATTTGCTTTGTGCTGGGCGCCCTGATTGCTGCTAGCCACGATGATTTGCTGTGGATTGGTATTGGCCGCGGGCTCATGGGTGCGGGCGCAATTTCTGCGGCGATTTCAGCCTGGGTTGCCGATCTCGTGAGTGAAAAGGTACGGACCATGGCCATGGCGATTGTGGGTGGCAGTATTGCCATATCATTTGCGCTCTCCTTGGTCTTGGCAGCCCCCATTTATCGCTGGATTAACTTAGACGGGATGTTCCTCTTATTGGCGGCAATGGGCTTTGTAGCCATTTTGGTTGCCCTTTGGTACGTACCGACCCCAGAGAAAAAAACCATTCCCCAGCACACCCCGTTTTTTACTATCCTGCGTCGCCCCGAGTTGATGCGCTTGAATGTCGGTGTGTTTGTTCTCAATGCAACGCAAGTAGCGATGTTTTTAGTCGTGCCACGCTTATTGGTGCAGATGGGCTTTCCACTGTCGCGCCATTGGGAAATCTACCTCCCGGTATTACTCATCTCGTTTGCATTGATGGCGCCGATTTTGATTCTGGGCGAAAAAAAGCAGCGCCTCCGGGTTGCGGTATTAGTAGCCATTGGCCTGCTATTCATTTCGCAAGCAGTCTTTATTGAAGCCACCACCATTTTGCTAATTGCAGCAGCCTTGCTGATTTACTTTGTCGGATTTAATTTACTCGAGGCATTGCAGCCGTCGCTCGTATCGCGCTGGGCCCAAGACTCCAAGGGTACGGCGCTCGGTATTTACAACACCACCCAGTCCTTGGGGCTCTTTTTTGGTGCTGCCATTGGTGGTTTGGTAACCCAATACTTTGGCGAGTTATCGGTATTTATGCTGGGAATGGCACTCATTTTTGCCTGGCTTATAATTGCATGGTCGATGCGCGAGTTACCAGCAAAAAAGCATGCCCAGGAAACTCCAGCCGCATAAACAGACAAGTTGACTACTTACCCGCTGTACAAGCCTCATTAACACTAGTGCATTGATTTACATTTTTTTCACATACATTTTCTTCGGGAGACATCATGGCATCGGTAAATAAAGTCATCATCGTGGGTAACATTGGACGGGACCCAGAAACACGTTATATGCCTAGCGGCGACGCAGTAACCAATATTTCAGTAGCTACATCGGATCGCTACAAAGACAAGCAAACCGGTGAGATGAAAGAAACCACCGAATGGCATCGCGTTGCGTTTTTTGGCAAGCTTGCTGAAATTGCAGGGCAGTACCTCAAGAAGGGATCACAGGTATATGTTGAAGGCCGTTTGCGTACACGCAAGTGGGCTGATGCCAGCGGTCAAGAAAAATACTCCACCGAGATTGTGGCGGACTCGATGCAGATGCTGGGCTCGAAGATGGCCGGCGGCGGTGAGGGTGGCGAGAGTTATTCGCGTCCTAAGTCTGCTGATTCATCGAATTCAGCGCCAGCCCCTACAGCAGCATCCTTGGGCGCAATGGACGACGATATTCCGTTTTAAATAAGCACTACTGTCTGGCGTGGCGTATGTTGTCAGGCCAGACAGCGTTGTAATCCGTTCGAAACGGATTGATATCAAGGCCGCCCCGCCGTGTGTAGCGCGCATAAACCGATAACTTTTCTGGCTTGCACTGCCGCTTAATGTCGCAAAAAATGGTTTCTGCGCAGTGCTCATGAAATTCCCCGAGCTCTCGAAACCCAATTAAATATCGTAGTAAACCTTCTTCTTCAATCGGCCTACCTTGGTAGCGAATTTGAATGCTGGCCCAGTCGGGCTGTCCAGTAACCGGGCAATTGGATTTAAGTAAATGCGATACCAGGCATTGCTCTATGGGGGAGCTAGTGTGATCTGCCTTTAATAAGACTGGATCTGCTTTTACCTTGGGATCAATTTGAATATCAAGTCGATCCAGCAAAACCCCATCCATTTCGCGCATGCCGCGTTTTGAAACGTGCTCCGCAGTAAATAGGCGCATCCGAATCGGCGCTCCTGCAACCGCCGATAAATCAGCCACGACGCGTTCCCGCAGCACTTCTTCATTTGCAATACGTTCGCTATTCAGGCTATTTAAAAACAGCTTGAAGGATTTAGACTCGATCATGCAAGGCGAGTCTGCTGGGATTTCAAACTCGGCTAAGGCGATTTGCGGCTTACCTTTTAAATTGAGCCAGCTGAGCTCAAATGCATTCCACAGATCAACGCCAAAAAATGGGAGAGCGCTTGCTGCACTAAGTCCCAATTTCGCTCGGTTTTCTGCGCGTGGAATTGGAAACAGCACACTGGGATCGTAGTGCTGGGGGTATGCAATTTCTTTACCAAGCGGCAAGCGGGAGGAGTCGGAATAGCTCATGGAGAAAGTGGGTAAGGCGCGCTGAATTAACTGCTGGATTTTGGGCGGTTAGCAACCCCCGAAACCACATGCCCTGTAGGCGCAACCGAAGCAGCGGAGTTGCAATGCCCGGTTTGATCATCAAAGAAAAAGTCGGGCTCGAATTCGCGCAGGAACTCGCTTTTGGAAAGGCCGCCTAAGAACATCGCTTCATCGACATCAATGCCCCAGTTCATGAGGGTACGGATCGCGCGCTCATGCGCGGGGGCAGAGCGGGCAGTCACTAGCGCAGTCCGAATGCGCATGCCATGTGCGGTTTGTGTTCCAGACTGACTTTGTAGGCGGTGCAGGGCTTCCAGTAAGGGCTTAAAAGGGCCGGGTGGTAATGGAATCGCCACCTTTTTACTTTCGTGATCAACAAATGCCTCTAGCCCGCTACTCTGAAATACTTGCTCTGCTTCATCTGAAAACAAAACAGCATCACCGTCAAAGGCAATGCGGATTTCGTTGGGATGCGATTCGGCAGTTTTGCTGGATTCGGGGTAGACGCGCGCCGCCGGAAAGCCGGCATCAATCGTTGCCCGAACATCATCTTCATTGGCCGATAAAAATAAATTGGCCTGCAATGAACGCAGGTAATGGTAGGGTGGCCTGCCGCGGGTAAACACGCCACGCTCCAAGCGAAGCTGGTGATGCTCTGCAGAGCGAAACACACGCAAGCCACTGACTGGATCGTTGCGTGACAAGATCACGACCTCGACACGTTGCTCATCGCCTTGATTAAATGCCAGTAGTTTTTGTACCAGCGGAAAGGCAACACCCGTTTGCGCTGGCATAGCTAATCGATCGAGTTGCAGCTTCATATAGGCACTGTCATCGCTGGTTTCAAATAAGCGATTCTCTTCCTCAAAGTCAAAGAGGGCGCGTGATGAAATCGCAACAACGAGCTTTCCGGTCAGGCTATAGGACATTGAGCTTCGTTACTTTAAGAACAGCTGGTAAGCGGGATTCGCACTTTCATTCCAATGCGGATAGCCCAGGGAAGCCAAGAAGGCTTGGAATTGCTTTTGTTCATTCTTAGGTACTTGAATTCCAACCAGAATACGTCCGTAATCTGCGCCATGGTTACGGTAATGAAACAGGCTGATATTCCAATTGGGCGCCATGCTGGTTAAAAAGCGCATTAAGGCACCGGGGCGCTCAGGGAACTCAAAGCGGTAAAGCAATTCATCGTGCGCTAAAGGAGAGTGACCACCGACCATATGCCGCAGATGCGATTTAGCAAGCTCATCGTGGGTTAAATCAATCGTCGCAAACCCCGCTTTGGCAAAGTGCTTGGCGATCTCGGCGCTATCAGCCGATTTTTGCGTACCAATGCCAACAAAAATATGTGCTTTGGCTTGATCAGCAATACGGTAATTAAATTCGGTGACATTGCGCTTGCCGAGTAATTGACAGAAGCGTTTGAAGGAGCCCCGCTCCTCAGGAATGGTAACCGCAAAGATAGCCTCCCGAAACTCACCCACATCGGCGCGCTCAGCTACAAAACGTAGGCGACTGAAGTTCATATTGGCGCCACATGCAATCGCAACCAAGGTTTTGTCTTTTACTTTTTTCTTTTCAACGTATTTCTTGAGACCAGCAATGGCGAGTGCGCCCGCAGGCTCCAAAATACTGCGCGTATCGGTAAACACGTCATTGATGGCGGCACAAATTTCATCGGTGTCAACGGTAATGATGTCATCGACCACGCGCTTGCAGATGCGGAAGGTTTCTTTGCCGACTAGCTTGACGGCAGTGCCGTCTGAAAATAAACCCACTTCTTTTAATTCGACGCGACGGCCGGCCTTAAGTGACTGACGCATAGCATCGGAGTCGGCGGCTTGTACACCAATGATTTTGGTTTCGGGGCGAACGGCTTTGACGTATTCGCCGATGCCCGCAATCAGGCCACCACCACCAATGGCGACAAAGATGGCATCAATTGGCGCTTGGTGCTGTTGCAAAATTTCTTGTGCGATGGTTCCCTGACCGGCGATGACGTCGGGATCATCAAAGGGGTGAACGAAGCTTAAGCCTCGTTTTTTCTCTAATCCCTTTGCATGATCAAAGGCGTCGCTATACGATTCCCCAAACAAAACGAGCTCAATCCAAGAGCCGCCACGGGCCTTGACCGCATCGATTTTGACTGCAGGGGTGGTTACCGGCATCACGATGACTGCCTTGCATTTCATCTTGGCGGCGGCGAGGGCTACGCCTTGGGCGTGGTTTCCGGCCGATGCAGCGATGACGCCACGCTTGAGTGCGGCAGGGCTAAGTTGCGCCATTTTGTTGTAAGCGCCACGCAGCTTAAAAGAGAACACCGGCTGGTTGTCTTCTCTTTTTAGGAGGATTTGGTTCCCTAGGCGCTGCGATAAAGCGGGCGCTAGCTCCAGTTCAGTCTCGCGCGCGACGTCATAAACGCGAGCCGTTAAGATTTTCTTTAAATAGTTGATTGCCATGCGATGAGCGTACCACGGATGACCCCTAAGCCCTTAGTTTTGCAAGGTTTTATAGGTGTCGTCAGCCGAAATAGGGAATTCCTGTCAGGATCGGATTACTCCTTTAAAATGCCTATTTAACGAACCCCACTCCATGAACGCCCCACTCGGATTAAATCAATTGCTCACTGCTGAGGCTGGGGAGCCCCGTTTACGGGAAATTCCGTACAACTACACCTCATTCTCAGACCGTGAAATCGTTATTCGCCTTTTAGGGCCGGAGTCCTGGCGCGTCTTGGATTCCCTGCGCGGTGTCCGCAGGACAGGCCGCTCAGCTCGCATGCTGTTTGAGGTCTTGGGTGATATTTGGGTAGTTCAGCGCAATCCCTATTTGCAAGACGATTTATTGGATAACACCAAGCGCCGCAACATGCTGATTAGCGCGCTCTGGCACCGCCTGGGCGAAGTCGAAAAAAGAATGACTGGCGATTCCGCCGAGCAAGTTGAAATCTTGATCCGGGCAGCGCGGACTGCGGTCGAACTCTTTGAGCAGAATTTTGAAACGGTTGCGCAATTACGCAAACGCGCGCTAAAAGTATTGGGTCGCCATACCGCGCTAGATAACGTCGCCTTTGATGGTATGTCGCGTGTCGCTCATGTGACGGACGCAACCGATTGGCGGGTCGAATACCCGTTCGTTGTTTTAAAGCCTGATACCGAAGCAGAGATACCTGGATTAGTGAAGGCCTGTATTGAGCTTGGGCTCACCATCATTCCGCGCGGAGGCGGTACCGGCTATACCGGCGGCGCGATTCCCTTGGTCGCGATGTCGGCAGTCATTAATACGGAAAAGCTGGAACAGATCGACCCTGTAGTGAAACTAAAGCTGCCCGGTTTGAGCGAGCTAGTGCCAACGATTTTCACAGGCGCTGGCGTTGTAACGCGCCGCGTAGCCGAGGCAGCAGAGCGAGTAGGCCTGGTATTTGCGGTAGACCCCACCTCAGCCGATGCCAGTTGCATTGGCGGTAACGTCGCCATGAATGCCGGCGGCAAGAAAGCCGTTTTATGGGGTACCGCCTTAGATAATCTCGCCAGCTGGCGCATGGTGGATCCGGAGGGCAATTGGCTCGATGTCATTCGTGTCAACCATAACTTAGGCAAGATTCATGAAGCTGATTCGGCGCAGTTTGATCTGGTGTGGTCCGATGGATTGCATGGGCCGGGTGAAAAAATATTACGTCGCGAGACTCTGAATATCGAAGGCCGTCGCTTTCGGAAAGCGGGTTTAGGTAAAGACGTTACCGATAAGTTTTTATCGGGGCTACCGGGTGTTCAAAAAGAGGGTTGTGATGGCCTCATTACCAGCGCTACCTGGATTTTGCATCGCATGCCGCAATACATGCGTACCGTTTGCCTGGAATTCTTTGGGCAAGCGCGTGAAGCAATCCCGAGTATTGTAGAAATCAAAGCCTACCTCGATGGTTTAAGTCGCGACGGTGGCCCTATCTTGGCTGGTCTTGAGCATTTGGATGACCGCTATTTAAAGGCAGTGGGCTATTCCACTAAATCCAAACGCAACACCTTGCCTAAGATGGTATTGATTGGCGATATCGCTGGTGATGATGAGTCGGCCGTCGCCGCCGCGACCAGTGAGGTAGTGCGCATGGCCAATTTGCGCGTCGGTGAAGGCTTTGTTGCGGTTAGCCCTGAAGCCCGTAAGAAATTTTGGTTAGACCGGGCGCGTACCGCCGCGATTGCACGCCATACCAATGCCTTCAAGATTAATGAAGATGTAGTGATACCGCTCGATCGCATGGGCGAGTACACCGACGGCATTGAGCGCATCAATATTGAACTCTCCCTTAAAAACAAGCTGCAGCTATTGGATGCGCTGGAAGCGTTTTTGCGCAAAGGCAATTTACCGCTAGGTAAGGCCGATGAAGACGATGACATCTCCCCCGCAGAAATTTTGGGTGATCGCGTAGAGGGTGCGCTGGATTTAATTCAGCAAGTGCGGGCGCGCTGGTCTAGTTGGTTGAATGACCTCGATCGTTTCTTTCCTGAGTTGCAAAACTACACCTTACGTGCATCGTGGAAGACGGATGTGCGCGCGGAGCTGCGCATTATTTTTGGTGGCGCTGCCTTTGAACAGATTTTGGCTGAGCTAGAAAAGACCCACCAGGCTATTTTGCGTAAGCGTGTATTTGTGGCGCTGCACATGCATGCTGGTGATGGCAATGTGCATACCAATATTCCAGTGAACTCGGATGACTATGGCATGTTGCAAGATGCACATCGCTCGGTTGATCAAATTATGGCCTTGGCGCGCTCGCTTGATGGCGTCATCTCAGGTGAGCACGGTATCGGTATTACGAAGCTCGAATACCTCACCGAGGAAGAGTTAAAAGATTTCAGGGCATATAAAAATCGGGTTGATCCGGAAGGCAGATTTAATAAGGGCAAGTTAATGCCCCATGCGGATTTGAGCATGGCCTATACCCCCAGCTTTGGATTAATGGGCCATGAGTCCTTGATCATGCAGCAAAGCGATATTGGTGCGATCGCCGATAGCGTGAAAGATTGTTTGCGCTGTGGCAAATGCAAGCCTGTCTGTGCGACCCATGTACCGCGGGCTAATTTGCTCTACAGCCCACGCGATAAGATATTAGCGACATCCCTCTTGATTGAGGCATTCTTGTACGAGGAACAGACTCGGCGCGGGATTTCAATTCGCCATTGGGAAATGTTTGATGACGTGGCGGCTCACTGTACGGTCTGCCATAAGTGCGCTACGCCATGCCCAGTCAAGATTGACTTTGGTGATGTGACCATGAATATGCGCAACCTGCTGCGCAAGATGGGTCAGCAGCGTTTCAATCTCGGCACTGCCACATCGATGTTCTTTTTGAATGCCAGCAACCCCGATACGATTCGCTTAACGCGCAAAGTAGTGATCGAGTGGGGTTATAAAGCGCAGCGCATTGCGAATAATTTATTCCGCAGCTTCGCCAAAAAACAAACGGCTACACCACCTGCAACGGTAGGCAAGCCGCCGATCAAAGAGCAGGTGATTCACTTTATTAATAAAAAGATGCCGGGGAACTTACCCAAGAAAACCGCCCGTGCCCTCTTGGATATTGAAGATGCCAATTACGTCCCGATCATTCGTGATCCAAAGATAACAACTGCAGACACCGAGGCAGTGTTTTATTTCCCGGGTTGCGGCTCTGAGCGTTTGTTCTCGCAAGTGGGCTTAGCTACCCAGGCCATGCTTTGGAATGTGGGCGTGCAAACCGTATTGCCGCCAGGCTATCTCTGCTGCGGCTACCCCCAGCGCGGTAACGGCGAA
>CAZUMD010000002.1:0-6247 GCA_964621735.1 uncultured Polynucleobacter sp.
CTGATTCAGTCAAGGTCGTCTATATGAAATCCCCCTTTGTTGATCTTACGCCCCGTTTGAAATCATCCATTACCGCTTCTGGCATTCAATTCAGTAAGGCAGAAGTGCCTCCTGGAACCCACACCATTCGCATCACTGCCAAAGATACAGAAGGTCGTGAGACGAATAGCGTAGTCACTATTGTGGTAACCAAGTAATGCAGTGCCCTTATTGCCTCTCAGAAGTTCATGCAGAGGCATCGGTGTGCAAGACCTGTACTCGGGATCTGTATTTGTTCAAGCCGATGATGGCAAAAGTAGCGGATTTAGAAACGCGTTTATCCGAGATTCCAGACCACCTTGCCTATGAAGATCGGATTAGAGAGTTAGAGCAACTGCTTGACCAGCAGTCCGCGCAGTCAGAAAAACGGAGCCTTGCGTGGCTATTACTGGACATTGCGGGTTTCATCGTTCTGCCTTTGATTTTATTATTGGTGGCGCACGCTGTAATTACTATTGTCTATGACACGAATATTGTTTATCTAAGGCTCATTTCGATTATCTTGCCGTTGCCATTCGGATACTTTTTATTTAGCTCGCGTAAGCGTTCAGTACTGGCTTGGTTTATGGGTGTGGCCATTCTTGCATTGGCTTCAGTGATTGGCATGAGTTGGATCACTAGCCTAGTCGACCGGACGCCGATACTGCCTCAGAATGCATTTGAATGGCGTGAAGTAGTTGAGTATGCAGCGAGTATTTCGTTTAGTTTTCTGACGGGTATGTTGTTCGGCGGTATTGCATTTACTAAAAAAATGCAGCGCCGCCGCGCCAAAGTTGCCCCTGCAATCTTAGATTCGCTCGTGAAGGGGTTTGCCGAAGGAAAGTTATCGCCCCAATCCGTTGAAATCATTATGAAGAGACTACATAATTTTGGCAGTACTGCGGTTGCACTTGCCACTACGGGCATATCAATCTATACGGGTTTTAAGGGGTTTTTAGGCGATTGATTGATTCCCCCACAATACTTACAATGTTAATGTTCAATCACAACCGGATGTGCCCATGACCCTTCTAAAGCTAAACCCCTGCCTAGCATCGCTGCTTTGCACAGCACTCTTACTAAGCGGTTGCGCAACCTCAGGCGATTCTCCAACCGGCACGCCAGATGAAGTCAATCAAATTCAAGCGCAACTGTTGGGTGATATGCCGCTTCCAGCTGGAGCGCGCATCATGGGCACTGATTCTTTAATTATTGGCCGTGGTGATAATTGGGTAGGTCGTGTGGTTTTGAATGGCTTGCAAAGCCCAACGGATATCTATGCTTTTTTCCAGGCAGAGTATCCCAAGGCGGGGTGGACTACCGTAACAGCCGTTAAATCAAAGACCAGTATTTTGGTGTTTACCAAAGGCGAACGAACTTCGACGGTTGAGATCAATGAAGGCTCGTTAACCGGACCAAAGTCGATCATCATCATTACGGCTTCGCCTAAAAATGCCAATGTCGTCGCGCCAAGTAAGCGCTAGACTGTAGAGCCTTTTTATTAAAGGCCGTTTGCCCGAATCAGGCCAACGGCTTGACCTTCAATCGCGAAATTGGGCTGCCTTGCATCGATCGTGATGTTTTTGAAGTCTGGGTTCTCCGCCTGCAATTCAATCACCATGCCATTGCTGCCTTTTTTCTGCAGCCAGCGTTTGACAGTAACTTCATCATCAATGCGAGCGACCACAATATCGCCGTTTCGCACTTCCGTTGTCTTGTGCACCGCTAAATAGTCGCCATCTAAAATACCGGCGTCGCGCATGCTCATCCCTTTTACTTTAAGTAAGTAATCCGCTCCTTTGCTAAACAAGCTCGGGTCAATCGGGACGTGCTTTTCAATGTGCTCCACGGCCATGATGGGCGAGCCAGCTGCAACGCGACCAATCAATGGAAGTGTGAGTTGCTGAAGCGCACCGGAAGGTAGAGACATTTGCTGAGATCGGCCAAATTGAAAAAGCCCACTGTGCTGCTGCGCAATGCGGATACCGCGCGAGGTACCTGGCGTCAGTTCGATGTAGCCTTTGCGAGCCAGGGCGCGCAAATGTTCTTCCGCCGCATTGGCCGAGGCGAAGCCAAGGCAGGTAGCGATTTCAGCGCGGGTCGGCGGTAAACCGCTTTCCTGTATCGCCGAGGTGATCAAGGCCAAGATTTCTGCCTGGCGGGGCGTTAATTTGGGTAAATCGAGCAATTCAGCTGTGTTTATGTCCATGCTGTGATTGTATACAGTATTTTTGTTATTTCAAGAGGTTTTGTTAAATGGATAATGGGTTCATGAAATCCCCCAATCAGCATGTTTTAGTTATTGGCATGGGCGGCACGATCGCTGGCCTTGCTCAGGACCCAAAAAATCCATCCGCCTACCGGTCGGGCCAGGTAGCCCTTGAAAGCCTCATTCCGGCCGTGCAATCCAGTACTGGAGTTGCGCAGGGTGAAATTCGTACAGTGCAGCTTGCCAACATCGACAGCCGGGATTTAACGGAAAGCCACTTAACCCAGCTTGGCCTTGCGGTGCGAGCGGCGCTGGATAACCCAGATGTTCTTGGGATAGTAGTCACCCACGGCACCGACACGATTGAGGAGACGGGACTCTTTTTGGGTGCGGTTTGCAGTAAGCAGGCCGAGCGTCTGGGTAAGCGGGTGATTTTGACCGGAGCAATGCTGCCATCAAACCACCCCCAAGCAGATGGTCCCCTCAATCTGCAAGCGGCCCTGCATTGGGCTCAAATGGATCTTGAAACCTGCCCGGCTGGTGTCTTTGGTATCTTTGCTGGTCGGGTCTGCTTGGCTCGCGACCTGGCTAAGCGCCATACCAGCGAACTCAATGCCCCGCTGCGCGATGCACCCAGCAGCCCGGTTCATTTGATTAATCCCTCGTGGCTATCGCGTATTCGGCGCATACAGGCAGATTCGGGCCCGGATATGGCTATACCACCGGAAGATGCCTGGCCTTGGGTGGAGATCCTGACTAGCCATGCTGGCGCCAGGCCAGAAACGGTGTTGCATTGGCTAGGTCAGCCAATTCGGGGGCTGGTGATAGCAGGTACCGGCATGGGGGGTGTACAAACGGCTTGGCTTAAGCCTCTACATGCCTTGGCTGAGATGGGGGTGGCCATTGCCAAGGCCTCTCGGGTGGGCGGGGGGCATGTTCATCTTCATCTGCCAGAAACCGACCCCGTGGGCTGGGTGGCTGCAGGCAGCTTATCGAGCCCTAAAGCCAGAATTGCCCTGCAATTGGCCTTATATGCAGCCAAAGAAGCCAAGCAGGACGGTAAATCCATGACTTGGCAGGATTTTTTTGCTAGAATCGCAGTCTTGCCTGAATAAAGCAAGATTATGTAATTCCTGTTTTTACAATTTGTTTTCACCCTTGCTGCACTGGTTTCCAAATCAACACCATCTGATTTGGATGACGCCCAGGTAGCTTTACCCTTAAGGAGTGTTAGATGCGTCATTATGAAATCGTTTTTATCGTCCATCCGGACCAAAGCGAGCAAGTGCCCGCGATGATTGATCGTTACAAAGCCGTATTGGCTACCAGTGGCGGCAAAGTTCATCGCATTGAAGATTGGGGTCGTCGCCAGATGGCTTACATGATCGACAAGTTGGCCAAAGCCCACTACGTTTGCATGAATATCGAGTGTGACCAGAAGACTCTGGAAGAGCTTGAGCATGCGTTCAAATTTAACGATGCTGTTTTGCGTCACTTAATCATCAAGATGAAGAAGGCCGAGTCTGAGCCATCGATCATGATGAAAGAAGTGCAGCGCGAAGAAGCCCGCAAGCAAGCCCAAACCGACGCACCTGTTGCAACGGTCTAAGCATTTTTGAAGAGAGACTCGGAGGCGATAGAGCGTAAACCAGTGGCGGAATGGCGTTGAATCAATTCACCCTAACTGCTGCCTTGGTGTCCAAAGACGCAATTCGATTTACCCCAGCCGGTTTACCCGTTATTTATTGCCAGCTTGATTATGTTGGCGAAGTGATGGAAGTAGAGCGGCCCAGGAAAATCCAAATGAGCGTGGAAGCCATTGCAATTGGCCCTGTACATCAGGTGCTAGCGCAAATGGACTTAGGAACCCAGGCAGTATTTACCGGATTCATGGCCCCCAAAACAATACGCAATCAGCGCTTAGTCTTTCATATAAACCACATTCAATTACAAAGTTAAAAGAGGAAATCACCATGGCGTTTGGAAAAAAACCCGATTTCAAAAAGAAGCCCGCGCAAAACCCATTGTTCAAGCGTAAGCGCTATTGCCGTTTCACCGTTGGCGGAGTTGAGCAGATTGACTACAAAGACGTTGATACGTTAAAAGACTTTATTGGCGAGAATGCCAAGATCACGCCAGCGCGTTTGACCGGCACGAAAGCGAAATTTCAGCGTCAGCTGGATACCGCAATTAAGCGCGCGCGCTATTTGGCTTTATTGCCATTCTCCGATCAACACAAGAAATAATTAGGAGCCCTCAATGCAAATTATCCTTTTAGAAAAAGTTATCAACCTGGGCAACCTAGGCGACGTGGTTCGCGTCAAAGACGGTTACGCTCGCAATTTCTTAATTCCACAACGCAAAGCCCGCCGCGCTACTGAAGCAGCAATTGCTGACTTTGCTACGCGCCGTGCTGAGCTCGAGAAAGTGGCCGCTGAAAAATTAGCTGCCGCCCAAGCAATTGGTCAAAAGCTGGCTGGCTTGGTATTGGAAATCGGTCAAAAGGCGGGTGTCGATGGCCGTTTGTTTGGTTCTGTAACCAACCACGACATCGCAGATGCCATGAAAGCCAAAGGCTTTGTGATTGAGAAAGCTGCTGTCCGGATGCCTACTGGCCCATTGAAAATGGTCGGTGATCATCCAGTAGCAGTGGCAGTGCACACCGATGTCGTAGTCGATATCAACATTCGTGTTGTTGGTGAGCAGGCCTAAGTTTTAATCGAGTCGCCTCATGGCTGATCAACGTCCCCGTTCCGTTACGCTAAATCCTGGCATGGCGGGATCTGGGGATGCAGCCGTGCAGGCCCTCAAAGTCCCTCCCCATTCAGTAGAGGCCGAGCAATCCTTGCTTGGCGGATTGTTACTCGATAACACCGCCTGGGATCGACTGGGCGCAGCGCTATCGGACAAAGATTTTTATCGTCCTGAGCACGCCTTAATTTACAAAGTCATTCAGCGCCTAGTTGGGGATAACCATCCAGCCGACGTCATTACCGTTCATGAAGCCATTAAATCGGAGCAGGGCGGCGATTTAGTTGGCATTGATTACCTCAACTCATTGGCACAAAGCACCCCCAGTGCCGCCAACATCAAAGGCTACGCCGAGATTGTGCGCGATCGCAGTATTCTGCGCCGCTTAATTGAGGTATCAGATAACATCGCTAGCTCCGCTTTTTTACCTGAAGGACGCTCCGTGCGAACTCTGCTCGATGAGGCGGAGTCCCGTATTTTGCAAATCGGCGAGGAGGGTAATCGTAAATCCGATTACCTCGAAATCGAACCCCTGCTTCGCGAAGTCGTTGCACGCATTGATGAGTTATACAACCGTCAAGGTGGCAGTGATGTCACTGGTATTGCAACCGGCTTTATTGATCTCGATAAGCAAACTAGTGGTTTGCAAAAAGGTGACTTAGTGATTGTGGCTGGAAGACCCTCAATGGGGAAAACGGCGATGGCATTAAATATTGCAGAGCACGTTGCCCTGGTAGAGGGTCTACCAGTAGTGGTGTTCTCGATGGAGATGTCCGGCTCACAACTGGCATCCCGTTTATTAGGCTCCGTCGGGCGCGTTGATCAATCCAGAATGCGTACCGGCAAACTCAATGATGATGAGTGGCCGCGCGTAACGGATGCGATTGCACGCCTAAGTAATACCCAAATTTTGATTGATGAGACGGGATCACTATCAAGTTTAGAGTTGCGTGCACGAGCACGGCGTATCGCCCGTAACTTTGGCGGCACATTGGGCTTAGTGGTGATCGATTACTTGCAGCTGATGAGCGGTAGTGGCGGATCCAGTTCTGAAAACCGCGCCACGGAAATCTCGGAAATCTCGCGCTCATTAAAGTCCCTTGCCAAAGAGTTGCAGTGCCCCGTAGTTGCACTGTCGCAGTTGAATCGTGGCTTGGAGCAGCGCCCCAATAAGCGTCCCATCATGTCCGACCTGCGGGAATCTGGCGCGATTGAGCAAGACGCCGATTTAATTATGTTTATTTATCGGGATGAGGTTTATCACGCCGA
>CAZUMD010000002.1:6347-35981 GCA_964621735.1 uncultured Polynucleobacter sp.
ATGTCCTCAATTGATTTAGCCAAAATTCAAGATCTCATTATTGATACAGCAACGGATGTAGGTATCAAAGTGCTTGGCGCCATTGCGCTGTGGGTTATTGGGCGCTGGTTAATCGGCTTTGCTTTGCGTATGGTTCGGGGCGCGCTAGAGCGTCAGCAGATTGACCCTACTGTAGTGCGCTACGTTGGTTCAGTCGTCAATGTCACCTTAAATATCTTGCTGGCAGTTGGCATTCTGGGCTACTTCGGAATCCAGACCACTACCTTTGCGGCCTTGTTTGCTACTGCAGGTATTGCGATTGGCGCTGCTTGGGCAGGGCTTCTATCTAATTTTGCAGCAGGCGTTTTCTTGATTGTGCTACGCCCATTTAAAGTAGGTGATTTTGTCATTGCTGGCGGTGTAAATGGCACCATAAAAGAAATTGGTCTTTTTTCATCGACCATTATTACGCCGGATAACGTGTCAACGATCGTTGGTAATAGCAAGATCTTGGGCGATACCATTCAAAACTTTAGCAATACAACTTACCGCCGAGTAGATTTAAAGTGCCAGCTACCGAATACAGCAAACCATGATGCTGCGATTGCTTTATTGAAGCAGCGCATTAGCGCCATTCCCAATGTCCTTACCGCGCCACCAGTTGAGGTGAGTATCTTAGAGGCAAGTCCAGCTGGACCCATCCTGGCGGTTCGTCCCTATTGCAGCAATGATCACTATTGGCAAGTGTATTTTGATACCAATGCTGTTCTGAATAACTTGCTCGTTTCGAACACGGCTTAAGCGCAGTTAATTACGGTTTCGTGTTGGCAAAGCGGCGCGCTTCGGTATAGCGTGCTGCCCAATACGGGCTGGTCATTTGATCTAGACGTACCGTCCCGCCTTTACTTGGGGCATGCACAAAACGACCGTGCCCTACATAGATTCCAGCATGGGAATAGCGCTCCCCAGTGGTATTGAAAAACACTAAATCCCCGGGCGCTGGAGCAGCATTCTGAATGCTTTGGCCAGCACGGCTCATTTCTTGAACTGTGCGTGGCATCTTTATACCCGCAGCGTTGTTGTAGACATAGACAATGAGGCCGCTGCAATCAAAACCACCAGCGGGGGTGTTGCCGCCAAAACGGTAAGGCACTCCCACTAGACCCATCGCTGCGATGGAAATTCCCTCTGTACCAACGCTGGTGTCTTCCTTAAATTTGGCGATCTTGCTTGGGGGTGCTGGTTTGCGTGTAGGAGTGCTACATCCAGCAAGAATCAGACTGGGTAATAGCAGTGCAAGACCAGTCACATAGGCGCGTCGTGATGCAGTATCAACGCCCCTATGTTGGTCAATGCTAGAGGGCTTCTGCAGCATGGTCTGCTAAACGCGAACGCTCCCCGCGGGCTAAGGTGATATGCCCACCATGGCGCCAGCCTTTGAAGCGATCCACTACATACGTCAGGCCAGACGACCCTTCTGTGAGATAGGGAGTATCAATCTGCGCAATATTACCCAGGCAAATAATCTTGGTGCCAGGGCCAGCACGTGTGACTAAGGTTTTCATTTGCTTGGGGGTTAAGTTCTGTGCCTCATCAATAATCACAAATTTACTAACGAAGGTTCTACCACGCATGAAGTTCATGCTTTTGACTTTAATGCGAGACCGAATTAATTCCTGGGTAGCGGCACGACCCCATTCCCCAGCGCCATCTTCATTGCGCTGCAGTACCTCCAGGTTGTCATCAAACGCGCCCATCCAGGGTTGCATTTTCTCTTCTTCGGTACCGGGTAAAAAGCCAATATCCTCACCCACTGGTACGGTTGCGCGCGTAATAATAATTTCGTTATAGCGCTTGCTATCGAGCACTTGCTCAAGACCTGCTGCGAGTGCTAAGAGGGTTTTACCGGTACCCGCTTGACCCAATAAGGTAACAAAATCAACCTCTGGGTTCATCAGCAGATTCATGGCAAAGTTCTGCTCACGATTGCGGGCAGTGACGCTCCACACATTATTTTTTTGATGTGAAAAATCACGTAGGGTTTGCAAAAGCGCAGACTTACCATTTACTTCGCGTACTTGCGCGTAAAACGGGGTGGAGCCATCCGGATTTTCTTGGTAAACAAATTGATTGACTAGCATACTCGGCACAAGTGGACCCGATACCCGATAGAACATCGTGCCGCTTTTGCTATCAGCCCAGCTCTCCATCGATTTACCGTGCTTGGGCCAAAAATCACTAGGTAAAGTCATGACCCCGGAATACATCAAATCACGGTCTTCTAAGACCTGGTCATTAAAGTAATCTTCAGCAGGCAGGCCTAACGCTCTGGCCTTAATGCGCATATTGATGTCTTTTGATACCAACACCACTTCTTTATCAGCATGCTTTTGTTGCAGTTCGCTTACAACCGCCAAGATGAGGTTGTCTCCCTTGCCCTCAGGTAGCCCTTCCGGAAGGATGGCCGTAGTGAGGTGGGTTTGAAAATACAATCTTCCAGAAACATCTTGGTGACCTAGCTTATCTAATGGAATGCCGTCATCTAAGGCACCACTAGTTCCAGCAATCAATTGGTCTAATGAGCGACTCACGGTGCGCGCATTGCGCGCAACTTCACTCATACCCTTTTTGTGATTGTCGAGTTCCTCTAAGGTCGTCATTGGCAAATAGAGATCGTGCTCTGCAAAGCGAAAGAGGGAGGCGGGATCGTGCATTAATACATTGGTATCGAGTACAAAGAGGGAGGGCGGACCGGTGCGGGTAATGCGTTTTGCCTTAGGTTCAAGCAATGCCTTTTTATCGCCTTGTCTGGCGCGGTGATCCGCCTTGATGCGCTCAAGCGCCACTTCTGCCGCAGATAAATCTGCCGGCGCCTCTTCGGCCCACTCGGCGGTCTCGCTCGGGACGGCGGTAATTTCATTGATGAGGCTATCGACCTCGACGACCTTCATGGGTGCAGGTCGTTTCTTTAAATCCGGCGTCTCCTTGCGGTCCAATTTAACCTGATCAGCAATTTGGGTTGGGCTTGGGGGCAAAGGCATTCAGACTCTCCTAATTAAAAAACCGCCAAGAGGGATTCGGCGGTTTAGATCGGCACTGCGGGGATGGTAAAAGCGGTGAAGGGCGTTCATCGTGCTTGCCATAATCAGGTCAAGCAGGGGAGTGATACGGATCGAGAATCTGTCTCGTCGCCAACGCTGCATATGCTTTACTTTACCGTATATTTTGATCAAAGCAAGTACCTTTGATGAAAAAAAGCCCCAGATTGGGGCTTTTTATGAGGGCAATTCCCTAGATAGAATTAAGGCATATTTATTACAAAGCTTGGGCTGCCTTCAGGACCTCATCCACGTGGCCCGTTACCTTAATGCCACGCCATTCTTTGGCCAGTTTGCCGTTGACATCGAATAAGAATGTACTGCGCTCCACGCCGCGAACTTGTTTGCCGTACATGTTCTTCATTTTCATGACGCCGAACAGTTGGCACAGTACTTCTTCAGTATCGGCAACCAGCTCAAACGGCAGCTCTAATTTTTGCCGGAAATTATCATGGGATTTAAGGGTGTCGCGCGAGACGCCAATGACCAAAGTATTCGCTTTTGTAAACGCCTCGATGCGGTCACGAAACTCGCCAGACTCAGCTGTACAACCGGGAGTCATGTCTTTAGGGTAAAAGTAGAGTACCAACTTTTTACCTTTGGCAGCCAGCGGTGAAAAAGTCAGCTGGGACGTTGCCGGCACTTCGCACGGTGGAATGGGTTGGCCGATAGCAATTGACATGGGTTTTCCTTTTATTAAATCAGTTCGCAGGCTGAATCATCAGCTCGCCACTGCGATTGGGTATTTCACCCCACGTTAGCGGCAATACTGCTATTTTATCGAGTTGTTTGGTGGCCGCCCAAGATTGGTGTAGCTCACCCATCGTAACTAGGTCATGGCCCTGATCAAGCCAGCCAGCCAGCAGGCATTCAAAGGCAGGCAGGAGCTTTTGCCCTTCTAGCTCAGCATGCAGGGTAAAAACTTGATCGTTGGGATTGCTTTGCGTCAGGGACAGAATGTGGCGGACAGCGCCCAGCGCATCCATGCCATCCACGCCGATTAACTCATCGAAGGTAGGCAAGGTAGTAGGGTATTGCACGTGCTTACTTTTCCCATGGCCAAACGCAATGCGGTAGGGAACCAGATTCGGCAGAGCCCTGCCATCGGAAGAGTACTGAATACCCCAGTCATCGAGCTGCTCTAAAGCGGCCTCATTCATTTGCCAGCCGGCAGCGCCGTAGGTTACTGGCGAATGACCAAAGACTTCAACAAAGCGATCAACGCTTTTTTGCATCTGTGCTTTTGTCCAGGCGCTATCACGATGACGCACGCCATCTTGCCAATCGACGTGATCCCAAGTATGAATGCCGGTCTCATGTCCGGCACGATCAATGGCTTGCATTTCGCTAGCAGCCTCACGCCCAATATCGGGGCCAGGTAAAAGCACACCATAGAGGAGGGTCTTGATGCCGTAATGCTCTACCACCGATGTTCTGCTGACTTTTTTCAGAAAGCCAGGCCGAAAGACCCGCTTTAAAGCCCAGCCAGTATGGTCTGGCCCCATGCTAAACAAAAAGGTAGCCTTGATGCCAAGGCGATCAAAGGTGCGGCCTAAATTAGGCGTTCCTTCGCGCGTTCCTCTTAAGGTGTCGACATCCACCTTCAGGGCAATTTTGGCCATGCCTTTTTTACTCTTGGTCCATTAAGTGACGGGCTTTTTCAACGTCATGGCGGTAGGCTTCAAAAATATGCTTCAAAGCATCGCTCATCGTGGTGGACGGCTTCCAGCCTAGTTCACTCATGGTGTTATCAATCGCAGGCACGCGGTTTTGCACGTCTTGGTAGCCCACGCCATAGTAAGCACCCGAGGTCGTCTCGACAATTTTGACCTGACCTGCAGTTTTGGCGTATTCCGGAATGCTGCGTGCAATCGCTAGCATTTGATTGGCCAGATCGCGCACAGAATGATTGTTCGCTGGATTGCCGATGTTATAGATTTTGCCGTTGGCGATATCGCCTTCATTGGCAATGATGCGCATGAGCGCGTCAATGCCATCATCGATGTAAGTAAAGGCGCGTTTTTGCTCGCCACCATCGACTAAATTAATCGGTTCGCCGCGTACGATGTGCCCTAAGAACTGAGTTACCACACGAGAAGAGCCTTCTTTGGGTGTGTAGATACTATCCAGACCAGGACCGATCCAATTAAACGGTCTAAACAAAGTAAAGCGCAGACCTTCCATGCCGTAGCCCCAAATAACGCGATCCATTAATTGCTTCGAGCAAGCATAAATCCAGCGGGGTTTATTGATTGGGCCATAGACCAGATTGGACTGGGCTGGATCAAACTCCGCGTCTTCGCACATGCCATAGACTTCCGAGGTCGACGGAAAGACCAAATGTTTTTTGTATTTAACCGCAGAGCGCACGATCGGTAGATTGGCTTCGAAGTCGAGCTCAAACACACGCAAGGGCTGCTGTACATAGGTGGCTGGCGTCGCGATGGCTACGAGCGGTAGAATCACATCGCATTTACGAATGTGGTACTCAACCCATTCGCGATTGATCGTAATGTCACCCTCGAAGAAATGCATGCGAGGATGCGAGACCAAATCACCGAGGCGATCGTTTTGCATGTCCATGCCATAGACATCCCAATCGGTGGTTTCTAAAATGCGTTTCGAAAGGTGGTGACCAATAAATCCATTCACACCCAAAATCAGAACTTTTTTCATAATGCGACCCAGTTACCCGTGTTTTAAATGCCTGCTAACTAATTTGCACTTACCGGTTGCCATGCCATGATTTCAATGGCCTGGTGATTCCCGCAAATGCCGAATACTCGATTATCAACTACCTGGATGCCGAGCTGATCAAGATCAATGGAGCTTGGCAGAAGGGGGTTGAGCTTGGACTTGGCGATAACCATGCGCGCGCCTTGCCAATCGGTAAATGCGCCGGGATAAGGGGGCGCTACCGCACGAATTAGGTCATGAACTTGTTTTGCGCTCTGATTCCAGTGGATGCGGCCATCCTCGGGTTTGCGGCCGCCAAAATAGCTACCGTTAGCGAGCACATTCGGAGTTCTTGGAACGCGGCCTTGTAAAAGCTCGGGCAGGGCAGCCTGCATCACCTCAATTGCAGCATTACTCACTTTGGCAAATACGGCAGTCGCATCTTCATCGGGGTCAATAGGCACTGCTACCTGGCCAACAATATCGCCGGCGTCGGGTTTGGCTTCCATGATGTGCAGGCTTGCCCCCGTTTCCGTTTCTCCATGCAGGATCGCCCAGTTTACGGGCGCGCGACCACGGTACTTCGGTAACAGTGAGCCGTGCATATTGAGTGAGGCGATACGGGCAGTCGCAAGAATGTCCGAGGTAATCATATAGCGGTAGTAAAACGAAAAAATATAATCCGGCGCTATTTTTTTAAACTGCGGCAAGAGTTCTAAAAGATCGCTAGCTTCGGGTTGGACATACGGAATACCACGTTCTTGGCATAGGGCGGCAACACTGCCAAACCAAATATTTTCATGGGGGTCATCGGCATGGGTCACCACTAACTCAATCTGAATGCCGGCATCCAAAAGAGCCTTGATGCAGCCCACACCCACATTATGGTAAGCAAATACCAGCGCCCGAATTGGTGCCTTGGGTGTATTCAATGACTAAGGCCGTTCTAAAACAGTTTGAACTACATAGCGCGGGCGCTCACGCACTTGCTGATAAATACGACCAATGTATTCGCCCAAGAGGCCGAGACCAAAGAGCATTACGCCAATTAAGAAGAAGGTCAAAGCAAACAGGGTGAACACTCCTTCAACCTCCGAGCCCAGAACGAAGCGACGCACTAAGAGAAGGGCGAAGAGGGTGCCGGATCCCAGTGCGAGTAACATGCCAAAAATAGAAAAGAGTTGCAGCGGCATCACCGAAAAGCCAGTAACCAAGTCAAAGTTCAGACGGATGAGTTGGTACAAGCTGTACTTGGATTCACCAGCAAAGCGCTCCTCGTGTTTCACCTCAATTTCGGTTGGGTTTGCTGCAAAGGTATAGGCGAGCGCCGGAATAAAGGTATTGCTTTCATTGCACTGACGTACCAAATTCACAATACGGCGACTGTAACCGCGCAGCATGCAGCCTTGATCGGTCATGGTGATGCGCGTAATGCGCTGCCGGAGGTGATTCATTGCGCGCGATGCGGTTTTGCGAAACCAACTGTCTTGGCGGTTGGAGCGGATCGTGCCCACGTAATCGTGGCCTTTAATTAATTCTGCTGCAAGTAGGGCGATTTCCTCGGGCGGGTTTTGCAAGTCTGCATCGAGCGTAATAATGGATTCACCGCGGGCGTACTCAAAACCAGCCATGATGGCCATGTGCTGACCAAAGTTGTTCTGAAATAACACAACGCGAGTGACGTCTGGACGCAAATCAAATTGGGCTGCCAACATCCCTGCAGAGCGATCCTTGCTGCCATCGTTGACAAAAATAATTTCGTAGCGAAGATTTAATTTCGCTTGCAATTGGTCCATTGCGGGATACAGGCGATCAAATAGGGCTTGGAGCCCTTCTTCCTCGTTGTATACCGGAATGACAATACTCAGTTGGGGTGCTGGCTGTAACGGGTTTGCGGTCATACCGCAATTTTGCCTGATGTCGACCCCGGGGTCTAATTTAAGCAATCACAAGCGATTTGGCCCGCCCAGAGCGGCCCAGTAACGCTAACTTTTGCGGTACTTGGTCAAAAGACCTAGCAAGGCATTCACAATGCGCTCCACGTCTAGATTGCTCATGCCCGGAAAGAGCGGCAAAGTCAGTATGGATTTACCGATGCGCGCTGCAATCGGTGTATTGCTGAGTTGATAACCCTTTTGCTGGTAAAGACTGAAGCCGGTAATAGCTGGATAGTGAACGCCGGTGCCGATGCCCTGTTCTTTTAAATCGGCCATGATGTGGGCGCGGTCGACGGTGAGTTGCTCCAGGGGTAATACGACCTGAAACATATGCCAGTTTGATCTGCAATCGCCATCCGATTGCACAGGAAGCTCCAGGCCAAGATCCTGCAAAGTCGCTTGTTTAAGGCCGGCGTGCAAGACCGTAAAGTAGTGCGCTGCTAATGCCGTGCGTTTTTCCTGAAACTCACGGATGTGTTTGAGTTGATGCAAACCAATCACCGCGTTCACATCGGTCAAGTTATCTTTTCCGCCCAGCATGTCAACATCCATGCCATCCATACCGGTTCGAGTGAGGCCTTGCAGGCGTAGCTTTTCTGCGAGACGCGCCTCTTCAAGATTATTTAAAACCAAACAACCTCCCTCGACGGTAGAGAGATTTTTATTTGCCTGAAAACTAAAGCTCACCAGATCGCCGATGCTACCGATCCGTTGTCCTTTCCATTCCGAGCCAAAGGCTTGGGCCGCATCTTCAATCACTCGCAATCCATGCTCTTTCGCGAGGGCATAGAGCATGTCCATATTGACGGGGAGCCCAGCCAAATAGACGGGCATGATTGCGCGCGTTTTGGTAGTAATTGCTGCGGGTACTTTATCGAGATCGATATTGCGCGTACGGGGATCAATATCAACAAACACGGGCGTAGCGCCAACTGACAGAATCACATTGGATGTGGCAACCCAAGAGATTGGCGTGGTAATCACCTCATCACCAGGACCGATGCCCGCTACTTGTAAGGCAATTTTCATGGTGGCAGTGCCGTTGGCAAAACAGCGCACTGGCCGATTGCCAAAATAGGCGCTCAGCGCCGCCTCGAATTCTGCCAATTTGGGACCAGAGGTAACCCAACCAGAACGCAATACATCCGCGACTGCTGCAATCGTGGCCTCATCAAAGCTGGGGCGCGTAAAGGGAATAAAGGGGAGTGATGTCGTGTCTGGCATGGGGTTCTGTGCGCTTATTAATCAGTCTAGCGTGGCAATGCCGGATTTACAACACCAGTCGGATGTTTAACGATGATGCGGCGCGAATCCCGGTCAACGATTTCCATCGGCAGCCCCAAGCGTTCAAGCTCGGCGTATTGTGAGGGCACCATGAGTGCATAGGCATTGGGCTGTGCTTTCCAACGCTCAATAAAATCATTCAAGGTGGGCGCCCAGCGCTCGGGTTCTTGATCTACGCCGAACTGCAGCTCATCTGGAAACTCCACCATGATCATGGTTCGGCCTAAATAAAAGGGCAGAGTGTGATCCAAGATCCGGACGGAATAGATTGGCGCATCTGCTGGGATTGCATTGCGCACCCGATTAGCTAAGTCCACCCCGGACACGGCACGACCCAGTGTTTCGTGGCCAGTGCCGGCAATCATACTGGTGAGATAAAAGCCAATCGCCAGACTGGCAATGCTGGTAATACCATTGCGCCTTGCTTGCCATGCTGCCACGCTGCTAAAGAAAATCAAGGCGACTAAAGCGACAGCAATCCATTGGGTGTATTCCGCATAGGCGGTGATCTCATCGGGCTGCGCTTGCACCCCAACAAAAGATAAAAAGAAGAAGCCAACAAAACCCACAAGGGCAAAGCATCCCGTTTGTAAGATCCAGGTTATTGGCAGGACATTCGTTTGACCTAACTGGCGATCCAAATACCGACCGACCAACATCGCTAGGGCTGGAAAAATCGGAATGATGTAGCCCGGCAATTTGGAGCGCGACACACTAAAAAAAGCAAAGATGATGACAAACCAGCACACAAGCATCCAGCCTGCAGAAAAGTGCCCTTGCCGTGACTTCCATGCCTGCGCTACTGCGCCAGGCAATTGAAATAAAAACGGTAAAAATCCAGCAACCAGTAGCGGAATGAAAAAGTAAATCGCCCCCGTGCGACGGTGGGTATCTTGGGTAAAGCGCTCAAAATGCTCGTGGATAAAGAAGAACTCAAAAAATTCGGGATGGCGGATCGACATCACAATGAACCAGGGTGCAGTAATGGCGAAAAACAGCAATAGACCGCTGACGATGTGAAGCCGCTTCCAAATTCGCCAATCCCAAGCGCTAAGCGAATACGCAATCAATACTAGGGTAGGTAGTGCAGCTCCAATTAAGCCTTTGGATAGGGTTGCTAACGCCATAAACGTCCAGCAGAGCAACATCCAGCCGCGTGTGCCCGCAGTTGTTTTGCTCTCTTGAGCGAGGAGCAGTGCGCATAAGGTGGATGCTAAAAATGCCGATAAGGCCATGTCCAAGGAGTTCACATGGCCACTGATAATCCACATGGGGCTTGCGGCCAGAGCGACTGCTGCAATCCAGCCAGCGCGTGGGCCGTCAAGCCGAGTGCTGGTATAGCCAACAAAAAGAATAGTTAAAAAGCCGGTCAGGGCTCCCCACAAACGTGCCTGCCATTCACCAATGCCAAACCAATCAAATGCAATGACGGTTGCCCACAGTTGCAGTGGCGGCTTGAAAAAATATTTGTAGTCGTGGTAACGCGGACTGATCCAGTCGCCACTGACCAGCATTTCACGGGCAATCTCAGCGTACCGGCCTTCGTCGGATGGAATCAGGTGACGGTAATCGAGGCTACCAAACCACAAGAGGGCATACAGCGCCCCCACGATCAAAATCCCAACTGGAGTTAATAAGGCAGGGGTTTTGTTGATGGGGCCGAACATCGTTATTGGGGATCCAGTAATAAAGCTGCCATAGCCTGGCGACCTTCGCCCACCAAAATGTTGTATGTACGGCAGGCTGCCTGGGTATCCATAATCTCAAAGCCAATTTTGGCATTGATGAGGGCCCGCAACAAATCGGGGCGAGGAAAGCGCTGAACGGCTCCGCTACCAAAAATCACCAGTTCTGGCTTGAGATCGGCTATTTGGGCAAAGTGGCTAGGCTCAAGGGCCGCAAAGGAAGAGGCTTCCCATTGGCCAACTGCGCCGCTGGGCCCAACCAAGACCGCATGGCGGTATGGGACCCGGTTGACCTCAATGTAGTCCTTGCCGTAGCCAGTTATCGTATTGATGCCAAGGGGGGTATCAGAATGGAGTTTCACGTGTGCGCTCTGTCATAATTGAGTAAATTATAACTAGTCGCTTTTTTGCCTAGTTTTCAAGTACTTAACCCTTACTAATTTATCAGCATTTACAAAAACCACCGTGAAACCGATCCTAAAGTCTGAAAAGCTAAATGACGTTTGTTATGACATTCGTGGACCCGTCCTTGAGCTTGCTCAGCGCATGGAGGAAGAGGGTCACAAAATCATTAAATTAAACATCGGTAATGTGGGTGTGTTTGGATTTGATCCCCCTGAAGAAATTCAGCTCGACATGATTCGAAATTTAAGTAACGCATCTGCTTATTCTGATTCCAAAGGCATTTTCGCGGCCCGCAAAGCAATCATGCAGTACTGCCAAGAAAAAGGCATTCAGGGCGTCACCTTGGATGACATTTATACCGGCAACGGCGTCTCGGAATTGATCGTGCTTGCGATGAATGCATTGCTGAACAATGGCGATGAAGTTTTAGTTCCTGCGCCAGACTATCCCTTGTGGACAGCTGCGGTCAGTTTGTCGGGCGGTACCCCCATCCATTATTTATGTGACGAATCAAAAGAGTGGGCGCCGGACTTAGCGGACTTGCGCTCCAAAATTACCCCGCGCACCAAAGCGATTGTGATGATTAATCCAAACAATCCAACGGGGGCGATTTATTCCAAAGCAGTACTGATGGAGCTTACGCAAATCGCGCGCGAGCACGGACTCATTCTCTTTGCTGATGAAATCTACGACAAGATGCTCTACGACGAGGAAAAGCACGTTTCCCTTGCCTCTTTGTCATCCGATGTTGTCATCATTACCTTTAATGGGCTATCTAAGAACTACCGCTCTTGCGGCTATCGCTCAGGCTGGATGGTGGTTTCGGGGGATAAGTCACGCATTAAGGATTACGTCGAGGGATTAAACATGTTGTCTTCGATGCGCCTGTGTGCCAACGTTCCTGGGCAGTACGCCATTCAAACGGCACTGGGTGGTTATCAAAGCATTGATGATCTGGTTGCCAAAGGAGGGCGCCTAGCTCGGCAACGCGACCTGGCTTGGGAATTGATTACCGCCATCCCGGGAGTGAGTTGTGTGAAGCCAAAATCGGCACTGTATCTGTTTCCTAAATTAGACCCAGAGATGTACCCGATTGAGGACGATCAGCAATTCATTGCCGACTTACTGCGCGAAGAAAAGGTATTGATGGTTCAGGGATCCGGATTTAATTGGGTAAAGCCAGACCACTTCCGCGTTGTTTTCTTACCCCATGAAGATGTGCTGAAAGATGCCATTGGCCGCTTTGCGCGTTTTCTGGAGCGTTATCGTCAAAAGCATGGCAAGTCATCTGCCACTGCATCACTCGCTACAAAGGCATCATGAAGCCGATTCAAGTTGGACTATTAGGTATTGGAACTGTTGGTGGGGGCGTTTTCACGGTCCTCGAACGCAATCAAGATGAGATTCTGCGCCGCGCCGGTCGTGGTATCCGTATACACACCGTCGCCGATCTCAATGTAGAGCGCGCCAAGGAGCTGGTTCGCGATCGCGCACAGATTGTTAGCGATGCCCGTGCGGTGATTGCCAATCCTGAGATCGATATCGTAGTTGAGCTGATTGGCGGTTATGGGATTGCCAAGGATTTGGTGCTCGAGGCCATCGCCGCCGGTAAACATGTCGTAACAGCCAATAAAGCCTTAATTGCGGTACACGGCAATGAAATCTTCAAAGCAGCCCATGCGAAGGGCGTGATGGTTGCATTTGAAGCTGCGGTTGCTGGTGGCATTCCAATTATTAAAGCCTTGCGCGAAGGGCTTACTGCCAATCGCATCGAATGGATTGCCGGCATCATTAATGGCACGACCAATTTTATTTTGTCGGAGATGCGCGATAAAGGCTCTGATTTTGCAACGGTGCTTAAGGAGGCCCAGCGCTTGGGTTATGCCGAAGCCGATCCCACCTTTGATATTGAAGGCATTGATGCTGCCCATAAAGTCAGCATCATGAGCGCGATTGCATTTGGTATTCCGATGCAATTTGATAAAGCCTATGTAGAAGGCATCACGAAATTAGCGGCAACCGATATTAAATATGCAGAGCAGCTGGGTTATCGCATCAAGTTACTCGGCATTACCAAGAAAACCAAATCCGGTATTGAGTTGCGAGTGCATCCGACCTTGATACCCAGCAAGCGCTTGATCGCGAATGTAGAGGGCGCCATGAATGCGGTTCAGGTATTTGGTGATGCGGTTGGTACTACGCTTTACTACGGCAAAGGCGCCGGCTCGGAGCCAACCGCTTCGGCCGTAATTGCTGATTTAGTGGATGTCACGCGTTTAATGACGGCCGATCCCGAAAACCGAGTGCCGCATTTGGCATTCCAGCCGGATGCCGTGCGCGACACGGTTGTTTTGCCCATCGGCGAAATCACCACCAGCTACTACTTGCGTTTGCGGGTTGCGGATCAAGCTGGGGTGTTGGCAGACATCACAAAAATATTGGCATCGCATGGTGTTTCGATCGACGCGCTCTTGCAAAAAGAAGCGGATGAAGGTGAGAGTCAAACTGACCTTGTCATGCTGACGCACGAAACGAAGGAAAAGAATATGTTGGCAGCGATTACCGATATTCAGGATCTGAAAACTGTTGTTGGCGAGATCGTTAAAATTCGCCTCGAAAATTTATCCTAAATCGCCATGCGTTATCAGTCGACCCGCGGCAACAGCCCAGAGCAATCATTCTTAGAAATTCTCTTGGGCGGCCTCGCTCCTGATGGTGGACTTTATTTACCAGTCCAATACCCGAAAGTAACGCCAGCGCAACTGGATTCATGGCGGGGGCTTGCTTATGCAGATTTGGCGTTTGAAGTCTTGAGCTTGTATTGCCCCGACATACCAGAAGGCGATTTGCGCGCATTGGTGCGTAAAACCTATACTGCCGCCGTTTATAGCAACGGCCGCTCCGAAGATAAAGCGAGTGATATTACGCCGCTCCATTGGCTGGGCGAAGAGGGTGGTACGCGCATTGGTCTATTGAGCTTATCGAATGGCCCTACCTTGGCATTTAAGGACATGGCCATGCAGTTACTCGGCAACTTATTTGAATATGCACTGCAACGTGCAGGTCAGCATCTCAATATATTGGGCGCCACCTCGGGCGATACGGGTAGCGCCGCTGAATATGCCATGCGCGGTAAGGCAGGCGTTCGGGTATTCATGCTTTCCCCCAAAGGGAAGATGAGCGCCTTTCAGTCGGCTCAAATGTATTCCCTGCAAGACCCGAATATCTTTAATCTCGCCGTAGATGGCGTCTTTGATGACTGCCAAGATATTGTCAAGGCCGTCAGTAATGATCTGGCATATAAAGCCAAATACCAAATTGGTACAGTCAATTCGATTAATTGGGGGCGCGTTCTTGCGCAGGTGGTGTATTACTTTCAAGGCTATTTGCTGGCGACGCAATCCAGCTCTGAAAAAGTATCCTTCACTGTTCCTTCGGGTAATTTTGGTAATGTCTGTGCGGGACACATTGCCCGCATGATGGGTTTGCCGATCGAGCGCTTAGTGGTTGCCACCAATGAAAACGATGTGCTCGATGAATTCTTTCGAACAGGAATCTATCGCGCGCGCAAGTCTGCTGAGACCTTGCATACCTCGAGTCCATCGATGGATATTTCCAAAGCCAGTAATTTTGAGCGTTTTGTTTTTGATTTACTTTCGCAAGACGGTAAGCGTACAGCCGCCCTCTTTAAGCAAGTCGAAGAAACCGGCGGCTTTGATTTATCGAATGACCCTGTTTACGCCACGATGCAGCAGTTTGGTTTTGCCTCGGGCCGAAGTACCCATGCCGATCGCTTAAAGACTATTCGGGAGATCGATGGCAAGTACGGTGTGATGATTGACACCCATACTGCAGACGGCGTTAAAGTAGCGCGTGAGTATTTGCAGAAGGATATTCCGATGCTGGTGCTGGAGACCGCCTTGCCGATTAAGTTCGAAGAAACGATTCAAGAGGCACTTGGTCGCCCAGCCGAATGCCCACCCGCATTTAAAGACATCAAATCACTACCCCAGCGGGTCGAATCGATTCCGGCAGAGGTTGGCGTGGTGAAGCAATTTATTGCTCAGCACGTATCTTAGGCCTGCAATGACCAAGCCACCGATGTTGACGGCAGCGCAGGCACGCGAACAATTGCTCGCGCCAGCAGTTCCTGTCTCCGAAGTAGAGTTGGTCCCAATGCAAGCAGCCCTTGGGCGCGTTTTGGCGAAAGATGTAGTGAGTTTGGTTGATGTCCCGCCCTTAGATAACACATCGATGGATGGCTATGCAGTCCGCACTGCTGATACTCAAAATCCTGGAAGCGTCTTAAAAATTGCACAACGTATTCCGGCGGGCTCAGTTGGCACAGAACTTCTAGCAGGAACTGCTGCTCGTATTTTTACAGGCGCACCGGTTCCTCTAGGCGCAGACGCGGTAGTGATGCAGGAAGATTGCGCCATTGATCCTGCTAAGCCGGATGCTGTTTCGATAGCAACATCCCCCACAGTGGGACAGTGGATTCGTCGGCGTGGCGAAGATTTAAGCGCCGGCAACGTGGCTTTAAGTGCAGGTTGTGTATTACGTCCGCAAGAACTGGGGGTTGCAGCATCCGCCGGTTTAACCCACTTGCCCGTGAAACGCCGCGTGCGGGTTGCCGCATTTTTTACCGGTGATGAGCTTTCGCTTCCCGGTGAGCCATTAAAGCCGGGCGGTATCTACAATTCGAACCGCGATACCTTACTGGCCTGCATTAAAGCTTTGGGCTGTGATGCGACGGATTTAGGCATCGTGCCAGATCGGCTTGATGCGACGCGCGCTGCTTTGCGTCAAGCAAGCCAAGATCACGATTTGATCATTACCTCTGGCGGGGTATCGGTTGGTGAAGAAGATCACATTAAGCCGGCCGTAAGCGCGGAAGGTGAACTCAATTTATGGCAGATTGCCATTAAACCCGGTAAGCCCCTCGCATTTGGATCGGTGCGCCGAGAATCCAATCCAGGGACATCAACTTGGTTTATCGGTTTGCCCGGTAACCCCGTTTCGAGCTTTGTAACATTCCTATTGTTCGTAAGACCATTCATTCTGAAGTTGCAGGGCCGCGAAGCAAATCAAACCCAATCGTATTTCATGCGCGCAGATTTTGATTGGCCCAAAGCCGACCGCCGTAATGAATTCTTGCGCGTGAAAATCAATAATGACGGCGGACTTGATTTGTATCCCAATCAAAGCTCAGGGGTGCTAACCAGTGCAGCATGGGGCGATGGTCTAGTAGACTGCCCGCCAAACCAGCCAATTCAAGCCGGTGATTTAGTAAAGTACATCCCATTTGATGCACTTCTCAAATAATCGGATTACGATTTAGCTATGAAATTACAACTTCGCTACTTTGCCTCGATACGGGAAAGCCTCGGATTAGAGCAAGAGGCAATTGAATTGCCTGCGTCTGTGCGCACGATGGATGATTTGCGTGCCCATCTGCGATTGCGCGGCGGTATTTGGTCTGAGGTCTTGGGTGATGGCAAGGTATTGCGCTGCGCTCTCAATCACCAGATGGTTAATCCATCCACTGACTTGGTAGATGGCGCTGAAGTGGCTTTTTTTCCGCCGGTGACGGGAGGTTAGATGGCCATTCGCATTCAGCAAGCCGATTTTGATCTCACAACTGAGATTGCAAACTTGCGCAAGGGCGATCTGCAGGTTGGTGCGATTACCTCGTTTGTGGGTACCGTGCGCGATATGAATGAAGGTAGTCAGGTCCAGGCGATGACCTTGGAGCACTATCCAGGCATGACTGAAAAAGCGCTAGAAGATATTGTCAGTGAAGCAAAAGCGCGTTGGGATATTCGGGATGCGCTCGTGATTCACCGCATTGGACCCTTGATGCCAGCAGACCAAATTGTCTTGGTGGCGGTGACCAGTGCGCACCGCGGCGAATCCTTTTTGGCCTGCGAGTTCATCATGGACTACCTCAAAACCGCAGCGCCATTTTGGAAGAAAGAAGATACGCCTGAGGGTGGGCGCTGGGTCGATGCCCGCGTTACCGATGATGCAGCTGCTACGCGCTGGAATCAAAAAAAGCCCGCTTCTTAGCCCGGGGCAGACGTTTTAACTTCAGTTCTGCTTTGGATGCTTCTGATCGGTCGGGGTGTTCTTGGGTGGCTAGCAGGGTGACAGGCAGCCTAGAGCGGGTATAGCGGGCCCCTGCACCGGTATTGTGGGCATTGAGGCGGTGTTCTAGCCGATTGGTAATCCCAGCGTATAAGCTGCCGTCAGCGCACTCTAAGAGGTAAACAAGCCAGGTCAAATCGGATTTATCCATTCAAAAACGCTTGAAATTGGGGATATTGCCCTAATATTCTAATGAAAGAAGCCATACCGAGCACCTAATGCAGTTCGGCTTGGCGCAATCCCATTCAACAGGACGCAATATGAGAATCGATAAATTAACCACTAAATTTCAAGAGGCCTTGAGCGATGCGCAAAGCTTAGCCGTAGGCAAAGACAACCAATACATTGAGCCAGCCCATTTATTGCTGGCGATGCTCAAGCAACAAGACAGCGGCGTACGTAGTCTATTGACGCGTGCGGGAGTCAATGTAGCTAGCCTCGAAAAGGGCGCGGAGAAGATGATTGCGGCGCTGCCAGAAGTGCAGGGTAGCGGCGAAGTTCAGGTTGGCCGCGATCTCGCCAATTGGCTCAATTTAACGGAGAAAGAAGCGAATAAGCGGGGCGATCAATTTATTGCGGGCGAGCTATTTTTACTCGTCGTTGCAGACGACAAAGGTGAGCTTGGTAAGTTGGCCAGAGAATGTGGCCTGACGCGTAAAGCGCTCGAGGCAGCGATTGATTTAGTACGTGGCGGGGAGTCCGTCAATAGTGCCGACGCAGAAGGTCAGCGTGAGGCCCTGAAAAAATACACCCTTGACTTGACTGAGCGTGCCCGCATGGGCAAGCTGGATCCGGTCATTGGTCGCGATGATGAAATTCGCCGCACCATTCAGATTTTGCAGCGCCGCGGGAAAAACAACCCAGTTTTGATTGGTGAGCCTGGCGTTGGTAAGACAGCGATTGTCGAAGGCCTGGCTCAGCGCATCGTCAATGGCGAAGTTCCAGAAACCCTCAAGAATAAGCGTGTACTGGTACTGGATATGGCCTTGTTATTGGCGGGTGCAAAGTACCGTGGCGAGTTTGAGGAGCGCCTCAAGTCGGTCTTGAGTGATGTTGCCAAAGACGAAGGCCAAACGATTGTCTTTATCGATGAAATTCACACCATGGTTGGTGCCGGTAAGGGCGAAGGCGCCATGGATGCCGGCAATATGCTTAAACCCGCCTTAGCGCGTGGTGAGTTACATTGCATTGGCGCCACTACCCTTGAGGAATACCGTAAGTACATTGAAAAAGATGCTGCTTTGGAGCGCCGCTTTCAGAAGGTGATGGTCGATGAACCCAGTGTCGAGGCGACCATCGCGATCTTACGTGGCCTACAGGAGCGCTATGAGCTACACCATGGCATTGAGATTACCGACCCAGCGATTGTGGCGGCTGCCGAGTTGTCACATCGCTACATTACGGATCGATTCTTGCCAGATAAGGCGATTGATCTGATTGATGAGGCAGGTGCTCGTATCAAGATGGAACTCGACTCCAAGCCGGAAGTGATGGATAAGCTCGATCGCCGCTTGATTCAACTCAAGATCGAACGCGAGGCTGTCAAAAAAGAGAAAGACGATGCCTCTAAAAAGCGCCTGCAATTGATTGAAGATGAGATCAAGCGCCTGGGCGCCGAGTACGCCGATCTCGAAGAAATTTGGAAGACAGAGAAGGGTGCTGCCTTAGGCGCAGCCCATCTCAAAGAAGAGATTGAAAAAGTGAAGGCCGAAATCGTGAAGTTGCAACGCGATGGCAAGCTTGAGCAAGTGGCAGAGCTGCAATACGGCAAATTACCTGAGTTAGAGCAAAAACTCAAATCGGCCGCCGCTGCTGAAGCGAAGGATGGTAAAGCAGGCGCTACTAAGAATAAATTACTCCGTACCCAAGTGGGCGCAGAAGAAATTGCCGAGGTAGTTTCACGCGCAACGGGTATTCCGGTATCCAAAATGATGCAGGGTGAGCGCGACAAGCTCTTAAAAATGGAAGACCATTTGCATCAGCGCGTCGTGGGCCAAGAGGAAGCCATTCGGGCAGTGTCCGATGCAATCCGCCGCTCACGCGCCGGGCTCTCCGAAGAAAACAAGCCCTACGGTTCTTTTATGTTCCTTGGTCCTACGGGTGTTGGTAAGACGGAGTTGTGTAAAGCGTTGGCAGCTTTCTTATTCGACAGCCAAGATCGTTTAATTCGGATCGATATGAGTGAGTTTATGGAAAAGCACAGCGTTGCCCGTTTGATCGGCGCGCCCCCAGGCTATGTGGGCTACGAAGAGGGCGGCTACCTTACGGAACAGGTTCGCCGCAAACCGTATAGCGTGATTCTGTTTGATGAGATCGAAAAAGCCCATCCGGACGTCTTTAATGTTCTGCTGCAAGTACTCGATGATGGCCGCTTAACTGATGGTCAAGGGCGTACGGTCGATTTTAAAAATACCGTGATTGTGATGACCAGCAATATTGGTTCACACTTGATTCAATCGATGACGGATAAAAATCAAGCCGAGATTAAGGAAGCGGTTTTTGGTGAACTGAAAACCCACTTCCGGCCAGAGTTTTTAAACCGCGTTGATGAGATTGTGGTGTTCCATGGGCTCGATAAAGCAAATATCGCGTCGATTGCTTCGATCCTGCTCAAAAACCTTGCTACGCGTTTAGCTAAGGTGGATATGCAGCTGGAAGTGAGCGATGCTGCATTGAACAAAATTGCCGAAGTCGGCTTTGACCCCGTATTTGGGGCAAGGCCGCTCAAGCGGGCGATACAGCAATACATCGAAAACCCCGTGTCCAAGATGATTTTGGAGGGGAAGTTTGGCCCCAATGACGTTGTGCCGGTCGATATTAATAAGGATGGTGATTTCAGCTTTACCCGCTTAGTGCATTAAAGCCATTCCGGCTGGTCTACGGAACGAGTAAACTCGGGTCATGACTGTGACGCATGCCAGTGCGCGCGCCAGTGATGTCCGAGTGATTAGTTTATTAAGCTTGGCCCACGGCAGCTCGCATTTCTTTCACTTAATTTTGCCGCCACTTTTTCCGTGGCTCAAGGTAGAGTTCGCGCTCAGCTATGCAGAGCTCGGTCTCCTCATGTCGGTTTTCTTTGTAGTCTCTTGCATCGTGCAGGCAGCCTCTGGATTTTTAGTCGACCGCATTGGGGCCCGGCCAGTACTCTTCGTTGGCGTTGGTCTATTGGCCTTATCTGCCATTGTGCTCTCGCAAAGCAATGGTTACGGCCTGTTGATGCTGGGTGCAGTGATTGCTGGCTGCGGCAATGGCGTCTTTCATCCAGTGGATTACACCCTAATTAATCATAAGGTTTCAGTAAGCCGCTTGCCTTACGCTTATTCAGCCCATGGCGTTACTGGCTACTTAGGGTGGGCTGCAGCCCCAGTGTTTATGGCTGGAATCGCCGCACTTTCGGATTGGCGAATCGCACTGCTTTGCGCTGCGGTCTTAGAGACGCTCATCTTGTTAGTGCTTTGGTTCAATCGGGGCGATTTAATCGATGATGCCAAACATCGCCGTGCGAGTGCAATCAAAGCAGCAGAAGAGGCCAATCCTGGTCGCGCACCACAAGGATCATTTGCATTTTTAAAACTGACCTCCGTATGGTTGTGCTGGCTCTTCTTTTTCTTCAGCATGATTGCCATGGCGGGTATTCAGTCCTTTGCTCCTAGCGCACTGAATCAGCTCTACGGTATACCCGTAACCGCGGGTAACTTCTCGATCACCCTATTGGCTTTGGGTAGTGCCGCAGGAATGATTTTGGGCGGCGTCATGGCAGCCAAACTCAAAATGCCCGATCGTATTGTCGGCACATGCTTATTTATTTGCGCTGTCATTGGGCTCTTGATTGGAGCGGAGTGGGTAACTGCTGCACTCGTGCCAGGACTCTTTTTTATGATTGGCTGCGGCCTTGGTATCGCAGCGCCATCGCGTGACATGATGATTCGCTCTGCAACCCCGCAAGGGGTATCGGGCAGCGTATATGGCATTGTCTACTCTGGCATTGATCTGGGTGCAGCTGTTGGCCCCTTGCTATTTGGAATCTTGCTTGATGCTGGTAAGCCCAATTCCCTTTTCCTTGGCGTTGCCTTCTTGCAGCTGCTATTGATTCTGACTGCAGTCAAAGTAGTGGCTTCCAATGCCAATACGGCGATGCCAAAAACCCAGTAACTTCTCTCTTTTCACGATACGAAAAGCCGTTTTCATAGGCAAAATAGCTGCCAGCGATTCCCTTTCCTAGGGCTTTCAGTCCATGGCAGATCATTTCATATTGCAATAAATCATAGCTAATCCATTGTATTTAATGGAATATTATTTTTGCTTCTGCAGCAAATTTGCTATTGCCTCTACTGCAGGCATCCCTATACTCTTATATAAGACATAAGACTTAGTCACTGCTTTGAGTTCAGGTGGCCCAGTCCAATTCATCGTTTTTTAGTCAATTGTTTTATATCTAAGGAGAGCAATATGGACAATCGCAAAGAAGAAGCAGCAAAGATTCAGAAAGACTGGGATACCAATCCACGCTGGCAAGGCATCAAGCGTGGCTACACCGCAGAGGACGTCGTGCGCTTACGTGGTTCACTGCGGATTGAGCATTCCTTAGCGAAGGCTGGCGCCGAGAAGTTATGGAATCTAGTCAACAACGAAGCCTACGTCAATTGCTTGGGTGCGCTAACCGGCGGGCAAGCAATGCAACAAGTCAAAGCGGGTATCAAGGCGATTTACTTATCCGGTTGGCAGGTTGCTGCCGACGGTAATTCGTATGCGGCGATGTACCCCGATCAATCCTTGTATCCCGTTGACTCCGTGCCCAAGATGGTAGAGCGCATCAATAACTCATTTGAGCGTGCCGATCAAATTCAGTGGGCAAAAGGCATTAATCCTGGTGATAAGGGCTACATTGATTACTATGCGCCCATCGTTGCCGATGCTGAAGCCGGCTTTGGCGGCGTGTTAAACGCCTACGAGCTGAGTAAGGCATTAATTAAGCAAGGCGCTGCCGGCGTTCATTTTGAAGACCAGCTGTCGTCCGTAAAAAAATGCGGTCACTTGGGTGGCAAGGTTCTCTTACCCACTACAGAGTCAGTACAGAAATTGGTATCAGCGCGTTTGGCAGCAGACGTGATGGGTGTGCCTACGATTATTTTGGCGCGTACCGATGCAGAGGCAGCAGACTTACTGACATCCGACTACGATGAAAACGATAAACCATTCTTGACCGGTGAGCGGACTCCAGAAGGCTTCTATAAAACGCGCAAGGGCCTCGATCAGGCGATCTCGCGCGGTTTGGCTTATGCCGCTTACGCTGACATGGTGTGGTGTGAGACGGGTACGCCAGATTTGGATTTTGCGCGTAAGTTTGCAGAAGCGATTCGTGCCAAGTTCCCAGGCAAGATGTTGGCATACAACTGCTCACCATCGTTTAATTGGAAGAAAAACCTCGATGATGCAACCATTGCTAAATTCCAGCGCGAGCTGGGTGCCATGGGTTACAAGTATCAATTTATTACCCTGGCTGGTATTCACTCGATGTGGTACAACATGTTCGACTTGGCGCAAGACTACTCGAAGCGCGGCATGACGGCCTATGTTGAGAAAGTTCAAGAGCCTGAGTTTGCAGCGCGCGATCGCGGCTACACCTTTGTTTCGCATCAGCAAGAAGTGGGTACAGGTTACTTTGATGACATCACTACCGTAATTCAGGGTGGTAAGTCTTCTGTAACTGCATTGACCGGCTCAACTGAAGAAGAGCAGTTCCACTAAGCAGCCTCGCCGCACATAAGCGGCAGCAGTATCGCAGCGCCAAGTTTGCCCCAGAAGGGTGACTTTGGCGCTGTTTTCATATACATTGGCGCAATGGTGAATTGCGTTTTATGTACAGAAGAGGGCGGCACGCTGATTTGGCGCGGCGATGACTGTCGCGTTATTTTGGTGAATGATCCCGACTTGCCCGGCTTTTGCCGAGTGATCTGGAATCGGCACGTCGCTGAGATGAGCCAGCTGAGCTACGGTGAACGTGATTTATTAATGCACTTACTATTTGCGGTCGAGGACGCAGTGCGCGCTGTCATGCATCCCAAAAAAATTAATTTAGCAGCGCTCGGCAATCAAGTGCCCCACATCCACTGGCATGTTATTCCACGATTTGAGGATGACGCTTTTTTCCCTGGATCGGCTTGGTCCAATCGCCTGCGAGAGACAGCCGATGCCGCTTTAATAATTCGCCGTCAGCAGGCCTTAGAGTTACCGCAGGCGATCCGCGCTGCGATTGCCACGCTGTCTTAAATTAAATCAGTTGTTTTAAGGCCAGTAGGTATTTTTCAGGGCTTAGTTGGCCGCCATCCCTTTGGGATTCCCATAAGACCTGACCTAGGCACTCCATGATGCGGTGCTGCGCCTCATGCTCAGAATCCAGTCGCTGCGCAAGTACATTGGCAATATGTCGAATGCCCGGCGGTTGATCAATTGAGATCTGCTCGCTAATCGATAAGTGCATCGATAGATGTAGGAAGGGATTCGTTTCGCCACGCTCGGGGGTATAGTCTTGACTCAGTGCCGCTTCGCTATCGCCTAGGACACCATGGTACTCCGGGTGCTGCTCCATCCATTGACCCGCCAGCATCTCAAGTGGGGTCAAAATAGAATTAGCTTGCTTCTTCTGCCAGGTGTCGCAAAAGAAACGCCGAACTTCCTCTCGGCTTGGATTAAACAGCGCCACGAATTTGCCCTTTCCCCGTTTTTTGCCGGTAGCCACATAGTGGCTCAACAATGCATTGAGCACATTCGGGTGATCGCGCCTTACAAACATAACGTCCATGCAAAATGAGCCAGTGATGCGCATCGAGCAGATACTCCTTTGGAATGCGTTTGAGGAGCTGCTGCTCGACTTTCAGCACGTCTTTTCCAGGGGCAAGGCCGGTGCGATTCGATACCCTGAAGATATGGGTATCGACTGCCATGGTGGGCTCTCCAAACGCCGTATTCAAAATAACATTGGCTGTTTTGCGGCCTACTCCTGGCAGGGCTTCGAGTGCTTCACGGGTGCGAGGGACTTCGCCACCATGCCGCTCCAGTAAAAGGCGGCAGGTTTCTTGTAAATGCTTGCCTTTGGTTCGAAAGAGACCGATGTGCTCGATGAAGGGCCGAACACCATCTTCACCTAAAGCCAGTAAGGCGGCAGGTGTGTTGGCTATCTTGAATAACTGACGCGTTCCTTTATTGACGGATATGTCGGTTGCCTGCGCCGAGAGCAGTACCGCAACCAGCAATTCAAAAGGGGAACTGTACTCGAGCTCGGTTTCTGGATTGGGATTATTTGCTTTCAGTTGAGCAAAAAAAGCATTGCGCTGTTCGAGATTCATTTTGTATTATTTTTTATCTGCAGCTAACTTTGCGCGCTCAATGGCTGCCGCAATAATCGCGCGTTTGCGTTCGTTCTCTTGCGCTTGCTCTACTGATTGGCTGCCACTACCAACGGTCTCATTGAGTGCCTTTAGCTTAGCCTCGGCTTTTTTAGATAGGCGGAGATTATTATCGCGCTCTTCACGTTCCAGGCGATCTTCACGCCCGTGGTAGCGTGCCCGGGATAGAGCGGCCTGCTCAGCCGACCACGCATCCCAGCCAGTTCGATTTTCTGTCACCGAAACCATACTGATGCAATCAACCGGGCAGGGCGGTACGCAGAGATCGCAGCCCGTGCACCACTCGGTCAGCACAACATGCATTTGTTTGGATGCGCCCACAATCGCATCGACTGGACAGGCTTGTATGCAGAGGGTGCAACCAATACAGGTTTTGGGATCAATCAGGGCTACTGGCCGTGGCCGCTCGATGCCGCACTCGGGTTCCAGTTGAAGACGGGGCGGCAGTTGCCGGCCGGACATCATCAAAATAGAACTTAGACGCTTTATTCCTTCTGCGCCTCCAGGAGGACAGCGATTTGGTAGGGCTCCCTCATCGGCCATTGCCGCCGCATAGGATCGGCAGTCGGGGTAACCGCACTTCGTGCATTGGGTTTGAGGTAGCACGTCATCGAGTTGATTACACAGTTCAACTGAATTCATGCAGTGCCTTTAAGCAGTCGGCAAGCCCTGCAGACTTAGTCACTACCGAGGGTCTCTTTGATGGCCCTCTTTTTTGACTTACTCGGAGTTTCGTGATGCGCGCGTATGAAATCTGCAATGCGGGGATAAACCTTATCACGCCAGCGGCGACCTGAAAAAATACCGTAGTGACCAGCACCAACGACTTCATAATGGTCCTTGCGTTCCGCAGGAATACCTTTACACAATTTATGCGCAGCACGCGTTTGACCGCTGCCAGAAATATCGTCCAGTTCGCCTTCGATGGTAAGAAGTGCCACATCGGTAATGTCATGGGGCTTCACTAACTTACCAGAGACTTTCCAGGTACCACTGGGTAGAGCATGTTCTTGAAATACGGTTTTGATGGTATCTAAGTAGTACTTGGCATCCATATCTAAGACCGCGTTGTATTCATCATAAAAACGAATATGGGCTTTGGCGTCGAGCTCATCACCGCGTACTAAATTTTGGAAGTAATCCCAATGCGATTGCATGTGATTTTGGGGGTTCATGGCAATAAAACCACTGTGCTGCAAAAATCCAGGGTAGACCCGACGGCCAGCCCCAGCATGGGGTGGAGGCACATCGTAAATCACATGGCTTTCGAACCATTCGTAGGATTTTTTATCGGCAAGCGAGTTCACCGCGGTGGGTGATTTACGTGCGTCGATCGGGCCGCCCATCATGATCATCGAGGCAGGCGTCTCTTCGCCATTCGATGCCATCAGAGAGATGGCGCCTAAGGTTGGTACCGTAGGCTGGCAAACAGAGATAACGTGGAGATCTTTTGGGCCGATGGTGCGGATAAATTCTTGAATGTAGTGAACATAATCATCGAGCCCAAATTCACCTTGCCCAACTGGGACGGTACGCGCATCCAGCCAATCGGTAATGTAGACTTTGTGATCTTGCAAGAGGGTACGGATGGTGTCGCGTAATAGGGTTGAATGGTGACCTGACAGAGGAGCAACCACCAACACTACTGGATCTTGTTTGAGTTTCTTGATAACTTCAACGTCATCCGAATAGCGCTTAAACCGAATCAAATTGCAGAACGGTTTTTCGAGCGTTGTGATTTCATGAATGGCAACGTCGCGTCCATGTGCCTTTACAGCACGGATTCCAAATTCTGGTTTTTTGTAGTCTTTGCCGAGTCGGTACAGTAATTCATAGCTTGCGGCGATGCGTTCTGCCCCGGGCATTTTTGATAATGGATTGGATGCGTTGATAAACGTCTCTGATGCTGTTTGCGCCCACGAGCTTAATGGCTGAAGCAAGGCTTTTTGGAACTCGTACAGTTGATATAGCATGACGCCTCCTAGAAGTTCAGTGTAACCGCCTTTACGCTAAGACGCGGGCAATTGCCTTGGCTACACGATCAATATTCTTGGTATTGAGGGCTGCAACGCAAATGCGACCGGTGGACAGAGCAAAAATACTATCTTCTTTTTGCAGACGTGCCACTTGTTCTGCAGTAAGTCCCGAATAGGAGAACATGCCACGTTGCGACTCGATAAAACCAAAATCCTGTTTTACCCCGTTGGCGGCCAAGCGGACAACGAGTTCATGGCGCATGGTTTTAATGCGATCACGCATGTGTGCGAGCTCGTCTTCCCACTGCTGACGTAGGCTGGGATTATTGAGCACTGCAGCCACAATTGCGCCACCATGGGTTGGTGGGTTGGAGTAATTCGTACGAATCACACGCTTGAGTTGCGAGAGTACGCGTGCGGACTCATCTCGGTTTTGGGTCACGATGGATAGAGCGCCTACACGCTCGCCATACAGGGAAAATGATTTTGAAAAGGAACTGGATACAAAAAAGGACATGCCCGACTCTGCAAACAGGCGTGCAGCAAGTCCATCCTCTTCAATGCCTTGAGCAAAGCCTTGGTAAGCCATATCTAAAAATGGAATAAGGTCGCGTTCACGGCAGATCTCAATCACCTTAAGCCACTGTTCTTTACTCAAGTCAGCACCGGTGGGGTTATGGCAGCAGACATGCAGCACAACCAAAGTCCGCTTTGGAAAAGACTCGAGGGATTTGACCATTCCAGCAAAATCAACTCCGCGTGTTTTGCTATCAAAGTAGGTGTATTCGAGTACTTCGTAACCGGCGGCTTCGAAAACGCCGCGGTGGTTTTCCCAGCTGGGGTTGCTAATGGCTGCTGGTACGTTTGGTTCAATGCGCCGCACAAAGTCGCCGCCGACGCGTAAAGCACCTGTACCCCCAAGGCACTCTGCAGTAACAACGCGACCATCCTTAATTAATGGCGAGTCTTCGCCGAAGAGGAGCTTTTGAACGCCCATGTTGTAGGGGCTTGGACCCTCAATCGGGATGTAGCTCCGCGGGGATTGTTTGGCAACGATTTCTTTTTCAGCCTCAATTACCGCCTTGAGTAAAGGCACCTTGCCCTCATCGGTGTAGTAAACACCAACCCCTAAATTCACCTTTTCTGGATTTTGGTCGGCCACATAAGCCTCGGTCAGGCCAAAAATGGGGTCTTTGGGGGCAAGTTGTACTGAGGAAAACAGGTTCATGGGGTAGTGGGCGTCTGTAAATGGTTGAAAAGAAGGCGTGATCTCAAAGAATTGGTGATTTTTAGAAGAATGGCTGACGATCTTTAGATAAAAACGGCAAAATCAACGTTTATGTGAAATTCTCTGTGAAATTGTTTGCAGATGAAATGATAGCCGAGATGCCCCCAAAGTCGCCAAAATCAAGCCCCAAAGCCATGCCCGCGAGCCCCGAGCTAGAGCGCTTGCAGACCAGCCTGCCTGAGGGCCTAGATCCCGCCAAGTTTGTACGTTTTCCGGACTCGCCATTTGAGCTCTATCAGCCCTTTCCTCCTGCAGGGGATCAGCCGCAAGCCATTGATCTCTTGGTCGCCGGAATTGAGGATGGTCTGTCCTTTCAAACTCTATTGGGCGTGACGGGATCAGGCAAAACCTACACCATGGCCAATGTAATTGCGCGCATGGGTCGGCCTGCCATCGTCTTTGCGCCGAATAAAACCTTGGCTGCGCAGTTGTACAGCGAATTCCGGGAGTTTTTTCCGCGCAATGCAGTGGAATACTTCGTGAGCTATTACGACTATTACCAGCCAGAAGCCTACGTGCCGCATCGCGATCTGTTTATTGAAAAGGATTCGGCCATCAATGAACACATTGAGCAGATGCGCTTATCTGCTACCAAAAGTTTATTGGAGCGCCGTGATGTTGTGATTGTGGCATCGGTCTCGGCGATTTACGGTATCGGCAATCCAGGCGATTACCACAGCATGGTGATGACCTTGCGCCCTGGCGACAAGATGAGTCAGCGCGATATTGTGACGCGTTTAATTGCGATGCAATACGATCGCAATGAAATGGATTTTCAGCGGGGCGTATTTCGCGTGCGCGGCGACACCATTGATATTTTTCCTGCGGAACACAATGAGCTCGCGGTTCGGGTTGAGCTATTTGATGATGTGATTGAAAGCCTGCAATTTTTTGATCCCTTAACGGGCCGCATTAAACAAAAGATCCCCCGCTTTACGGTTTACCCCAGCTCGCATTACGTCACCCCTCGGGAAACCGTGCTCAATGCAATTGAGACCATCAAAACTGAATTACGCGATCGCTTAGCTGAGTTTGTGAAGGATGGCAAGCTAGTAGAAGCCCAGCGCTTAGAGCAGCGCACGCGCTTTGACCTTGAAATGCTGAATGAATTGGGCTTTTGCAAAGGCATTGAAAACTACTCGCGCCATTTGTCGGGTGCCAAACCCGGCGAGTCTCCGCCGACTTTAGTCGACTATCTACCCCAAGATGCGTTGATGTTCTTGGATGAGAGTCACGTGATGATTGGGCAGTTGAATGCCATGTACAACGGCGATCGATCACGTAAGCAGACCTTAGTCGACTTTGGCTTTCGTCTGCCATCGGCACTCGATAACCGGCCGCTGAAGTTCCCCGAGTTTGAAACCAAAATGCGGCAAGCCATTTTTGTTTCGGCTACGCCAGCTGACTATGAAGCCAGTAAAACAGGCCAGGTGGTTGAGCAAGTAGCCCGGCCAACCGGTCTCGTGGACCCGCAAATTCAGGTATTGCCCGCGAGTTCGCAAGTGGATGATTTACTCAACCAAATTCATGACCGTGTGAAGGTGCATGAGCGCGTCTTGGTTACCGTACTAACCAAGCGAATGGCCGAGCAACTCACGGACTTTTTATCCGACAACGGCGTTAAGGTGCGCTACGTGCATTCGGATATTGATACGGTCGAGCGCGTCGAAATCATCCGCGACTTACGGCTCGGCGCATTTGATGTCCTGGTTGGGATTAACTTGCTGCGAGAGGGTCTCGATATTCCCGAGGT
>CAZUMD010000003.1:0-33301 GCA_964621735.1 uncultured Polynucleobacter sp.
CAATTTAGATGCAAAAGGCCGCATGTCTGTGCCGGCAAAGCATCGTGACGCCTTGCTCGTGCAAGGTGAGGGAAGAGTCACATTAACAAAACACCCCGATGGCTGTTTGATGGTTTTTCCACGCCCCGAGTGGGAAGCATTTCGAGCGCGTGTAGCGCAATTACCAATGGATGCCCATTGGTGGCGTCGAATTTTTCTAGGCAATGCAACCGAACTCGATCTCGACAGTGCGGGCCGAATTTTAGTGAGTCCCGAACTGCGATCTGCTGCAGGCATTCAGCGTGAAGTCATTCTGCTTGGCATGGGTAGTCACCTTGAGTTATGGGATGCAGCAACGTACGCAACAAAAGAGCAGGCCGCAATGATGCAAGGTGTGCCGGACGCCCTCAAACAATTTACTTATTAATGACAGGGCCGCATGAATCAGACTCATCGCCCAGTCTTACTGGCCGAGGCGGTAACTGCACTATTGGAAAGCCCTTTATTGCAAGCAGAATCGCCCGAGAAATTTATTCTGATCGATGGCACCTTCGGGCGCGGCGGCCATTCGCGAGCACTGTTGGAAGCGATTCGATTCGATGCGCAGTTGATTGCATTCGACAAAGATCTGCAAGCGATTGCAGAAGCAAAGAAAATAAGCGACACACGCTTTCAGATCATTCACAACAGCTTCGCCAGCATGGCACAGCATGCCGAGCCCGCATCAGTAGCGGGAGTGCTACTCGATTTAGGTATCAGCTCACCACAGGTCGACGAGGCCGAGCGGGGTTTTTCATTTCGTCGCGATGGACCGCTTGATATGCGCATGAATACCACTACTGGATTGACTGCAGCACAGTGGCTGAATCAAGCAGGTGTCGATGATATTGCGCACGTGATTAAAACCTACGGGGAAGAGCGCTTTGCCTTACCAATTGCGAAAGCGATCGTTGCGCGCCGTGAATTGAATCAGCCCTTAGCAACCACCATGGAGTTAGCTAACTTAGTTGCTGGCGTTATTAAAAAACGCGAGCCAGGACAAGATCCCGCAACGCGGACATTTCAGGCGCTGCGCATCTTCATTAATAAAGAATTGGATGATTTGGCCATTGGGCTTAAAGCAGCCTTGGATTTACTCAAGCCGGGTGGACGCTTAGTTGTCATCAGCTTTCACTCCCTAGAAGACCGCATCGTCAAGCAGTTTATGCAGATGCACTCAGCAGTCGAGGTGCCGCGCGGTTTGCCGATTCGCGCAAAAGATTTGCCGCAGGGTGATTTGGAGCTCATCTCTAGAGTCAAACCAAGCAGTAGTGAAGTCAGTGAAAATCCACGCGCACGCTCAGCGGTAATGCGAGTAGCGCAAAAACGTAGCCTCGAGGCTGGCCTTATTTACCGACGACAGGTGAGCCAATGAATCGCGCCACCCTGACCTTACTGGCCTTGCTATTAATTTGTGCGCTCTCGCTCGTATCGGCACAGCAGCGTGGCCGTAAGTTAGTTACTGCAATAGAGCGGGCGCAAATAGAGGAGCGCAAACTCAATCAAGAATGGCTTCGTCTTGAATACGAGCAACGCAATTTATCGAAATCAGCACGGATTCGGGATGTGGCTCGCAATCAACTCAATATGAGTCCTATCTCACCCAATCGAACCATTTATCTGCGAGAAGATCGGTGAAGCGAGTCGGATTCTCAACCACACCCAATTTAGTCTTGCGCCTGCCTATGTGGCGGTCGCGCTTAATGCTGTTTATGTTGTTCGTAGCATTTACTGCTTTGGTCGTGCGCGCACTCTGGATTCAGGGACCTGGCAATGCCTTTTATGAAGCCAAGGCAGTCAAGGGAACGCAGCGTGAGCTAGAGATGTCTGCTAGTCGTGGAAAAATACTAGATCGCAACGGGCAGGTTATTGCAACTAGCCTTGAGGCAAAGGCGGTAATTGCCTATAACGATACGATTCCCAAAGATTTATCGGATGAAAAAATCAAACAGCTTGCTGCCTTGCTGGAGATGCGCGAAGTTGATGTTCGAAAAAAATTAAAAGATGAACGTAACCAAGTTTTCTTAAAGCGGCAGGTTGATCCTGCAGTAGCTCAGCAAATCCGCAAGTTAGAAATTCCAGGCATTGGATTAAATAATGAGTTTCGTCGCTTTTATCCCGAAGGCGAAGCAATGGCGCACGTTGTTGGCTTCACCAATGTAGAAGATCGCGGACAAGAGGGAATGGAGTTATCACGTGAAACTGATTTGGCTGCGAGTACCGGTAAGCGACGTGTCGTGGTCGATCGCCTCGGGCGCATCGTCGAAGATATGGGCGTTTTGCAGTTACCGCAGAACGGTAAGGATTTAAAACTCTCGGTTGATAGCAAGATTCAGTACATTGCTTACAACGCCTTAAAAGATGCAGTTGAAAAGCATCGCGCCAAAGCCGCTGGGGCGGTTGTTATCAATGTGCAGACGGGTGAAATTTTAGCGCTCGCCAATTGGCCAAGCTACAACCCAAATGACCGCAAGATATTAAGTGGCGAACAGTTGCGTAATCGTGTGATGACCGATACGTTTGAGCCGGGCTCAACCATTAAGCCATTTACCGTTGCGCTAGCAATGGAAAAGGGACAAGTAAGTCCCAATACAGTAATGACGATCGGTGCCAAGTATTTGGTTGGACCAAAGCCAATTACCGATACCCACCCTTATCCATCGTTGACGGTGGCAGAGGTAATTCAAAAATCCAGCAATATTGGTACCTCTAAGTTGGCCATGAATATGCCAGCCAGTGAAATGTGGGACTTATTTACTGCGGTTGGATTCGGCCAGGCGCCTAAGGTTGGATTTCCTGGAGCGGTTGCGGGCCGTGTGCATCCCCATCAAAAATGGATGCCAACCGATCAAGCACGCATTGCCTTTGGCTACGGTATCTCAACATCCCTTTTTCAGATGGCCCGCGCATACACCATCTTCGCTCGCGATGGTGAGTTGGTACCGATCACCATTGAGCACAGTCCTGATTACAAGCCGGGCACACGCGTTATCTCGGCAAAAACAGCAATCGAGATGCGTAGCATGCTGGAATCAGTAACCGAGCCAGGTGGTACCGCACTTAAAGCCCATGCTGAGGGTTATCGTGTTGGCGGCAAAACAGGTACGGCCCATAAGGCAGCGGGTAAGGGGTATGCAACCAACAAATACTTGGCTTATTTCACAGGCATTGCGCCGATGAGTGCCCCGCGTATTGTGGTGGCAGTGATGGTCGATGAGCCCACTGCAAATGGCTATTATGGCGGCCAAGTTGCGGCGCCTATTTTTTCAACCATCGTTTCTGAAACGCTTCGCGCAATGAATGTTGCACCGGATAGCACAGTTAAAAATATGGTGCAGCGGGATGATGCAATTAAGCCTGGTTCAGCAGCGCCAATTCAACGAGTCGTGTTAACGCAATGATGGTTACATTGATTAAGCCAGAACAAGCCATCGATCACCTGCGGCGATTGGCTTTGCCAACTGCTCGCATGATTAGTGATACACGGCAAATCAAGGCAGGTGATGTTTTCCTAGCGTACCGAGTGGGGCATGGTACTGCCTTACAGGATAACCGCCCTTATATTGCCGATGCCTTAGATGCGGGAGTTGCTGCTGTTATTTATGACCCAGTGGATTTAGAAGAAATTCCAGCCTTGAGTGATCCACGTTGTGTTGCGCTTGAGAATTTATCGGCCCATGCTGGGCCAATTTGCTCCGAATGGTATGGCAAGCCGAGCACTCAAATGACGGTGTTTGGAGTAACTGGAACCAATGGGAAGACCAGTATCACGCAATGGCTTTCACAAGCATTAGATCGCCCTAAGTCGCGTGCAGCTGTAATTGGCACCTTAGGCATTGGCTTTCCAGGGCAATTGGAGGCAACCGGGTACACCACACCAAATGCTGCGCGCTTACAAACCGAACTCAAAGCACTTTTGGATTCCAATGCAAAGTACATTGCCATGGAGGTCTCTTCTCACGCGTTAGAGCAGGGGCGTGTTAATGGCGTTCAATTCACCACCGCTGTGTTTTCTAACTTGAGTCAAGATCATTTGGATTACCACGGCAGTATGGCGGAATATGCAGCAGTCAAGTTTCGTTTGTTTCAGTTCCCCGGTTTACAGAATGCAGTCATTAACTTGGAAGACCCTTTGGGCCGTGAATTAGCCATGCAGATGTTGGCAAAGACAGGCGTCCAAGTATGGGGCTATGCGGTTGACCGCAAGGCCTTTGCCGGCTTTGAAAAATTCGGTCAGCGACTACATACTATTTTTTCCAGTGGCATGCAGTTTAAAGATTATGGTTATCAGGGCGCTTTTGAGTGGCAAGACTTGGGTAAGACTGAAGTCAGTGTTCCGGTTGTAGGCGACTTTAATCTGAGCAATTGCCTCGCAGTCTGGGCTTGCCTATTGGCTAGTGGCATGGACGTGCTCGAGGCAGGTAAGCGCATGGCACTCTTAAAGCCAGTCAGCGGAAGAATGGAAATGGTGCTTGGCAACTCACGCAGCACTGGCCCATTGGTTATTGTTGACTATGCCCATACGCCAGATGCACTAGAAAAAGTATTGAGTACATTGCGTCCCATCGCAAGCCAGCGAGCTGGAAAGCTGTGGTGTATTTTTGGTTGCGGCGGTGATCGCGATGCGAGTAAGCGACCGCTCATGGGCCGGATTGCTTCAGAGTTAGCAGACCATACTATTTTGACCAGCGATAACCCACGCTCCGAGAATCCAGAAAAAATTAGCACCGATATTCAAGCTGGAATGGGTAGTGGCAAATCAGTGGAAGTCATCTTAGATCGTGCAGCAGCAATTCTCAGTGGGGTTCGGCACGCAGAAGTGAATGATGTTGTATTGATTGCAGGTAAGGGACACGAAACAAGCCAAGAGATTAATGGCAGAAAAATAGATTTTTCAGATCAAGAACATGTTTTATTGGCCAGTGGAGGGTCCGTCTAATGGCGATGACTACTTTAGGCCAAATTCATGCATTTTTACCATCCAGTAAATTGATCAATATTTCTGAGGTGGCGGCGCAAAGCCATCCAATCGATTCCATTTCTACGGATAGTAGGTCGATTGAGGGCGGGTCCCTCTTTATTGCACTTAAGGGCGAGCGTTTTGACGCGCATCATTTCTTAGGCGAGGTCAGTGCTGCCGGAGCAAGTGCCGCACTGATTGAAGATGAGAAAGCATGCCCAAATCAACTTCCCGCAGTATGCGTTGCCGATACGCGCATTGGCTTAGGTGACTTTGCTGCAGCGTGGCGACAGCAATTTACATTGCCGCTGGTCGTAGTAACGGGCAGCAATGGCAAGACTACCGTGAAAGAGATGATCGCGGCTATCTTTAGTGCGGCAGTAGGCAAAGAAGCAACCTTGGTTACGCCTGGCAATTTGAATAACGATATTGGACTACCGCTGACGGTATTGCGTTTGCGTGAGCACCATCGATTGGCCGTGATTGAACTCGGAATGAATCATCCCGGCGAGACGGCCTACCTTACTAAGATTGCCAAGCCAACAATTGCACTCATTAACAATGCCCAGCGCGAGCATCAAGAATTCATGGAGACCGTGGATGCGGTTGCGCATGAGCATGCGGATGCAATCGCATCATTACCAGCAGATGGTATTGCGGTTTTCCCAGCAGATACTCCGTTCAGTAGCGATTGGTGCAAAAAAGCTAACGGGCGCCGCTTTATTGATTTTGCGCTCAATGGCCCGGCAGCAGTTAGCGGTACTCTTCTTGCGGACGGTAGGCTTGAGATAAAAACAAGTGTAGGCCTTGTCCAAGTAAAACTTTCTGTGCTCGGTGAGCACAATGTGCGTAACGCACTTGCTGCCACTGCTGTAGCCTTAGCTGCAAAGGTAGATCTAGAGGCTATCCGTCTTGGGTTGGAATCATTTCAAGCAGTCAGTGGCCGAATGATGGCAAGCCAATTGGGCGCTTGCCTGTTGATTGATGACAGCTACAACGCCAATCCCGACTCAGTGCGCGCTGCAATTGATGCCCTCAGTCAGGCTAGCCAAAAGACGTGTTTGGTGCTGGGCGATATGGGCGAAGTGGGATCAAAAGGCCCCGAATTTCATTATGAGGTGGGCGCGTATGCAGCAGAGCGCGGCATTGCACACTTATGGGCGCTAGGAGAGCAAACGCAGTCTTCAGTGCGAGGTTTTAATGAGTTCAATGGGCGCGTAGGAAGTAGTAATGCAGCAATCCATTTTGAAAGTATCGATGCCTTAAACGTACGGGTGGCGACCATTGCCGAATTATTTTCTGAAGGCGCCTCTGTATCTCAGCCCTATGCAGTGCTAGTAAAAGGATCGCGTTTTATGCGTATGGAGCGAGCAGTAAGTGCATTAAAAGATACGCTGGCGGAGGTTAAAGCATGCTCTTAATCTTGGCGCAGTGGTTGCAAGATGATTACAGTTTTTTCCGAGTGTTTAATTACATTACCTTCCGCGCGGTCATGGCGACATTGACGGCATTGTTGATTGGACTGATATCGGGCCCTTGGGTTATTCGGAGATTGACTGAGTTAAAAATGGGTCAGGCGGTTCGTACCGATGGGCCACAAACGCATTTAGTCAAATCAGGAACGCCAACCATGGGCGGCGTGCTGATTCTGATTGGCATCTTTACCTCATGTGTTTTGTGGGCTGACCTTACCAATCGATTCATCTGGATTGTGATGCTGGTTACATTTAGTTTTGGTTTGATTGGTTGGGTAGACGATTACCGTAAAGTTGCCCGTAAAGACCCAAAAGGAATGGCGTCGCGCGAAAAGTTTTTCTGGCAAACCGTGATTGGATTATTTGCTGCAATTTACTTGGCTTTCTCTGTGTCTGAGGTCAATAACTTAAAGGTGCTGCAGTTGTTCATTGACTGGGTGCAGAGCGGTTTTTCATTGGACCTCCCGGCAAAATCAAACCTCTATCTTCCGTTTGTTAAAGAAGTGAGCTACCCACTGGGAGTGATGGGTTTCATCATCCTGAGTTACCTAGTCATTGTGGGCAGCAGTAATGCAGTCAATTTGACGGATGGCCTTGATGGCCTTGTGATCATGCCCGTGATTTTGGTGGGGGCGGCACTGGGCGCGTTTGCCTATGTGATGGGTAACGCAATCTACGCTAAGTATTTATTGTTTCCATTTATTCCTGGTGCAGGTGAGCTAATGATTTTCTGCGGCGCCATGGGCGGAGCGGGTCTTGCCTTCCTTTGGTACAACACCCATCCTGCGCAGGTCTTTATGGGTGATGTTGGCGCTTTAGCCCTAGGCGGCGCGCTTGGAACCATTGCGGTCATTGTGCGTCAAGAGATTGTTTTATTTGTGATGGGCGGTATTTTTGTTGCCGAAACAGTGTCGGTCATGATGCAAGTGATTTGGTTCAAATACACCAAAAAACGCTATGGCGAAGGACGCCGCATTTTTCGGATGGCACCACTGCACCACCATTTTGAACTGGGTGGTTGGCGTGAAACCCAAGTCGTTGTTCGTTTTTGGATCATCACTATTTTGTTGGTGTTGGTTGGTTTATCAAGCTTGAAATTACGGTAATCAGTACACGATGCGCAATGTAAAAAATCCTTTTGTATGCCCTGAGCTGAGTAGAGCGCAAGTGCTTTCAGTTGAGCCAACGCGCTTTTTAATTCTAGGGCTGGGTGAGTCTGGAATCGCGATGGTGAAGTGGTGCTTGCGTCATGGCGCGCAAACCCGCTTGGTCGATACGCGCGAGCGAAACACCCTCAATGAAAAGCAGCAGGCACAGCTAAGCGAACTGGAGTTTGCTGGGCTAAAAGACATGCATTTCGGTAGCTGGAACGCCAGTATGTTGGATCACATTGATGTGATTGGTATATCGCCGGGACTATCGCCGATTACAGAGCCAGCACAATCCATTTTGGCAGTGGCACAAGAAAAAGGCATTCCAGTATGGAGTGAGATCGAGTTCTTTGCGCGCGGTATTGCGGCGCTGGAGCGCGAATCGATTGCCGAGGCAGTTGATCACGAGGGCTGGACTTATCAACCTAAAATCATCGCCATTACCGGCACCAATGGCAAAACAACCACAACGGCGCTAGTGGGTCAGTTGTGTGAGCGTGCCGGCAAAACGGTGGCAGTGGCTGGCAATATTAGTCCCGCAGCATTGGATAAGTTAATGGCTTGCCTGGATAGTGCCGACGGCTTGCATGATCTGCCAGAGCTGTGGGTACTCGAGTTATCGAGTTTTCAATTGCACTTTACCTATAGCCTTAATCCGAGCGCAGCAACCGTACTCAACCTCAGTCAGGATCACTTGGACTGGCATGGCGATATGCAGGCCTATGCCACTGCTAAAGCAGCTATTTTTGGACCCAGCAGTATTTGCATTGTGAATCGGGATGAGATTGAATTAAATCGCTCACTGAGCAGTCAATTGGAAGATCGGCAGATCATTCACTTTGGCTCAAGTCGGCCTGATGAGCCGGGATCATTTGGCATTGAGCGCGATCCTCAGGCCGGTGGAATTGATTGGTTGGTTTGGGCTGAGGTGGATGAGGATGCCGAGTTAGAAAAACCTAAACGGCGACGTAAAGCGGTAGTGGCAGAAGCCGAGCCGCTTCGCTTAAAGCGCTTAATTCCGGCAGATGCGTTGCGTATCCGTGGCAAACACAATGCCCTAAATGCTCTTGCTGCTTTGGCATTGGCTCGCGCAGTCGGCTTGCCACTGAACAAATTACTGCACGGTTTACGTGAGTACCGTGGCGAACCTCACCGTGTTCAAAGTGTTGCCGTCATTCGGGATGTGGAGTACGTCGATGACAGCAAAGGAACCAATGTAGGTGCTACCGTTGCTGCACTCAGTGGCCTTGGTGATACGGCTGGCGCGAAAAGGATTTGGTTAATTGCGGGCGGTGATGGCAAAGGCCAAGATTTCTCACCCCTCTTTGATCCAGTGCAGCGTTTTGCAAAAGGCGTTCTATTGATTGGTAAAGATGCGCCGCGCATTGCGGATGCGCTCCAGGCAACCGGCGTTGCAGTAGAGCGCTGTGAAACGATTGCAGTCGCGGTGAAGACCGCTTCAGAGCGCGCGGCTTCAGGCGATGTGGTTCTGCTTTCGCCAGCATGCGCCAGTTTTGATCAGTTCAAGGACTACGTCCACCGTGCTGCTGTATTTGTATCTGAGGTGGAAGAATTGGGCATGCAGTTTTCCGACTCCAATCTTGAGACAGATTGCCCGTCTGGAGTAGGCGCATGAACTTAAATCGCTTTTGGAACTACTCCCGCGGCGGTATCACTGGCTTTCGAACTGGCCTACGTGATGCAGTTACAGGAGTAGAGCAAACGCGTTCACGCATGATGGAATATGACCAGTTGCTGGTATGGGCGGTTGTTTCTTTAGCCTTGATTGGCTTAGTCATGGTCTATTCCGCATCCATTACCTTGGCAGATGGTCCAAAGTATAAAAACTACAGCAGCAACCACTTTTTAATACGGCATTTGATTTCACTGACGATTGCGACGGTAGTGGGCTTGTGTGTGTTTCGGATACCGGTGAAGGCGTGGGATAAGCTTGCGCCGATTCTGTTCGGAATTACGATCCTGCTATTGATTGCAGTCCTAATCCCTGGGATCGGTAAAGGCGTTAACGGAGCGCGCCGCTGGATCTCGTTTGGGTTTATGAATTTCCAGCCATCGGAACTGATGAAGTTTGCCGTTGTCATTTTTGCTGCGAGCTATACCGTTCAGCGCCAAGAGTACCTCCATTCGTTTGTGAAGGGCTTGGTACCGATGGGTATTGCCGTCATGATCATTGGCGCTTTATTACTGTGGCAGCCGGATATGGGTGCTTTTGTGGTGATTGCCTTAATTGCTTTTGGCATTCTTTTCTTGGGCGGAATAAATGTGAAGTTATTTGGTGGCTTGGTGGTTGCTGGAATTACGAGCGCTGCCATCATCATTGCCCTTTCGCCATTTCGCCGCGAACGCATCTTTGCATTCCTTGATCCTTGGTCGGCAGACCATGCTGCCAACAAAGGCTATCAACTAACTCATTCGCTCATGGCATTTGGACGGGGCGAGTGGTTTGGTACCGGCCTTGGCGGCAGTGTCGAAAAATTGCATTATCTTCCCGAAGCGCATACCGATTTCATCTTGGCGGTGATTGGTGAGGAGCTCGGCTTTGCCGGAGTGCTCGTCATTATCTTTTTGTTTTACTGGATCGTGCGCCGCGCTTTTCTGATTGGTCGAACTTCATTGCAACTGGATCGTAGCTTTGCTGGCTTGGTAGCAAAAGGCATTGGTATCTGGATTGGATGGCAAGCCTTCATCAATATGGCAGTGAATTTAGGCCTGCTACCGACCAAAGGCTTAACACTTCCCTTAATTAGCTATGGCGGCTCTGGGATTTTAATGAATGCCGTTGCGCTGGCTGTATTGCTCAAGATTGATTATGAAAACCGTGTCTTGATGCGGGGAGGCAAGTTATGAACAAGCCCTCCATCTTAGTTATGGCTGGCGGTACTGGCGGACATATCTTCCCTGGATTGGCAGTCGCTGAGCTTCTGCACACGCGTGGCTGGCAGGTGGCTTGGCTAGGTAATGCTTCTGGCATGGAATACCGTTTGGTACCGAGTCGCGGGTTTGCGTTTGAGGCAGTTAATTTTGGCGGTCTGCGTGGCAAAGGGCTGCTAACAAAGCTAATGCTCCCCTTTAACCTGGCAAGAGCATGCTTGCAAAGCTGGCAGATTATTCGCAGGCTAAAGCCAAGCGTTGTGCTGGGCATGGGCGGCTACATCACCTTTCCGGGTGGATTAATGAGCGCCTTGCTGAAGCGCCCCCTCGTTTTGCATGAGGCAAACTCGGTTGCTGGCAGCGCCAATCGCTATCTCTCCAAGATTGCAACTAAAACGCTGACGGGATTTCCCAATACGCTACCCGAAGGCGAGTGGGTTGGTAATCCGATTCGCAGCGAGTTTGAATCAATCGCATTACCTGCCGAGCGCTATAGCGCGCGAACTGGCCCGCTCACATTGTTGGTTGTCGGTGGTAGCTTGGGCGCTGCTGCCCTAAATGAAACGATTCCAGCTGCGTTAGCACTGATGCCTGCCGAAGAAAGGCCACAGGTACTGCATCAGGCGGGTGAAAAACACGTCGCTGAACTCAAGCAACGCTATGCTGATTATGGAGTTACAGCAGATGTTCGTGCTTTTATTGGCGATATGGCAGAGGCGTATGCTGCAGCCGATCTCGTCATATGCCGTTCGGGCGCAATGACCGTCTCTGAAATTGCCGCCTGCGGTGTTGCTGCTTGCTTCGTGCCATTTCCATTTGCGATTGACGATCACCAAACTGCGAACGCAGCGTTTTTATCAAAAGCAAACGCGGCTAAGTTATGGCCACAGACTGAGCTCAATCCGAGCGCACTAGCTGTTTGGTTACAAAGTGTACGCCGCCCCGAGTTAATGGCAATGGCAGAGCGTTCCCGCACACTAGCAAAGATGCAGGCAACTGAGCGCGTAGCGGCCATATGCGCTGAATCTGCAGGAGTAAAGCAATGAAGCATATTGTTCAGCAAATTCATTTTGTCGGTATTGGCGGCGCTGGCATGAGCGGCATTGCCGAAGTACTACTCAATTTGGGATACCAAGTTTCAGGTTCTGATTTAGCCGAAAGTGCGACAACAAAACGCTTGCGCGGGCTAGGTGCCGATATTCAGATTGGCCACAAGGCTAGTCATGTTGGCACTGCTGAGGCGGTGGTGATTTCAACGGCGGTCGCCGGTAACAATCCTGAGGTGATTGCTGCGCGCGCTGCCAACATTCCGATTATTCAGCGGGCGGTAATGCTGGGTGAGCTCATGCGCTTAAAGCAAGGCATTGCCATTGCAGGAACGCATGGAAAAACCACCACTACGAGCTTAGTTGCTTCGGTGCTGGCTGAAGGGGGGCTGGATCCCACATTTGTAATTGGCGGAAAACTCAATTCAGCCAATGCCAATGCGCGCCTCGGGCAAGGCGACTTTATTGTGGTCGAGGCAGATGAATCAGATGCTTCATTCCTGCAGTTGTTTCCAGCAATGGAAGTCATCACCAACATTGATGCTGATCACATGGATACCTATCAGCATGATATGGCACGGCTCAAGCAGGCATTTGTGCAATTTACGCAGCGCATGCCCTTTTATGGCATTGCGATTGTGTGCGCAGACGATGCCAACGTGCGGGATCTGATTCCCTTTGTATCGCAACCCATTTTGAAATACGGTATTGCCGATGATGCCGATATCCGCGCGCACCACATTCAGGCGGACGGAACCCGGATGCGCTTTACGGTAGAGCGCCGCACGATTCGACGTCATGGTGCTAAGCCTGGGCCGTTACAAATCGAGCTCAATCTTCCAGGATTGCACAACGTGCGCAATGCTCTTGCAGCGATTGGTATTGCTACTGAATTGGGGATACGCGATGAAGCGATTATTAAAGCCTTATCCGAATTTAGTGGCGTTGGTCGGCGCTTCCAACGCTACGGTGATATTGCATTAGCAAAGGGCGGAAGCTTTACCTTAATCGACGATTACGGACACCACCCGGTTGAAATGGCAGCCACTTTGGCGGCAGCACGTGGAGCCTATCCAGGTCGCCGACTGGTTTTAGCATTTCAGCCGCATCGCTATACCCGAACACGCGATTGTTTTGGTGACTTTGTGGATGTGTTACGCGGCTTCGATGCCCTGGTATTGACGGACGTATATCCCGCCGGAGAGCCTCGCATTAAGGGCGCAGATGGTGAGAGCCTTTTTAAAGCAACCTGCAACAATGACGCTGAAGCTAAGTCAGCATCGCTTGCGCATGCCGACTCTACTTATGTATCCAAAGTAGCGGATATGCCTGCGGCGATTACCACCATGCTGCGTGATGGCGATGTGGTTATTACGATGGGCGCCGGATCCATATCCACTTTGCCGGCTATCTTATCGGGAGCAGAGCATGCTTAACCGCACAATGCCCTGGGGAGAGCGCGTCAAGATTGATCTTGCCAAGCTAAAGCCGAGCAACTTGGGTAAGGTCGGGGTATTGCTCGGCGGTAAATCAGGTGAGCGCGAAATTTCGCTTTTATCCGGGAACGGTGTTTTAAGTGCCTTACTGGAAAAAGGCGTTGATGCGCATGCCTTTGATCCAGGCACGCGCAGTCCAACTGAGATTACGAATGAAGGGTTTGATCGTGTCTTTATTGCACTGCATGGCCGCTATGGCGAGGATGGCACGATTCAGGGATTGCTCGACTTGCTGGAAATTCCGTATACCGGCAGTGGCGTACTCGCCTCTGCACTATCCATCGACAAAATTGCAACCAAACAAATCTGGCTCAGTAACGGCTTATCAACGCCTGACTTCGAAGAGCTGACACCAGAGAGTAATTGGACTGCAGTAGCAAAGCACTTAGGCTTACCTTTGATTGTCAAGCCGGTCCATGAAGGTTCTTCATTGGGTCTAACCAAAGTTAAAACCGTAGAAGAATTGCCGGGCGCCTATGCAAAAGCAGCTGCTTTGGATACCAAAGTCATTGCAGAGACCTGCATTATTGGCGATGAATTGACTTGCCCGTTAGTGGGCGAGGGGAAAAGTGCTGAAGCGCTGCCAGTGATTCGGATTGTTCCGCCGGATGCCAATTACGATTTCCACAATAAATACTTCTCAAACGATACGCAATATTGTTGCCCTACTGGTTTGGATGAGGCCATTAACCAAAAGGTTCAAGCCCTAGCCCTTGCTGCGTACCGTGCATTGGGTTGTCGTAGCTGGGGCCGTGCGGATGTGATGTTGGATAGCCGCGATGGCACGCCATATTTATTGGAAATGAATACATCCCCCGGTATGACCTCCCATTCCTTAGTGCCGATGGCGGCAAAAGCAGTGGGTGTGAGTTATGCCGATTTAGTGTTGTGGTTGCTGAGTCAAACGATGGACCCAAAACAATGAGTAATTTAGCGAAGCGCTCATTCAATTTTGTCCTGGGTATGTCTACGCCCTTGCTGAATAATCCTGCACGCATGGCTGAAGTGAGCCGTTGGCTAATGCGCCTCTTTTTTCTGCTGGCAACCCTTGCAGGATTGATGTGGCTGAGCCAGCGGCCTGTTTTTGCTTTACGCCAAATGCAAGTTGAGCCCTTACCAGGGCAGGTTGTCAAGCACGTCAATTTATCCCAAGTAAAAAATCAAGTGCTGGAGCAAGTCCAAGGTAACTTTTTTACAGTACGCCTCGAAAACATCAAAGAAGCATTTGAAGATCTGCCATGGGTACGGCACGCTAGTGTTCGGCGAGTTTGGCCCAATGGCCTGGCCGTCAGTATTGAAGAGCAAAAGCCGTTTGCGATTTGGGGCAGCCGCAGTGAGCAAAAGTTTATGAATGGCTTTGGCGAAGTATTTAGCGGCAGCCTTTCTCAGGTAGATGATCCTTCGCTTTTAATCGAAGTATCCGGACCGAATGACTCCAGTAAAGAAGTCATGCAGCTTTATCAAAAAGCGAGCCGCTGGTTTGCGCCATGGAATGTCGATGTGGTTAGCGTCAATTTGTCGGATCGGTATTCGTGGAGCGTGAAGTTATCCAATGGCATCCGTGTTGAATTTGGCCGTGATGAGGAAGCCCAAGGCAAAGCCTTAACTGAAGAGCGTGTTGCTCGCCTCATTGAATATTGGCCCAAGGCGCAAGAGCGACTGACGGGCCGTGTTGATGCCATTGATTTACGTTATGGCAATGGATTTGCAGTGCATCTTGCTAGTGCGACTAATAAAAAGTCAGAGCTAGATGCAAAAAAGAGTGGAGCACAACGGTGAATTTAATCATGAGGAAATTTGATGAGTAAGGATAACCGAGACCTTTTGGTCGGTCTTGATATTGGCACATCAAAAGTAGTTGCTTTGGTTGCTGAGCTCGAAGCAGATGGGCAATTTAATGTCGTTGGCGTTGGACAAACCGCGTCCAAGGGCTTGAAGAAGGGCGTTGTGGTCAACATTGAGGCCACAGTGCAATCGATTCAAAAGGCGCTCGAGGAAGCCGAGGTCATGGCGGATCGTCGCATTATTCAGGTATTTACTGGCATTGCAGGGAATCATATTTTTAGTTTCAACTCGAGTGGCATGGTTGCCATTCGGGATAAAGAGGTTGGCTCCACGGATGTCGAGCGTGTACTCGAAACAGCAAAGGCCATCAACATTCCGACAGATCAGCAAATTCTGCACATTTTGATTCAGGAATTCATCATCGATGGGCAGGAGGATGTTCGTGAGCCAATTGGTATGAGTGGACTGCGTTTAGAAGTAAAGGTTCATATCGTTACTGGCGCCGTGAGTGCGGCCCAAAATATTGTGAAGTGTGTTCGACGCTGTGGTTTAGAAGTGAATGATCTCATTCTGCAACCCCTTGCATCTAGCCTTGCAGTCCTCACGGATGACGAGAAAGAGCTTGGTGTGGTCTTGGTCGATATTGGTGGCGGCACAACTGACATTGCTATTTATAGTCAGGGATCGATTCGCCATACTGCGGTAATTCCGATTGCGGGCGATCAAATTACCAATGACATTGCAATGGCATTGCGCACCCCAACGGTGGAAGCAGAAGATCTCAAAATTCATTATGGAATTGCCCGCCAAGATATGGCGGATTCCACTGCGATGATCGACGTACCTGGTGTGGGCGATCGTGAGCCACGCCCCATCTCAAAGCAGGCTCTCGCTGCGGTGATTGAGCCACGCGTCGAAGAATTATTTACTTTGGTATTGGGCGTAGTGCGTGACTCGGGCTATGAGGGCATGGTTTCGTCGGGCATTGTTCTGACGGGAGGTACCTCCTTGATGCCTGGCATGGTTGAGTTAGCAGAGCAGGTCTTTTTGAGGCCTGCGCGGATTGGAACACCAGAGTACCGCGGCCATCTTCATGAGGTATTGCGCAGTCCACGTTTTTCAACGGGCATTGGACTCTTAATGGAAGGTCAAGCGCAGCTGATGCGCGGTCGCCGCGTATCGCAATCTGGCTCTTTTCAAGGCGCTTTTTCGCGAATGAAGGAATGGTTTACGGGTAATTTTTAAGTTTTTTTCGTCGTCGTTAATGTAACTAAGTAACTCAGGAGGGTTTATGGAATTTGAAATGCTAGATCAAGATACAGCCGGCAAGACCATTATTAAAGTGGTTGGAGTCGGAGGCGCTGGTGGCAATGCTGTCCAGCATATGATTCGTCGCGGTGTCGATGGAGTGGAATTTATTTGCATGAACACGGATGCAGGGGCATTACAGCGCTCCGCAGCATCGATTAACTTGCAATTGGGATCAAGCGGTCTTGGCGCAGGTGCAAAACCAGAAGTTGGCGCAGCATCGGCACAAGAGGCTCGCGCTCGGATTGCAGATTCATTGCAAGGCGCGCATATGGTATTCATTACCGCTGGTATGGGCGGCGGAACCGGTACAGGCGCGGCACCCATCGTGGCGCAAGTTGCCAAAGAAATGGGAATTTTGACGGTAGGCGTCATTAGTAAGCCATTTGATTTTGAGGGCGTGAAGCGCTTAAAAGTGGCAGAAGATGGAGCGCATGAGTTGGAGGCCTATGTCGATTCGCTCATCGTTGTTCTCAATGAGAAGCTGTTTGAGGTTATGGGCGAGGATGCCGAGTTTGACAAAGCCTTCGCCTGTGCCGACGATGTGTTGCATAACGCGGTTTCAGGTATTGCTGAAATCATCAATGTCCAAGGATTGATCAACGTTGACTTTGAAGATGTGAAGACAGTCATGGGTGAGCAGGGCAAAGCCATGATGGGTACTGCTACTGTTTCTGGAATGGACCGCGCTCGTTTGGCGGCTGAGGCAGCAGTCGCGTCACCCTTATTGGAAGGCGTTGATCTATCGGGCGCACGTGGTGTTTTGGTCAACATTACGGCTAGCCGCTCCCTGAAGCTATCGGAAACACGTGAAGTTATGGCGGCCATTCGTGGTTATGCTGCGGACGATGCCACGGTCATCTTTGGCACGGTGTACGACGATAGTTTGGGCGATGCCCTGCGCGTTACAGTGGTAGCGACTGGCCTCAATCACCCCCAAGCGATGCAAAAAAGCCAGCCTGAAGTAATTTGGCGCAAAGCAACGGGTACGCACGATGCAATGCCTACGATGGCTGATTTAAATAGTTTTGCCCCATCTAGCCCATCGGCTGCAATGAGCATGGCAGGCATGGATTCAACTATTTCGGCGGTAGGTTCTGGCGCAGGGATGGCTTCGAGCGGTGGCAATGCATTTGGCGCTGCTCCAGCCCAGCCAGCAGGGGTCGACTACAGCAAATATGATTTACCCCGGGTATTTCGGTCTCGTTCAGAGCCTTCTAGTGCGCCAAGCTTGGGCGCAGATAGCTCGCCACAGGCCAAAACCATGCTAGATAAAGGGGCGGATTTCTATGAAATCCCCGCTTTTCTGCGTAAACAGGCCGACTGATGAATTGCTCAATACAATAGTGTTATGAGAGATGCCAGCGCAGCGCCCCTCCGGACGACGAATCCTGCGCTTGCGTTGGCTCACCCATTGATAACTATTGAATTGGAGATTTTATGATTGCAGTTGGACAAAAACTACCGAACGCCACCTTGTATGAGTTTCTGAATGAAGAAACCGAAGGCTGTGCCATTGGTCCTAATGCGTTTGAAGTAGATAAGTTGGTTGCTGGCAAAAAAATCGTGATTTTTGCTTTGCCTGGTGCTTTCACACCAACCTGCTCTGCACAACACGTGCCAGGTTATGTTGCCCAGTTCGATGCCATCAAAGCCAAGGGCGTTGATGAAATTTGGTGTGTCGCAGTGAATGACCCATTTGTCATGGGTGCATGGGGACGTGATCTCAATGTAGGTAAAAAAGTACGTATGCTCGGTGACGGCAGTGCTGAGTTCACCAGCAAATTAGGCATGGAATTTGACTTAACCAAGCGCGGACTCGGAATTCGTTCGCAGCGTTATGCCATGGTGGTAGATAACGGCGTAGTGAAATCGCTGTCCCTCGAAGCCCCAGGTAAGTTTGAGGTAAGCGATGCTGCCTCGGTATTAAAGCAGCTGTAATCTTAATACTCGTTTCATCGATTCCCCGAATTTACAAACGCGATCATGCTTAAGCAGCGCACCATTGCCAGTTCGATCAAAACGGTTGGCATTGGCTTGCACTCTGGTCGTAAAGCAAGCTTATCGATTAAGCCTGCTCCCGTGAATTCGGGAATCCAGTTTGTTCGTATTGATTTGCCTGAGCCAGTCGTGATAGCGGCAGATGCCATGCTAGTTGGTGATACGCGCCTGGCATCAGTCTTACAAAAAGACGGAGTGCGTGTTTCTACAGTCGAACACTTACTGTCCGCTTGTGCCGGATTAGGCTTAGATAATGTATTGATTGAGGTGGACTGCGAAGAGATTCCGATTATGGATGGCAGCGCCGCATCCTTTCTTTTTTTGCTGGAGTCTGCAGGCATAGCGGAGCAAGATGCTCCCCGTCAATTCATGGTCATTAAGAAATCCGTTGAAGTGCGGGATGGCGATAAGTTAGCGCGCTTAGACCCTTTTTTCGGATTTAAGTTGGATTTCACGATTGACTTCAAACATCCTGCGGTGGATAAAACCGGTCAGCGCTTTGTGGTCGATTTTGCAGAGCATGCATACCGCAGTGAGATCGGCCGCGCACGTACATTTGGTTTTGCGCACGAGGTTGAGGCTTTACGTGAAATTGGCCTTGCGCGCGGCGGTAGTTTAGATAATGCGATTGTTTTGGATGAGCACCGCATTCTCAATAATGAAGAATTGCGTTACGAAGATGAATTTGTGCGCCACAAAATCCTTGATGCCATTGGTGATTTGTATTTAGCAGGGCATCCGATTGTGGGATCGTATGTTGCAAAAAAATCAGGCCATGCGCTGAATAACGCCTTGTTACGTAAATTATTTGAAGACCCCAGTGCATTTTCAATAGAGTCATTTCCGCTCAATAAAGCACCAGCGGCTTACACCGTAGAAAATCAGCCCCTCTTTTTTTAAGGCGATCCTGTTTTTGACTGCAGAAGGTGCTGGACTGCCTTACTGAGATCCGATTCCGGCTCCAATTTACTGAGCAAATCAAGCCACGCTGAACGAGCGACGGGATTAAGTCCCTTGGGCTTTTCCCTGGCCGGGGCTCGTGGCTGAACAGCCCACTCCGACTGAGGAAGGGCTGGCTTTAGGCTCACTTTTATGGCCGAGCAATTCTGACCATTTTTCGCTAACTCATTGATTAAGCTGGGTAAAGACTGCTGTAAGCGTGCCGCAATGGTGGCATTAGGCACCATCAGCAAAAGCTCAGTCGGCTTACTAGAAGCCCAAACTGGCTCTACTTTAGAGCCAAAGTGACCTAATTCAAGGGTTTTAAGGCAGTGTTGCAGGCAGGCTTTGAGTTTGGCTAAATCTTCGGTGCGCGCCAAAATGCCATTAATTCCCCCTGGGCCGCGCAAGCAGTCTATCCACTCTCGGGCTATCTTTGGCTTAGCAGAATAAGGGGTTTTTGGCTTTGGATTCATGGGGAAAAAGGGATTCGGGTGATAAACTCAAAGGCTTAATTTTGGTCAAATTCCCATGGCAATCGGCATTCTAAAAACTCTATTTGGCAGTCGAAATGATCGACTCTTAAAGCAATACCGCAAAGTCGTTCTCAAGGTTAATGCACTTGAGTCTACCTTGCAATCACTCGATGATGCTGCGCTTCAAGCAAAAACAGCTGAATTTAAATCACGCCTTACTGCTGGGGAATCCTTGGATGACCTCACTGTAGAAGCGTTTGCTGTAGTCCGCGAATCTAGCCGCCGCGTCATGAAAATGCGCCATTTTGACGCGCAGATTATGGGCGCCTTAGCCCTGCATCAAGGCAAGATTGCTGAAATGGGTACGGGTGAGGGTAAAACCCTGACTGCAACCTTGGCTGTTTACCTCAATGCGATTGCGGGTAAGGGCGTTCACGTGGTTACGGTCAACGATTATCTGGCGCAGCGCGATGCCGAGTGGATGGCCAAGCTCTATAACTTCTTGGGCCTTCAGGTTGGGATCAATTTATCCCAAATGGATCATGAGGCAAAGCAAGCGGCCTACGCAGCCGATATTACGTACGGCACTAACAATGAATTTGGTTTTGATTATTTGCGCGACAACATGGTGCAAGACGTTGCGCAGCGGGTTCAGCGCGGCTTAGCTTATGCCATTGTTGACGAGGTCGATTCAATCTTGATTGACGAGGCGCGCACGCCACTGATTATTTCAGGTCAGGCGGAGGATCATACCGACCTCTATCTGAAAATGAACCAATTGCCTTCGCACTTAGAGCGGCAAATTGGCGAAGAAAAATCCGATGGTACTGGCGTTGAAAAGCCAGGGGATTACTGGGTTGATGAAAAAACCCAGCAGGTCTATTTGACCGAGACTGGCCATGAAAAAGCCGAGAGTATCTTGGCGCAAATTGGCGTTTTAAATCCAGGTGACTCGCTTTACGCACCCCAGAACATTACCTTGATGCACCACGTCTATGCTGCCTTGCGAGCACATTGCTTGCAACACCGCGATCAACAATACGTGGTTCAAAACCAAGAAGTGATCATTGTTGATGAGTTCACAGGCCGCTTAATGACGGGCCGTCGTTGGTCAGATGGATTGCACCAAGCAGTAGAGGCAAAAGAAGGAGTACCGATTCAGAGTGAGAATCGCACCTTAGCGACCATCACCTTCCAGAATTATTTCCGTATGTACGGTAAGTTGGCTGGCATGACCGGTACTGCCGATACCGAAGCTTATGAATTCAAGGAAATCTATAACTTAGAGACCGTCGTTATTCCGCCCAACCGCATGAGTCAGCGGACCGATCGCCAAGATCAGATCTATAAAACATCCGCAGAGCGCTACGCTGCGGTAGTCAAAGACATTGAAGAATGCTACGGCCGAGGTCAGCCTGTATTGGTGGGCACCACGTCGATTGAAAATTCGGAGCTGATTTCGCACTTGTTGGATCAGAAGAAGTTGCCGCATCAGGTCTTGAATGCCAAGCAGCATGCAAAAGAAGCTGAGATTATTGCGCAGGCAGGCCGCCCAAAAATGATTACGATTGCGACCAATATGGCCGGTCGTGGTACTGACATTGTGCTCGGCGGCAATGTCGAGAAGCAAGCTTCGCTCATGGAGGCTGATGGCAATTTAGCGGTTGCTGATAAAGAGGCGCGCATTGCAGTCTTGCACGATGAGTGGCAGGGTCTGCATGACCAAGTATTGGCTGCGGGTGGATTGCATATTATTGGCACCGAGCGCCACGAGAGTCGCCGCATTGATAACCAATTGCGCGGTCGATCTGGTCGCCAAGGTGATCCAGGATCATCGCGGTTTTACTTGTCCTTAGATGATCCGCTCTTGCGTATTTTTGCAGGCGATCGCTTGCGTGCCGTGATGGATCGCTTAAAGATGCCAGAGGGCGAACCAATTGAAGCTGGGATGGTCACGCGCTCAATCGAGTCTGCACAGCGTAAGGTGGAAGCCCGCAACTTTGATATTCGGAAGCAGCTGTTGCAGTATGACGACGTTGCTAACGACCAGCGTAAAGAGACCTACCGCTTACGTAATGAAGTACTTGAGAGCAAAGACATCGGTGATTTAATCGCCAACTTACGCGAGGATGCGCTGCGCAGCTTTTGCCAGTTGTACGTTCCGGCGGAGTCGATGGAAGAGCAGTGGGATTTATCAGGACTGGAAAACAGCTTGGCCAATGAATGGGGCCTCGGCGTTGACTTAACTGGCCTAGTTCAGTCGGCTGACTCGATTGAGGCAGAGGACGTAGTCGAACATGTCTTGGCCGCCGCGAAAGCAGCGTATGACGGCAAAGTAGAGCTGTCGGGGCGCGAGTCATTTGCAGGTTATGAGCGTTCAGTCATGCTCTACAGCTTAGATAGCCACTGGCGTGAGCATTTGGCCGCCTTGGATCATTTGCGCCAAGGCATTCATTTGCGGGGTTATGCACAAAAAGATCCAAAACAAGAATACCGTCGCGAGGCATTTGAGCTCTATGGCGAACTCTTAAGTGTGATTAAGAACGATGTGGTGAAGAGCATCATGGCAGTCCGAATTCGGACTGCCGATGAGTTAGATGCTGCTTCGGAATCCATTAATGAAGACATGAGTCAAATTAAGGAAGTGCAATATCAGCACGCCGATGTTAGCGCTGATGCTGCCGAGAGCGAACAACCTGCTGAACGCGTCCTCGCCCCCGTTCGCTCAGGACCTAAAGTTGGTCGCAATGATCCCTGCCCATGCGGTAGTGGCAAAAAATACAAAGCCTGCTGCGGTGCCTTGAGTTAATCATGCCAGTCAATTTGCCTTTGCCGGAACGTTCTGCGCTGAGCCCAGTTGCTGGAGTGCAGTTGGGTATTGCCGAGGCGGGGATAAAAAAAGCCAATCGCAAAGATGTTTTAGTCATCACTCTTAGTCCTGGTACGCAGGTAGCTGGGGTGTTTACCTTAAATCGATTTTGCGCAGCCCCAGTGCAGCTCTGCAGAGCCCATTTAGACTGGGTTGCTCAAATGAATAGTGGGATCCGTGCGCTGGTGGTGAATACTGGTAATGCCAACGCGGGTACGGGCGAGCAAGGGATGCGCGATGCTTTGGAGACCTGCTGTGCCGTGGCGGCAGCCTTGGATATCCAGCCAGAGCAAGTGTTGCCTTTCTCCACCGGCGTCATCTTAGAGCCCTTGCCGATTGCAAAGCTGACTGCTGCGCTGCCAAGCGCCATTGCCAAATTAACTGACGATGCCTGGTTCGATGCAGCAGAAGCGATTATGACCACGGACATTCAGCCCAAGGCCCTGTCGCAAGTCGTGATTACGCCAGATGGACTTATCACGCTCACCGGCATTTGTAAGGGTGCCGGCATGATTCATCCCAACATGGCTACGATGCTCGGCTTCATTGCAACGGATGCTGGTTTTGCACCAGAGGTATTGCAAGACCTAACCAAAGAAGTAGCCGACCTTTCCTTTAATGCGATTACGATCGATGGCGACACCAGCACCAATGATTCATTTATTGTGATGGCGACTGGCGTTTCCGCAGTAAAGATCAATAGTACGGCCGATGCCAGCTACCCCATTGTGCGATCTGCGCTCATTGCATTTGCGCGCCGACTAGCGCAAATGATCGTGCGAGACGGTGAAGGCGCTACAAAATTTATTTCGATTGAAGTGATTGGCGGCAAGACAAATGAAGAGTGCCGTTTGGTCGCAGAGGCAGTGGCCCACTCGCCTTTGGTGAAAACCGCTTTTTTTGCCAGTGATCCCAATTTAGGCCGCATTCTGGCTGCCATTGGGTATGCCGGGATTGCCGATCTGGACGTGAACCGAGTACAGCTCTGGCTAGGTGACGTTTGGGTTGCAAAAGACGGTGGACGCAATCCCAGCTACCAAGAGGCAGATGGAAAACGCGTGATGCAGGCTACTGAGATTGCTGTCAAAATCGATTTAGGCCGTGGCGCTGCCGAGCAGACCATGTGGACTTGTGATTTATCGCATGAATACGTTTCGATTAACGCCGATTACCGCTCTTAGTCCTATGAATGAAAAACTAGATCGATTACTGAGTCACCTCGAAACCTTTCTTCCAAAACCCTTGGATGAGGCGGCGTGGAAGTCATCAACCGCGTTTCGCTGGCGCCGCCGCGATAGCATCTTTGGCAGCATTGGCTTTTTACAGCCCGTAAAACACGTTGCAGATATTTCGTATGAAGACCTGCAACACATTGATCGTCAACGTGATGCGATTAAAGAAAATACCCGTAACTTTGTACAAAAGAAACCAGCCAATAATATTTTGCTCACCGGTGCACGCGGCACAGGTAAGTCTTCATTAATTAAGGCCAGCCTGCATGCCTTTGCAAAAGATGGCCTACGCTTGGTTGAGGTTGAGAAAGAGCACTTAGCAGATTTAGCAGACATAACGGATTTACTGGCCGATCGCCCAGAGCGTTTTATTGTTTTTTGCGATGATCTTTCTTTTGAGGAAGGCGAGTCTGGCTACAAAGCAATGAAGTCAGCCTTAGATGGTTCGATCTCTGCTCAAGTCGATAATATTTTGATTTATGCCACATCGAATCGCCGCCATTTATTGCCCGAATACATGAAAGACAACCATACGTATCACCACGATGACGATGGCGAAATTCATCCGGGTGAGGTGGTGGAAGAAAAGATCTCTTTATCAGAGCGCTTTGGTTTGTGGCTTTCTTTTTACCCACCCAAGCAAGATGAATACCTCGCTATCGTCGCGCATTGGCTGCGGCATTTTGGCGTGAGTGATGTCCAAATTGAGGCTGCTCGATCTGAGGCTCTAGTTTGGGCGTTGGAGCGCGGATCGCGTTCGGGCCGGGTTGCATGGCAGTTTGCAAAACACTGGACCGGCACACACGCCTAAGCACCCATGAGTGATGCTCGGCGCCCAGTAACCGAGGTGGCAGCCGGTATTTTGCTCGATTCACAGCAGCGCTTTTTGATGGGTCAGCGACCCGTCGGCAAGCCCTACGCGGGCTATTGGGAATTTCCAGGCGGCAAAGTCGAAGCAGGCGAAACTCTCTTTCAAGCGCTGCAGCGCGAACTCCAAGAAGAGCTCGGAATCACCATTCATGACAGCGTCGACTTAATGACGATTGAACATGATTATCCGCATGCGTATGTGCGCATTCACGTTAGCGTGATTCGGGATTGGACTGGCGAGCCCACCGGGTGTGAAAACCAAGCCCTATCGTGGCAAGATCTCAATCGTGATCAGCTAACCGTGGACCCACTATTGCCGGCAGCATTACCCATGATTCAGCAGCTAAAGCAGTTTTATGCCGAGATTAAAACTGGCACAAAGTTAGTTTGAATGGGATGTCTTCCAGAATGGGATGCGGCTTTTTATCCTGCTCGCTTTTTAAGAAACGAACAGATAACAAGTATTTGTTTGCACTGATTTCGGAAAAGACAGAATCATCCTCAACCGCAATGCGCATGAGTTGGTAGACCTTGCCAGATGGCGCTTGTTGAAATGCGCCCTGATGCGCTACTGCATCACGTGACTCGCCCGACTGACGCAGCAACTTTAAAAATAATTGGGATGCTTCATTCCAAGGCAGTAGGGGTGCAATGAAGTGCTGAAGTAGCTCACGCCGGTCACCGGGTGCGCTGCATTTCCATGCATGAAAATTCGGTAGATCAATCGGACTGGTGCCGCCTGGTATCGAGAGGCGCGTACGAATACCATTCAACCATTCATTTTCGGTAATCGCCGTATTGGGTTTGCCTAGCGATTGATTGAGGTGTGTGGACGCGCTATCAATCTCGGTGAGAGCTTGGCTTAATATCGCTTGATCTACCTTTGCCGATGATTTGAGGCCATGCAGCGCCTGCTTTTGACGCTCAAATTCTTTTAAGAGCAGTGATTTAATATCACCGCGCGCGCCAATGTCACCTAACTCAAATAGGGTTGCAATGGCGCACTGGTGCAGCTCGGGGTCATCCGATTTAGCAAAATGGGTATAGCGCCCAAACAAATACTCCAAGCGGAGCATGTTGCGAACCAACTCATTGAAAGGATATTCATAAACAATCACGGAATCTATTCTATGCGGAATTACTGGGCTTGAGCCCATTTTTGATGATCAGCTGGTGCAAGGAATCGATTTGGGTAATCAGCGTATCGAGACCTCCATCATTGAGGAGAATCGTATCTGCCGCCGCCAGCCGATCCTCGCGCGATGCTTGTTTGCCCATAATCTGCTTAATTTGACTGCGGTCTAGATTGCTACGCTGCATAACCCGTGCAATTTGCAGCTCCTCGGGGCAGTCAACCACAACCAGGTGATCGATTAACTTGGACCAAGTACCCGATTCCACCAAGAGGGGCACCATAAAAACCAAGTACAAAGCACCGTTTTCATGCGCTTCGCTAGCTTGCCGCAGGGTTTCGGCATGAATTAAAGGGTGGGTAATAGCTTCCAGCGATTTAAGGGCGCTTGGATCATTAAACACAAGGTGCCGCATCTTAGGCCGATCCAGGGATCCGTCGGCCGCCAATAATTCAGGACCAAAACGAGCTCGAATTGAGGCGATGGCAGCGCCGTGCGGGGCAGTAATGTCATGGGCAATTTGGTCCGAATCGATCACCGTTGCCCCGAGCTCAGCTAGGCGCTGGGCTACTGCTGACTTACCAGACCCAATTCCGCCCGTTAATCCAATGAGCGGAATTTGCCCTTTTAGTGCAGTGAGAGTGGAATGCGCAGGAGTTGAGGCCATATTAGGTAAATAATGCCAGCAAACGCCAAAAAGGGTCCGAATGGAAAGGCGTGCGCACGCCCTTGTTTCTGCCAGTAAAGCCATATCAGACCACCCAGCAAGCCACTCAGCGCGGATAGCAACACAATACCTGGCAAGGCTTGCCAGCCCAGCCAAGCACCCAGTGCCGCCAGTAGTTTTGCATCCCCCATGCCCAAGCCGTCACGGCCTTTAAGGGCGCGATACAGCCAATTTAATCCCCAGAAAAATCCAAACCCAACCGTCGCACCGAGGATGGCTTCTTGAGGACTACAAAAGCGCACATCCACAAAGAAATTAAAGAGTAAGCCGCCGGCAATCAGCCGAAAGGTGATGGCATCCGGAATCCGAAACGTTCGAAAATCCACGTAGGCCACATAGGCCAAGGGCAGAATTAAGCCATAGCGAATCACATCGGCAAGTAAGGTGAGATCAGTCAAACAATTTGCCCTAAGTTAAAGATTGGTAAGTACAGGATTATCACCAATCCACCAATCAAAAGTCCTACGAATACGACGAGTATAGGTTCTAGGCTATGGCTCAATAGCTTGAGTCGACTTGTTAGTTGCTTTTCGAGGGCGTCAGCACGACCACTAAGCATGGCCGCCAAGGAGCCGCTAGCGCTGCCAATTTGTAACAGTTGCGCTGTCTCGTGATCAAAAAACTGCTGCCGCGGATCGGCGCGTTGCAAGGCTTCGCCAAAAGACCACCCTTGGGCAAGCGATTTAAAGATGTGCGCACTGAGATCATGGCAAAGCCACTGATTTGAGGTTTGCGCTGTAATGCGCATAGCCTCTAATGCAGGTAAGCCAGCCTGCATCAAATAACCTAAGCTACGACACCAACAGGCTAAAGCCGACTGGCGAAACAGATCCCCTGTCACCGGAATCCGTAATAGGTACTGATCACAGCGCTTCTGAAACCCCGGATGACGCAGCCATAGTGCTGAGCCACTAACTAAAGTTAGCGCAATCCCGCCACCCATTACAGGCAAGTACAGCATGAATTGCTCCGATGCATTGAGAAGCAATTGCGTCGACCAGGGTAGGCGTGCATTGAAGTGACTAAATACGTCACCGAACACAGGGATGACCCAGATGACCATCGCAATCATGAGTAAGCATGCCGAGCCTAGAGTAATGAAGGGATAAGCTAGGGCCTGTTGTATCTGGCGATGCAATTCAATTTGGGTGTGCAATTGCTGTTGGATGGTGCGCAGTGCAAGGCTAATTTCGCCGGATTCTTCACTGACGCGGATTAGGCCGATAAAGGCCGGATCAAAAACGGCGTTTTGCATCGATAGGCATTGCGAGAAGCGCTCACCTTGCTGTAAGTGATGTGCAATGAATGCCGTTATTTTTTGCCATGCAGGCGAAGCCGATTGCTGCATGAGCGTAATACTTTCCAATAATGGCAATCCGGCATCCAGCAGGACCAGCATGCGCTGGGCAAAATACAATTGCTCTTGTTTTCGAAGGGCCATGATTAATGCCAGGAGCCAAGCTGTGAATTGAGCTCAGCAAGGGTGATGCGGTGATTGTCAACATGGACCATTCCAGCAGAACGCATATCTTGAAAACCGTTTTTTTGAACTTGTTCAGTTAATTCGGCCGCAGTTGTCGCGTTCTCAAATAGATTAGCGATGGCGCTGGTAAATGGTAAAACTTCATGGATGCCAATCCGATCAAATAGGCCTGTTCCGCCGCACTGCAGGCAGCCGTCCATTGACTCTTCAGCATGGCATTCGGAGCAGATTTGACGTGCTAAGCGCTGTGAGCTAACGCAGCGCAGGCAAGCCCGCAACACATCACTGGCTATACCCAAGCTACGCAGTCGTTGAATGCTCGCCAAAGCGCCGCGGGTGTGTAAGGTGCTCAATACCAAGTGGCCGGTTTGCGCAGCCTGCATGGCCAGTTCAGCCGTCACCGCATCGCGAATCTCACCAATCATGATGACATCGGGATCTTGCCGCAGCAGTGCGCGAATAATGCCGTTGAAATCCAAGCCCGCTTTTGGATGGTAGGCAATCTGATTGACGCCCGCAAGACGGATCTCGATCGGGTCTTCGATGGTGCATACATTTCGGCCACTGGTATTTAATTGGTTTAAGCAGCTGTAGAGTGTGCGGGTTTTGCCGCTGCCCGTTGGCCCCGTTACAAGGATCAGACCATCGGGCTGAGCAATGGCATCTGCGAAGTGCGCCAATTGCGGTGCATGCAAGCCAAGCAAACCCAAATCCAATGCAGTAGTGGGGGATGGCAATAAACGTACTACGGCTTTTTCCCCATGCAGTGTGGGCAGTATGGATACACGGCAATCGATATCGGGGTGCGTGTAATTGAGCCCCACTGATAGTCTTCCGTCTTGGGGAATGCGCTGCTCAGCAATATCCAATCTGGCCAGTATTTTGATGCGGGCAATGATGCGTTCATGCTCGACTGCCATGGGGACTTGAAGTGTTTGTAATACGCCATCAACACGGATCCGAATGGCGGTTTTGTGTTCGAGGGCTTCGACATGAATATCGCTTGCGCGCGCATGCAGTGCTTGGGTAACGACGGCTTGCCATGCCCGAATAACCGTAAAGTCATCATGTTGTGTAGTCAAATTGATACAGTACCTTGAACAATGTTGAAGTAAGAGACCATGCATTGAGCGCTCAGAGGTGCTCGCCCTTACTGTAGTGATTGCTCGCCTTAAGTACTATCGGCTGCAATTGAATTGCCTGTCAGATACCATAGACCCCAATGACAAACCTAGCCTCCACTCGCCCACAATCCAATCACCAGAGCAATGAATGTGTGATTGCTGCGCCGTTTGGATGCCTTGGTATCACTACGGAAATGGTCGATGGCAGTTTGATGCTTGCCTGCATCCGCTATCTGCCTGCATCGGTAAAGCACAAAGCGCCAGACAATGCCTTAGCAGCTTTGGTAGAGGAGCAATGCCGTGCGTATTTTGCAGATCCTAGAGCAGCATTTGATTTGCCCCTAAAGCCCCAAGGCACTGCGTTTCAGCAGCGGGTATGGCATGCGGTTGCACAGCTGCAATCAGGCGAAAGGACCACCTATGGGGCAATTGCAGCCCGTTTGCATTCGGGCGCTCGCGCGGTTGGTGGTGCGTGTGGCGCCAATTATTTTCCCCTGGTAATTCCGTGTCACCGGGTTGTTGCAAAAGCCAATCTAGGTGGTTTTATGGGGCAGGATGCTCCCGGCCTCTATCGGGACATTAAGCTGTGGCTTCTCAATCACGAAGCGCGCGTTTGATCGGTCTTCCTGCAATCGTACAAAATTGCTGCATCACATAATCGGAACGCGCAGCAATAAATGTGAAGTAATAAAAAAGCCAGACTGTTCTGCGAGGCAGCTTGACTTCATTCCCCCGAGAAAAATGGTTTCGATCGGCAATCTTACTGAGCGTGAGCACAGCTAATCCAAGGGCTAAAAAACAAAAGCGCCGAATGCCCACCTCATCTGACGGAATCAGGCGTATGTAGTCCATTGCTTCTGCTAACTTCTGGTCAGCAATGGCCAGCAAGGCGAGTTGGCTGTAGCCTTGGGGTTTCCAGGAGACGCCACGCGCGCTATCTTCAGGTGAGTCCTTCAAGATATTCGTCATCTGCAAGGCTTGACCAAAGCCAATCGCCAGATATTCTTTGCCACTAATAGCGCGAGCAAATGCCGGCGAGTGCAGAGCAAAGACGCTGGTGAGCATCTCGCCAACGACGCCTGCCACCACATAACAGTACTCTTCAAATTCAGGCAGGTCGCGTAAACCCGCTAAGGTTTGTTTGTCATGAAAACGCAGCATGCCGTTCGACATAATTTCAACGCAGCGGCTAATTGCGGCTTGCTCATTTGCATTAAAGCCATGAAAAATGCGCAGTACCGTTGGGGTATTGGCAATTAAATCGCGCTCGTCCGTATTGCAGTGCCCTTCCAGTGCATGTAAGCAAGGGATCACAAATGCATCAACCGATTGCTTGCCTAAAACAGCGTCCAGAAAGAGGGAAGATAAATCCCGTTTTGCTTCGATGCTCAGCGTAGGGGCATCTTCGATCGTATCGATGATGCGGCAAAGTAGATAGGTATTCCCGATGACGGTTTCGAGCGCCTTTGGCAGCAGGGGGATGGTGAGGGCAAAGGTTCTGGAAACCGCCCCCAAAATGGACTGCTGGTATGCCATGTCGGCCATGGATTGGGGGTGCGCCTTGCTCATGCTGGAATTATGTCAGAGGGGGTGCTTGAGGGGTCGTCAAAAAACATATTTGCCATAAGTAACATGGCCATATAATTTGTCCAAATTATGAATGAGGGCGCTTTGCCGTGCTGATTTGGTTTGTTGTCATCTATTGGGTAATCTCGGTTGGCATCGGCCTGTGGGCTGCTATGCGCGTCAAAAATACGGCCGATTTTGCAGCAGCAGGCCATAGTCTCCCCCTGCCGATTGTCACCGCCATGGTTTTTGCTACCTGGTTTGGTTCGGAGGCGGTTTTGGGTATTCCAGCTGAATTTATTAAAGAAGGGTTGGGCGGCGTCGTTGCCGATCCATTCGGTACAGCCCTATGCTTGATTTTGGTCGGTCTCTTTTTTGCCAAGCACCTCTATAACCGCCGGATGCTCACGATCGGTGATTTCTTTCGTGAAAAGTATGGACGTACAGTTGAGGTGCTGGTCACTTTATGTATCGTCGCCTCCTATTTGGGCTGGGTTGCTGCGCAAATTAAGGCGCTTGGCCTGGTCTTTAATGTGGTGTCGGATGGCGCCATCTCGCAAGACCTTGGCATGATTATTGGGGCATGCAGCGTATTGGTTTACACCCTCTTTGGCGGCATGTGGTCGGTTGCGATTACCGACTTTGTACAGATGATCGTGATTGTGATTGGGATGCTCTATATCAGTGGTGAAATGACCTCTATGACCGGCGGATTCACGATGGTGATTGAGCATGCTGCCGCGGCGGGTAAGTTCTCTTTTTGGCCTGATATGAATTTGGTAGCCATTTTGGGATTCACGGCGGCTCTGTGCACCATGATGTTGGGATCGATACCCCAGCAGGATGTGTTTCAGCGGATTAGTTCTTCCAAAAACGTCAGCATCGCTGTACAGGCATCCATTTTGGGCGGCATTTTGTATTTTGTATTTGCATTTGTCCCCATGTACTTGACCTACTCGGCAACCTTAATAGACCCCGCCTTAGTCGATCGCTACATTAATACCGATTCGCAAATGATTTTGCCCAAACTGATCATGGAGCATGCACCCGTATTTGCACAAATAATGTTCTTTGGCGCTTTACTCTCCGCGATTAAAAGTTGTGCAAGTGCAACATTATTGGCGCCGTCGGTCAGCTTTGCGGAAAACATCGTGCGCGGGTTTTATAAGCACTTAAGTGACCAAGAGCTATTGAAAATCATGCGCATTACCGTATTGTTTTTTACCATCGCAGTCACTTTGTTTGCCATGAATTCCGAGCTATCCATCTTTCATATGGTCGAAAGTGCGTATAAAGTCACTTTAGTTGCTGCATTTGTGCCCCTTGCCTTCGGAATTTACTGGTCTAAGGCGAATTCCTTGGGCGGCCTGCTTGCTGTTGTTTTTGGCTTGACAGTTTGGATTGGGGCTGAGATATTAGCTCCTGAAGCTACTTTACCGCCGCAATTGGCGGGACTCTTAGCCAGCGTCGCTGGGATGCTGCTGGGTGGTCTAGTCCCCCGTTCTGCACTGCGTTAAGTGCAGGTTGAATAATTTGTATTTTGTTGTGATTGATCCGCTGCGCGAGATCTCGCAGCAAAAGTTGCCTACGATGGATGCAATGAAAAATTTATTGTTCTTATGGAGTTGTTATGAAAATCTGTGTGATCGGCGGGGGCGGAGCCATTGGTGGCTACCTAGCTGTCATGTTAGCGAGAGCTGGCAATGATGTAACTGTGGTCGCCCGAGGGGCCACATTAAAAGCAATTCAGGAAAGAGGACTGGCACTCATTACCAATGAAGAGCCAGAGCCCCTGCATGCTACGGTTACAGCAGTTGAAAAGATTACCGATGCCGGTAAGCCTGACATCATTATTTTGGCGGTCAAGGCCCACCAAGTGGAGCCTGTCGTGCACGATATGGCGGCGATCATGGGCCCCGATACGATCTTGATTCCCATGCAAAACGGCATTCCGTGGTGGTACTTTCAAAAGCTGCCTGGCGAGTATCAAGACCACTCGGTTGAGACGGTGGATGCAGGCGGCCTCATCATGCGCACCATTAACCCCAACAATATTTTGGGTTGTGTAGTGTATCCCGCTACATTTACCCAAGCCCCTGGCGTGATTCGCCATGTGGAAGGAACGCGCTTCCCAATTGGTGAGCTTGATGGTTCCGTATCTGATCGCGCAAAGATGGTTTCCGAGTTGATGGGCGCTGCTGGTTTTAAGTCGCCGATTCTGGAAGACATCCGTGCCGAGATTTGGCTCAAACTGTGGGGCAATATGACCTTCAATCCCATTAGCGCTTTAACCCATGGTCACCTTGAAGGAATCTGTCAGCATCCGCTCACCAAAGATCTCGCGCGCAACATGATGGCCGAGGCACAAACCATTGGCGAGAAACTGGGCGTTACGTTCCGGGTTGATATTGAGCGCCGCATTGGTGGTGCTGAAAAAGTCGGTAAGCATAAAACATCGATGTTGCAGGATTTAGAAGCAGGCCGCTCACTCGAAATTGACGCCTTACTCGGATCGGTTATCGAACTTGGCCAGATCACCAAGATCCCAACACCATGCCTCAGTACGGTTTTTGCATTAACCAAAGTGCTGGATGAAAACGTCCAAGCCTCCAATGGCAGTTTGGCTTTGCCATTTGCTGCGGGATATTAAGCTGGGTTGATGGATTGATGTGGAGTTCTGAAGTCTAATCAAGTTTGTTGTTAGTTAAAAAAGCCTCAAAGCAGCAATGCCTTGAGGCTTTTTTTATGAG
>CAZUMD010000004.1:0-16943 GCA_964621735.1 uncultured Polynucleobacter sp.
AAAAATCATGGCGTGCCGAAGCGATCCATTTCCCCTGAGTCTTTTGATGCCATTTTGAGTGAATTGGGAGATGACCCCGCCATCGGTCATCCCAAGCGCAGCAGATCTTCCCTACCCGAGAGCCCGACCATGAATCGCCATTCCTATGAAGCGGATGCCCATCGCCTTTCTGAGCAGTTTCCGTCACATAAAAACCGCAAGGATGACCCCATCCAGGGCATGCCTAGTCACGGGATAAAAAATCTCCAGTTCAGCACCCTTTTGCAAGCATGGCCCATTTGGCTTGCAATGGTCGTCTGCATGGCGACAGCCACACTACTCAATAGTTACTGGTTATTTGAGTTGCGCACATCCCAAAGCCTGCAACCGTCTACAGCAGATGAGGCGGGACAGAGTGTCGATCAGGTCAAGGCGCTTGTTTTAAGTCTGAAGGACCAGATTGAAGATAACCATGAGTTGCTGTTATCCGAACTGGAATCACTGGAAAGCATGGTATTGCAAAATGCCAATGCAACTCGTGCGCGCAACGCCCACAGTTCACAAGCGCCAAAAATTAGCCCTGCCGAGCAGTCCCTTAAGCGCTGGCGCTACTTGGGCATGAGTAATTCCAGTTCAGGCATTAGCGGTCTTTTTCATACCGGGGAAGGCATGCAACACATTGCCCTAAACAGCGCCGCAGTAGAGGGGTGGCGCCTTTCCTCGGTTACGCGCGAGCTCGCCATGCTCACATCCAATGACGGCAAGTCTGTGGCGATTTCCGTCAGTAAGGAGTAATGCATGGGATTGGTATATTGCCTCCTTTTATTCCTGATCATTGCGATCAGTCCCTCTAATGGCGTGCATGCAGTTTCCAGCGACCCAGCAACCGCCGCAACGCCTTCAGTCCAGCAAAATGCCATCAGTCTGCACTTTGCCAACATTGAGGTCAGCGCGCTTCTGCACGAATTAGCGCGCCTTGGTAACACCAACTTTTTGTTAAGTGAGGCAATTCAAGGGCGTATTTCCTTAGACCTTAAAAATACAGCCTGGCATACCGCCCTGCACTCCATTTTGGCCAGCAGGGGTTTGGGCATCATTCGGCAAGGCGATATTTATTGGATTGCTCCCCATGCCGAAATTCTGAGTTTTCAAAAGCACCGCAGAGACGATGCTGCATTGCCTTTTGGGGGTGACCACCTCAACAGTCCAAAGCAAATTTTGATTGAGGCACGCATTGTTGAGGCTGATCACCGTTTTGCACGGAACTTAGGCGCCAAGCTGGGATTGCAGGCCAAGGGCATTCGTGGCAATGCCGATAACAATCTCATCAGCAATTTGGACTTGGGGGCATCGGGGCTGACTGGTTTTGATCCGAGTACTGTGGCAGCAACCCTATTATCCAAAGGAGCAACGCGACTACTGCAGATGGAGTTATCCGCATTGGAAAGCGATGGGCAGGGAAAGATTTTATCCAATCCCCGCATCATGACCGCGGATCAGGTAAAGGCCACGATTGAACAAGGCACCGAACTTCCCTATCAAACATCGAGTCAAACGGGTAGTAAATTGCAGTTCCGCAAGGCCAATTTACGCCTTGAAGTCGTTCCTAAAATTCATCCAGACGAAAAGATTTCCATGCTCGTTTCCATCAACAAAGATACGGTCGGCATGAAAACCGAACAAGGGTATGCCATTGACACAAAAAATCTGAGTTCGGAAGTCACGGTTGAAAATGGCGGAACCGTGATTATTGGTGGCGTCTACCAAACCACCGAGCGCGAGGATGTAGTCAAAGTCCCTTTATTAGGGGACATCCCCCTAATTGGGCACTTTTTTCAACATAAATCAACCTTACGCGATAAAACCGAGCTATTGGTCTTCATAACCCCCACCATACTCGGCAAACCCTAATAAAATCAGTGGGTGAATTCCTTAACAAAAAACATTTATCTTGTTGGCCTGATGGGCGCCGGAAAATCCACGGTGGGTAAATTATTAGCCCGTAAATTAGACCGACGATTTATTGATGCCGATGCATTCATAGAAGAGCGCTGTGGCGTGAAAATCCCCGTCATTTTTGAAATGGAGGGTGAGGCTGGCTTTCGTAAGCGCGAGGCGCAAGCCATTAAGGAGGTAGTACAGGAAGAGTCGATTGTTCTGGCTACCGGTGGTGGCGCCGTCATTCTTCCAGAAAATCGGGCCTTACTCAGTAGCAGAGGTACTGTGATTTATTTACACGCAGGGCCAACCGAGCTTTGGCACCGCACTAAAGGCGGCGAAGGTCGTCCTCTTTTGCAAACCGGGGATGCACGTCAAACCCTGGAGAATTTATACCGGGTACGCGATCCCCTCTACCGCGAAATCGCAGACCATGTGATTGAAACTGGCAAACCCAGCGTCAATCAGCTGGTCCATACATTACTGATGCAACTTGAACTCTCCACATGAAAACATTACACGTCGATTTAGCTAGCCGTAGTTATCCCATCTACATTGGTACTAATTTGCTTGAGCAACCGGCCTTATTTGAGCCCCACCTCAAATCCAGTACTACGGTTTTTATTGTGAGCAATACAACCGTTGCGCCGCTGTATGCAAAGACGCTAACAAACACATTAAGCCAACTGGGTAAAACCGTTCGCTTACTGGAATTGCCAGATGGCGAGTCATTTAAAGACTGGCAGCACTTGCAGCTCATTTTTGATGAACTGCTGGCGCATGGCGCTGATCGCCAAAGCATGATCGTGGCGCTCGGCGGCGGCGTGGTGGGCGATATGGCCGGCTTTGGCGCTGCTAGCTTCATGCGTGGCATTCGCTTTATTCAAGTGCCTACCACCTTATTGGCTCAAGTAGACTCGTCGGTTGGCGGTAAAACTGGCATCAATCATCCTTTGGGGAAAAATATGATTGGCGCCTTTCACCAGCCAGTAGCCGTGATTGCCGATTTAAATACACTCCGCACTTTGCCGCCCCGCGAGCTCTCTGCCGGTCTGGCTGAGGTGATTAAACATGGTGCGATTGCCGATGCTGATTTTTTAGATTGGATTGAAGCCAATACCGGTGCACTGCTTGCATGCGATACCAATGCGATGGCCCACGCGGTGTTGCGCTCATGCGAAATTAAGTCTGCAGTTGTTTCTGCTGATGAGCGCGAAGGCGGAATTAGGGCCACGTTAAATTTCGGTCATACCTTTGGTCATGCGATTGAATCGGGACTTGGGTATGGCGAGTGGTTGCATGGTGAGGCGGTAGGCTGCGGCATGGTGATGGCAGCTGATCTGAGTGCGCGCTTAGGTCAAATTGGCCAAGCCGATGCACAGCGCCTCAAGCGAATCATTGCATCCATGCATTTACCCATCGCGCCCCCAAAGCTAGGTAGTCAGCGCTTTATGGAATTAATGCAGGTCGATAAAAAGACAGAGGCAGGGCAAATTCGCTACATCACATTGGGATCGATTGGCGCTGCGCGCATCCAGCAAGTGCCGGATGCTACTGTAATTGAAACGCTGGTTGCTACTGGCGCAGCATAACAAAGCGAAGTTATGCTTATTTCAGTGCGATCGTTAGTGGCTGGCCTGCTTGCGCACTAGCAAACTCCGATAAATCACTGAGTAACTCACGGCCTGTTTTCGTGTCGAGCCATAGCGGCTTGGCCATGCTACCTGCCCAGCGGTAATGAAAGCCGCCACACTTTGCAGCTACCCAGATTTCATGAAGGGGAGGCTGGGTATTGACCACAATGACACTGCGATCACGAAACTGAATGGTAATGACGTTACCCCCCTGGCGCGACACATCGAGATCAAGGTCGAGGCGGTCATCAGCGGCTTCTAATGCCAGCTCGATGGACTGCAGTAGGTGCGCGCCCAACTGATGAAATTGCGAGTCATCAATTGCTTCCGCCGCTGAATTACTAGGCTTGGTATCAGGCTGCTGCATGCTATATTCAATCATTCGTAATAAAGATAACCATGATAGCCATTCTAATCAGAGCGCTGGGCATTGGACTTCTAATATCCCTCACGGGATGCGGGGTTAGAGGCCCACTGTATTTACCTACGGTACCCCCCGCCCCGACCCCCCCAACTCAAGCTGAGCCCAAAGGTGTTTTATACCCACCTACTAGTCCAGCTAATCCCAGCCCATCAAAGTAATGACCATCGATTCCCAATCTACCCCCCTGCCTAATTTATCCGGCTTTTCAGAGCGTGGCGGCCAGTGGTATGCCGAGGACGTCTCCCTGGCGAGCCTCGCACAGCAATACGGAACACCCCTCTACATTTACAGCAAGCGTGCAATTACCGAGGCCTATCAAGCCTATGATCGTGCCTGTGTAGACGCAGCTGGGAAGCGGCGTGCCCGTATCCACTTTGCGATGAAAGCCAATAGCAATTTAGCTGTCTTGGATTGCCTTAGGAGGCTGGGGGCTGGTTTTGATTTGGTCAGCGGCGGCGAGCTGGCCCGCGCCCTAGCAATTGGTGCTGAGCCGTCGAGTCTCGTCTTTGCTGGAGTAGGCAAATCTGCCACTGAAATTGCAGCGGCCCTGAAAGCCGGTGTGAAATGCATCAATGTGGAGTCGATTCCGGAGCTGCATCAAATCAATCGCATCGCCTCACAACAGGGTTGCCGCGCACCGATTTCCTTGCGCGTTAATCCCGATGTCGATGCACAAACACATCCTTATATTTCTACTGGACTCAAAGACAATAAGTTTGGCATTGCTTACCATGAGGTTCTGAAAACCTATCGCGAGGCAGCGCTCTTATCGCACATCGATGTCGTTGGCATTGATTGCCATATTGGCTCGCAAATTACTACCATCGCGCCCTACTTAGATGCCGTTGATAAAGTATTGGACTTGGTGGTCCACCTCAAAAAAGAGGGAATTGTGATTCACCACCTCGATTTAGGGGGCGGCCTTGGTATCTCTTACGGAGCCGAAACGCCGCCTGACATTACTGAATTTACGAACGCCCTGCTCAATCACGTTGCCAAGCGCGGCTTTGCGCACCTGGATGTAGTCCTTGAGCCGGGTAGATCCTTGGTTGGCAATGCCGGTGTTTTACTCACGCGTGTGGAGTATCTAAAACCCGGCGCTGAAAAGAATTTTTGTATTGTGGATGCGGCGATGACCGAGTTAATGCGCCCGGCACTCTATGAGGCATATCACGCAATTGTGCCGATTCAAGCAAAAAAACTTCCGCATCAGACCTATGATGTAGTAGGTCCGGTTTGCGAGTCGGGTGATTGGCTTGGCCGTGATCGCACGCTTGCGATTGCAGAAGGAGATTATTTGGCGATCCTGTCTGCTGGTGCATACGGCTTTGTGATGTCATCAAACTACAACACGCGGCCCCGCCCCGCTGAGATCATGGTGGACGGCGATAAAGCTTATGTGATTCGTGATCGTGAAAATGTTAGCGATCTATTCGCGGGTGAACGCACTCTGCCTTAAAACAAAAAACCCCGCACAGCATGCGGGGTTTTTTTAATGCAGCAATCAGATTTAGCGTAAACCAGCCATGTAATCTGAAACTGCTTTGATTTCAACATCCGACATCTTGCCTGCAATTGCAGTCATCTGTGCATTATTTTTCCGCGTGCCATCACGGAAGTAACCGAGTTGTGCCACTGAATACTCTGCCCACTGTCCACTGAGAAGTGGGTATTGTGATGGGATACCAGCACCGTTCGGACTATGGCATGCAGCGCAAGCAGGAATGCCTTTTTCTGCAATACCGCCCGCATAAATTTGCTTACCTAAACCAATGGTTTCTTTATTCTGAGCGACACCCAGCGATACCGTTTGCTTACTCAAGTATGCGGCGATATTGGCTATGTCTTGTTCAGTTAAAGCGGCTGACATGCCAGCCATAATCGCATTTGCGCGTGTGCCATCTTTGTAGTTTTTAAGCTGCTTGATGGTGTAAGCGCTGTGCTGCGCAGCCAGCTTAGGCCATGCACCTGCAGCACTCTTGCCTTCTGCACCGTGGCAGCTTGCGCAGCCGATTACACCCCGCTGTGGGTCACCATTGGTATACAACTTCTCTCCAATCGCTGCATCGGGTTTGGCTGGCTTAGCAGCAGGATCCGCAGCAACACTGTGGGCGCTAAAACCAAGGCTGGCAGCTGCCAAAAAAGCCATGAAACCAGACCGAAAGCCGTTTAATTTGGAGATTTGAACAGATTGACGCATTATGTTTACCTTAACAAAAATTCCTAAGAGTGCATGGATAACGCCAATTTACCGACGCCCACCATTTCTTCCACTATTTTCCGTGATTTTACAATAGCTTGCACACATGTCTAAACTCTTTCAAGCGCGTTTCGCCACCACCGTAAACGACATCCACTGCCTACCTGAGCTCGGGCTGCGTGAGGTCGCCTTTGCTGGGCGGTCAAATGCGGGCAAATCCACCGCCATTAATGTCCTGTGCAATCAAAAAAGGCTGGCTTTTGCCAGTAAAACCCCAGGGCGGACCCAGCACATCAATTATTTTGGGGTTTTCGCTAAAGAGGACTTATTGGCCTATTTGGTGGACTTACCGGGATACGGCTATGCCGCCGTCAACCGCGAAACCAAATACCACTGGAATGGCCTTCTAAGCGACTATTTGCAGCAGCGTAACCCCTTGGTTGGCCTGATCCAGATTGTCGACGCTAGGCGGGGTATTACCGACCTGGATGAGCAAATGATTCAGTGGTTTGTGCCCACCGGCAAGCCGATTCATATCTTGCTGAGTAAGTGCGACAAATTGAACAAAAGTGAGTGCCGTCATGCCCTTGAGGCGGTGACCAAGCAATTACAGCAGTACGATCCGGACTTGGGCGACGGCGCTAAGGCATCTTCCCGATTAACAGCGCAGCTATTTTCGAGTACAAAGCGGATAGGGCTAGAAGAAGCCGATAAACTGATTCTAAGTTGGCTATTTCCTGAACCTGAATCCATTACCGCACCTTTAACGACCGACATACCCCATGAGCTCACTATTCCAGTTTCCCGCCCATAGACCCCGCCGAATGCGTCGCGATGATTGGTCGCGCCGCCTGATTCAAGAAAACACCTTATCGTGCAGTGACTTGATCTACCCGGTATTTTTGCTGGAAGGCAAAAACCAAACGGAAGCGGTGAAGTCGATGCCCGGCGTGAGCCGTATGTCGCTTGATTTACTCCTTCCCGTAGCCCAGGAATGCGTCACTTTGGGCATCCCAGTACTTGCTCTGTTTCCCGTCATCAGTAGCCAACTTAAAACGCCGGATGGGCAAGAAGCGTTTAACCCCAGTGGACTGGTTCCGACTGCGGTGCGCGAGCTAAAGAAACACTTCCCTAATCTGGGAATCATGACCGATGTCGCACTTGATCCTTATACCAGCCACGGTCAAGATGGTGTCTTGGATGATGCTGGCCGGATTCTGAATGATGAAACTACCGCCATCCTCGTTAAGCAGGCTGTGATGCATGCTGCTGCTGGCGTTGATATTGTGGCGCCCTCAGACATGATGGATGGCCGAATTGGCGCCATTCGTGCTGCACTTGAAAAGCAGCACTTGATTCACACCCGCATCATGGCCTACTCGGCTAAATATGCATCGGCATTTTATGGTCCATTTCGGGATGCAGTCGGTTCAGCCCAAAACCTCGGCAAAGCCGATAAAAAAACCTATCAAATGGATGTCGCCAATAGCGATGAAGCTTTGCGTGAACTGGCACTCGACATCAGTGAAGGCGCTGATATGGTGATGGTCAAGCCCGGCATGCCCTACCTGGATATTGTTCGCAGAGCCAAAGATACATTTGCTTACCCCACCTTTGCTTATCAAGTGAGCGGGGAATATGCCATGCTAAAGGCGGCAGCGCAGAACGGCTGGCTTGATCACGATGCCGTGATGATGGAATCGCTGATGGCATTTAAGCGCGCCGGTGCTGATGGGGTATTAACGTACTTTGCACTCGAGGCTGCGCGCCTTTTAAAAGCAAAGTCGTAAATCTGTCTTGTTTGCTTAAGGTGCTGCTGCGTTCAAACGCAGCAAGAAGCGATCCGGCGGCATGAATCCCACTACGCGCTGATTGGTCTGCTCCTCGCCCGCGGGATTAAACAACAGAATGCCAGGCGGACCAAATAAACCATAGCGCTTTAACAAGGCCTGGTGAGCTGCGGTGTTGCTGGTGACATCGGCCTGCACCAAAATGTATTCCTGCATTTTTTTTGCTACGGCTGGATTGGCAAAAGTCTTGATTTCCATTTCTTTGCAGCTAATGCACCAGTCGGCATAAAAGTCGAGCAGCAATGGCTTGCCTGTGCGCTTAGCCTCTTCGAAGAAGGGTTGCAATGCCTCAATCGTACCAATCACCTTAAACTTCAAGTCGCCAAGTTGCTTTTCTGAGCGCGCTAATCCACCACTATTACTACTTGATGAATTGGTATTGCTCAGCAGAATCGGTGACACAATCCATGCGGCCAGCATGATGAGCATGATGCCCAATACGCGCTGCAGGCCAATCATCCATTTGCCTGTAGTTGGTATCAGCATGCGCGCTTCTACTGCGATGAAAAAGAGTGGTAGCCCCATGCCCAGCGCCATTACAAATAACAATCCACCGCCTAAACTCATGGATCCGGTATGCGCTATAAAACCCAGCACACCAGCTAGCGGCGCAGTGATACATGGACTAGCCACCAAGGTGGATATACCGCCCAAAATAAAAGCACCCGTGATACTTCCGCCCTTTTGACGACCAGCAATTCGGTCTATATACACTTGCCATGATTGCGGAAACTGTAAGTTGTAAAAACCAAACAGGCTGCCTGCAAGCGCAAGCAGCAGTAATGCAAAAGCACTTAATACAATCGGGTTTTGCAGTGCTTGCTGCGCACCACTACCTAATGCGGCCATCAATACTCCAGCCAGCGCATACATGAGCGCCATCCCTAAAATATAGGCTGCTGCAAGCACCGCTGCGCGCGACTTTTTAATGGGTTTACTGCCTTGCGTACCAAAAACAATGCTCGACAAAATGGGTAGCATGGGCAATACGCAGGGCGTAAATGCTAATGCCAGCCCAAGCACAAAGAAAGCAATGAATAAATAAGCGGTGGGCGTTTCTTTTAAAAATTGGCTGATCGCATTCACATCATCGCGCTGCTGCCACAAGCCCATAAAACGATCCGTGACACTTTGCTGTTGATTGCTAGTGGCGCTAGCACTCTGGATTACTTCATCCGGTAGGGGCATGACCTGTACTCCCGGCGCAGCGATATTGAATTTCAAGGTAGTGGGTGGGTAGCAAATACCGCCATCGGCACAGCCTTGCAAATCAACCTCAATCTGAATCCCCTGGCCTTTTTCTGCCAATGCAGCCCCGCCCGGCAGAGTCAACACAACCTCGATTGGGTACCGATAAATCGGCATGTCTTTCTGAAAGGTCTCGTCAAACTTCACTTCGGCTTTGGGCAATACTGCCGTCAAGACTTGACTAGCACCATCGCCTTGCATCAAGCGAAACTGAAAGGCTTCTTGGTAGAGGTAGTATCCCTTTGCAGTCAAAAAATTGACTTGCACTTGCGTCTTGTTTTCAAGCCAGCTGACGGTGACTGGAAAGGCTTTATCGGGATGTAAAAATGCTTTTTGGGCGCTGGCCGGCAGCATCAATAGAAAGCTAGCAGCTATCGCAATGGCAGACAATAACCATGCATTGATTCGGGAATGGGCTTGAAATAGCATCATCTAATTAGGCGCAACCCTTGTCTCTGCAATAACCCACTGAGCATAGTCTGGATCGCTATGGGTAATTGGCTGAGCAATAATTTCAGGAACATCGTAAGGGTGATTTTGCTTGATGTAGTCTGAAATTGCAGTCCACCGGCCAGCGGTGGTTTTTGCCACCAACAACACCTCTTGCTCCTCGCAGATACGCCCTTCCCATTGGTAAATCGATTGCACGCCGGGCTGTAGTTGAACGCAGGCTGCCAAATTGGCATCGATCAATCGCCTTGCCAACGCTTTAGCAACCTCTATGTCTGGAAGGCTTGTCATCACCAAGAGCAATTCAGTCATTGGGTAGATCCATTGTTCACAGCGTGATTCATAAACTGGGTGAATTAAGAAAGCAAAAAGCCAGACCGAAGCCTGGCTTTTGACTATACCCCAAAGACTTAGGCTGCGTCCGCTTCGACTGCAGTCTCTTCGACTTCTGGGCGATCCATCAGCTCAACCAAAGCCATTGGCGCATTATCGCCATGACGAAAGCCAAACTTCAAAATGCGCAAGTAACCACCTGGACGTGTTGCGTAACGTGGGCCGAGCTCGGTAAAGAGCTTGGCAACGATATCGCGATCGCGTGTGCGGTTAAAAGCCAAGCGGCGATTTGCCAAATTGTCTTTTTTGCCCAAGGTAATTAAGGGCTCAACAACCATGCGCAATTCTTTTGCTTTTGGCAAAGTGGTTTTAATCACTTCATGCTCTAAAAGCGAATTGGACATATTGCGCAACATCGCCAAACGATGCGATGAAGTTCTGTTGAGTTTGCGTAAGCCGTTTCCGTGACGCATGGTGCTTCCTTTCTAATTATTTCTCGAGGCTAGCGGGTGGCCAGCTCTCAAGTTTCATGCCAAGACTCAAGCCACGGGCTGCCAATACATCCTTAATTTCATTCAAGGACTTGCGACCCAAGTTAGGCGTCTTTAACAATTCATTTTCGGTACGTTGGATCAAATCACCAATGTAATAAATATTCTCAGCCTTCAAGCAATTGGCAGAGCGCACTGTCAACTCGAGATCATCGACTGGACGCATCAACATTGGATCAACGGTCGATGAGCGGCTTGGAGCCAAATCACCCATCACTTCACTGCTTTCGAGCGCAGCAAAGACAACCAGCTGATCAACCAAGATACTAGCGGCTTGACGAATCGATTCTTCTGGCGATAACACGCCGTTGGTTTCAATGGTCATGACCAAACGATCTAAGTCGGTACGTTGCTCAACGCGAGCGGACTCTACTGCATAGCTTACGCGTGAAACTGGGCTAAACGATGCATCAAGCACAATGCGTCCAATTAACTTGGTCGCTTCATCGTGGTACTGGCGCATGTTGCCTGGAACATAGCCACGGCCTTTTTCAACCTTGATCTGCATATCCAGCTTGCCGCCTGCGGACAAATGCGCAATCACGTGATCCGGGTTAATGATCTCAACGTCGTGCGGCAAATCAATGTCCTTAGCAGTAACTACGCCAGGACCTTCTTTGCGCAAATTGATTGTCACCTCATCGCGTGACTGGAGCTTAAATACGACGCCCTTCAAATTCAGTAATAAATTAACAACGTCTTCTTGTACGCCATCCAGAGTTGAATACTCATGAACAACGCCAGCAATAGCAACTTCAGTAGGAGCAAAACCCACCATGGATGACAGCAATACACGGCGTAAGGCATTACCTAAAGTGTGGCCATAGCCACGCTCGAACGGCTCCATTACGACTTTTGCTTGATTTGCTGTAATTGCTTCAACAGAAATAATTTTTGGCTTGAGCAAATTTGTTTGCATATTTTCTTCCTTAGAGTGCCTAATTAGCGCGAATACAATTCGACGATCAAACTTTCATTAATTTCACCGCTAATTTCATCGCGGTCTGGCACTTGTTTAAATGTTCCTTCTAGCTTTGCCGCATCCACGCTAACCCAATTCACTGCGCTTGTTTGCTGCACTAAATTGAGTGATTCTTGAATGCGAGTTTGCTTCTTTGCTTTTTCACGAATTGCAATGATGTCGCCTGGCTTGACCTGAATCGATGGAATGTTCACTGCACTGCCATTCAGCATGACGGCGCAATGGGACACCAACTGACGGGCTTCTGCACGTGTAGAGCCAAAGCCCATGCGATATACCACGTTATCCAGACGGGACTCTAAGAGCTGCAATAAGGTTGCGCCCGTATTGCCCTTGCGACGCTCTGCTTCTGCAAAATAACGGCGGAACTGACGCTCCAAGATTCCGTACATGCGTTTTACTTTTTGTTTCTCGCGCAACTGATTGCCGTAATCCGATGTCCTGGAGCCTGATGTGCGTCCATGTTGACCTGGTTTGGTGTCCAGTTTGCATTTATCCGACAGAGCACGGCGTGCGCTCTTCAGAAATAAGTCGGTACCTTCCCGACGGGATAATTTGGCCTTAGGGCCTAAGTAACGTGCCACGGTGCTTTCCTTTCTTTGCCGCAGTCTTTCGACCAGCGGTGAGTTCACCCTTTACATCAGATGAACAGTGGGCTTTAATAAAAAAAACTAAACGGATACTGCGAACTGCAAAAAATTAAATACGGCGACGCTTTGGAGGGCGGCAACCATTGTGTGGCACAGGCGTTACGTCCTGAATCTCGGTAATCTTGATTCCCAAGGAATTCAAGGCACGAACAGCAGATTCACGACCTGGGCCAGGTCCTTTGATTTGAACTTCTAAATTCTTAATGCCACATTCGATTGCAGCTTTACCTGCAACCTCAGCCGCTACCTGTGCAGCAAATGGAGTTGACTTACGGGAGCCTTTAAAGCCTTGACCACCGGAAGTAGCCCATGACAACGCATTGCCTTGGCGATCTGTAATGGTGATGATGGTGTTATTAAACGAAGCGTGGACGTGCGCAATGCCGTCTGCTACGTTCTTTTTCACTTTCTTACGAGCGCGCTGTGCGGCTGCGTTTGAAGTACTTTGCTGTTTTGCCATGTCGTTAAACTCTCTCGATTATTTCTTAAGTGCGATGCCAGACTTCCGTGGGCCCTTACGGGTACGCGCGTTGGTCTTGGTACGTTGGCCGCGAACTGGCAGGCCCTTACGATGGCGAACGCCACGATAGCAACCCAAGTCCATCAAGCGCTTGATGCTCATCGTGACTTCACGACGCAGGTCACCTTCTGTAGTCAGCTTGCCAACTTCGTCGCGCAACTTTTCTAAATCGCTATCGGTTAAGTCTTTGACTTTCTTGTCAATAGGAACGCCAGTCGATGCACAAATTTTGCGTGCTTGTGTCGTGCCAATGCCAAAAATAGCCGTTAAACCGATAACGGTATGTTGATGATTTGGGATGTTTACCCCAGCGATACGTGCCATGAGAATTCCTCTTAATTAACCGAATTAGCCTTGACGCTGCTTATGACGTGGATCTGACGAGCAAATCACACGCACAACGCGTTTGCGCTTAATGATCTTGCAATTTCTGCAAATGCACTTTACGGATGCCAATACTTTCATAACTCACCTATTAAAAAATATGTACTGCTAATTACTACTTCGCGCGGAAAATAATGCGCGCGCGCGTCAGGTCGTATGGAGTCATCTCCACCGTCACCTTGTCCCCTGGAAGAATTCGAATGTAATGCATCCGCATCTTTCCAGAAATGTGCCCCAATACTACGTGTCCGTTTTCCAGCTTTACGCGAAACATCGCGTTCGGCAAATTCTCAACTACTTCACCAGCCATTTGAATAACATCATCTTTTGACATAGTTACTGTGTAATACCCATCTTAAAGTTGGCCTTCTTCATTAAAGAGCCGTACTGCTGCTGCATTACAAACGACTGTACTTGCGACATAAAGTCCATTGCCACAACGACAATAATTAAGAGCGAGGTACCGCCAAAATAGAACGGTACGTTGTATTTCAAGACCAAGAACTCCGGCAGTAAACAGACAAGCACCATATAGATTGCGCCACCCAAAGTTAAACGTACCAAAATCTTGTCGATGTAACGGGCTGTTTGGTCGCCTGGGCGAATACCTGGAACAAAGGCACCACTCTTCTTTAAATTGTCTGCAGTGTCACGGCTGTTGAATACCAAAGCGGTGTAAAAGAAACAGAAGAAAATAATGGCTGCAGCGTAAAGGATCACATAAACCGGCTGACCTGGGGCCAATGTTGCCGCTAAATCTTTAATGATGCTACTGAACATATTGGTCGGCTCGCCCGAGGTAAACCAACCCGCAATGGTTGCAGGGAACAAAATAATCGACGAAGCAAAAATGGGGGGGATAACTCCAGCCATATTGAGCTTGAGTGGCAAATGGGAAGATTGGCCACCATACACTTTATTACCAACCTGGCGCTTAGCGTAATTAACGAGGATGCGTCGCTGGCCGCGCTCAACAAACACAACGAAATACGTCACTGCAATCACGATGAGCACAATGAAAATACCGGCCAAGATACTCATAGAGCCAGTACGTACCAACTCACCCAAGCCGCCAACTGCGCTAGGCAAGCCAGAGACAATTCCGGCAAAAATAATGATGGAGATGCCGTTACCTAAACCGCGTTCGGTAATTTGCTCACCAAGCCACATCAGAAACATCGTTCCGGTAACCAAGGTAATTACGGTGTAAACCTGAAATGCCATACCAGGGTCAATTACAAGACCAGGCTGTGCTTCCAGCGCCACGGAAATACCCAAAGCTTGGAAGGTCGCCAATACAACGGTTGCATAGCGGGTGTACTGCGTAATCTTGCGTTGGCCAGCAGGGCCCTCTTTTTTCATCGCCTCGAGCGATGGAACAATAATCGTTGTTAACTGCATGATGATCGATGCAGAAATGTAAGGCATGATGCCGAGTGCAAATACGGTAAAGCGTGATAAAGCGCCACCTGAGAACAGGTTAAACATGCCCAAAATACCGTCTTTTTGACCTGAAAATAATTCAGCCAACTGATTTGGGTCGATGCCAGGGACTGGAATGTGCGCACCGATTCTAAAGACAACCAAAGCGAGCAGCAGGAAAACCAAGCGACGACGTAAATCGCCGAACTTGCCCCCTGCTTGCGCAGCGCCTTGAGTGTTGGAAGAGCCGAGTGCCATTACTGTATCAATTAAGCCTGATCAACCAACTTACCGCCAGCAGCTTCGATGGCCGCTTTTGCGCCTGCAGTTGCGGTTAAGCCTTTTAAAGTGACAGCGCGCTTGAGCTCACCGGTCTTAATTACCTTAACGGCATTGATTTGTTCGCCAGCATAACCATGCTGCTTCAAAACCAAAAGATCTACCTCGGGTAAACCAATCTTCTCTAAATCATTCAATGTAATCTGGCCAACGTGACGGCGCGTCAAGGATACGAAGCCACGCTTTGGTAGGCGACGATACATTGGCATTTGACCGCCTTCGAAGCCAACCTTATGAAATCCGCCTGAACGGGACTTTTGTCCTTTGTGTCCACGACCAGCTGTTTTGCCAAGGCCAGAACCGATGCCACGTCCAACGCGGCGGCGATTTTTCTTGGAACCTTCTGCAGGTTTAATTGTGTTGAGTTGCATAGTATTTGCCTATATATCTTGCTGATCGTTAGCCGATGACTTTGACCAAATAAGAAACTTTATTAATCATTCCGCGTACTGCAGGCGTATCTTGTAATTCTGAAACTGAATTGATACGGCGAAGGCCTAAACCGCGAACAGTGGCACGGTGACTTTCACGTGTGCCAATCAGACTGCGAACCAATTGCAGTTTGACTTTGGAGTTGGATTGCGTTGTCATTTATGAATTCCTAATCTAGTGGTCTTAGCCCAGAATCTCTTCAACTGACTTGCCGCGCTTAGCAGCAATTTCAGAAGGAGTACTCATCTTGCTTAAACCATCGATGGTTGCACGAACCATGTTGTAAGGATTGGTTGAGCCAATCGACTTTGCAACCACGTTGGTTACGCCCATGACATCAAAAATAGCGCGCATTGGGCCGCCGGCAATAACGCCTGTACCGTCTTTTGCCGGGGAAATCATTACCCGTGAGGCGCCATGCTGACCGATCACGGTATGCTGCAAAGTACCCTTGCGGAGCGTTACTTTGATCATCTTGCGACGGGCTTCGTCCATTGCTTTTTGAACAGCTACGGGAACTTCTTTCGACTTTCCTTTGCCCATTCCAATACGGCCATCGCCATCGCCTACTACGGTCAGTGCAGCAAAACCTAAAATACGGCCGCCCTTCACTACTTTCGTTACGCGATTAACAGCAATCATCTTTTCGCGAAGACCATCATCGCGCTCTTCGGATTGCATTTTGGTTTGCATTTTTGCCATGTTTTTTCCTAAACCAATCTGTTAGAACTTCAGGCCGGCTTCACGCGCGGCTTCAGCTAATGCTTTAATCCGGCCGTGATAACGGTGGCCAGAGCGATCAAAGGCAACGTCGACAACACCGGCTTTGACAGCACGTTCAGCAATTAACTTGCCGACTTGTTGGGCCGCTGTGGCGCTTCCGCCATTCTTGATTGCTGCACGGAGTTCTTTTTCCATGGTCGATGCTGCTGCGAGTACTTTTGTACCGCATGGGCTATAAACCTGTGCAGAAATATGGCTGTTGCTGCGGATAACCGTTAAACGGTTTGCCAATGCCTCAGCGATCCGAATGCGGGTCTGCCGAGCGCGCCTTAATCTTGATTCGTCTTTATTCATATCTAATCCCGATTACTTCTTCTTAGTTTCTTTGAGATGCACGACTTCGTCGATATAACGTACACCCTTGCCTTTGTATGGCTCTGGTGAACGGTATGCGCGAACCTCTGCAGCAACTTGACCAACCTGCTGCTTGTTGTAACCTTTAATTACGATTTCAGTTTGCGATGGCGTTTCCGCTTTCACACCCTTTGGCAGGTTGTAAATAATGTCGTGTGAAAAACCGAGTTGCAATTTCAGGGTATCGCCCTGGGCAGCAGCACGATAACCAACGCCAACTAAACTGAGTTTGCGCTCGAAGCCTTTGGTAACACCAATCACCATGTTGTTCACCAAGGCACGTGTTGTGCCTGATAAAGCGGCAGACTCAACGGTGTCATCTTTGCGTTCGACATTGATAACTCCATCTGCCTGGCTTAAACCAATACAGGAATTCAAGGTATGGTTCAGGGTACCCAATGGGCCCTTTACCGTAACATTCAAACCGCTAATCGTTACTTCAGCACCTTTTGGTACTGGAATGGGGGATT
>CAZUMD010000004.1:17043-24781 GCA_964621735.1 uncultured Polynucleobacter sp.
ACATTCAAACCGCTAATCGTTACTTCAGCACCTTTTGGTACTGGAATGGGGGATTTTCCGACTCTGGACATAGTGCTCTCCTTAGGCGACGTAGCAAATAATTTCGCCACCCACGCCAGTAGCGCGCGCTTTGCGATCGGTCATCACACCCTGAGGCGTAGAAATAATTGCTACTCCCAGACCATTCATGACTTCAGGAATATCGTGACGGCCTTTATAGATCCGCAATCCAGGCGTAGATACGCGCTGAATGCGTTCAATAACGGCACGGCCAGCGTAATACTTCAGCTCGATATGCAATACCGGCTTCGCAGCTTCGCCCTTGATTTCAAAACCATCGATATAGCCCTCTTCTTTCAGGACTTTGGCGATGGCCACTTTAATTTTTGATGACGGCATGACAACCATCGGCTTCTGCACCGCTTGCGCGTTGCGAATCCGGGTCAACATGTCGGCGATTGGATCGCTTATGCTCATGAGTTCTCCTAATTCTTTCGCCGCTTACCAGCTGGCCTTGGTTAAACCGGGGATCTCGCCACGGAAGGCGATTTCACGAATCTTGCTACGGGCCAAACCGAACTTGCGGAATGTGCCACGTGGACGACCGGTTAATGAACAACGATTCCGCTGGCGGATCGGGCTTGCGTTACGGGGTAGGGCTTGCATTTTTAAACGGGCTTCGTAGCGCTCTTCGTCGCTACGGGCTGTATCGGCAATGATGGCCTTCAGTTCAGCACGCTTTGCTGCGTATTTCTCTACACATTTAGCGCGCTTATTCTCGCGCTCAATTAGGGATAGTTTTGCCACGTTAGCCTCTTAATTGCGGAAAGGGAATTTAAATGCCGCCAACAGCGCTTTTGCTTCATCGTCTGTTTTTGCGGTTGTCGTAATGCTGATATTTAGACCACGAAGCGAATCGATTTTGTCGTATTCAATTTCTGGGAAAATAATTTGTTCTTTAACGCCGATGTTGTAGTTACCACGGCCATCAAATGCCTTACCTGAGATGCCGCGGAAGTCACGTACGCGAGGCAGTGCAACCGTAACAAAACGGTCTAAGAATTCAAACATGCGTGCGCCGCGCAAGGTCACCATTGCACCAATGGGATAGCCTTGACGAATTTTAAATCCGGCAATCGCTTTACGTGCTTTGGTTACCACTGGCTTTTGACCTGCAACTTTCGTTAAATCACCAACAGCATTCTCGATGATCTTCTTATCATTCACTGCGTCGCCAAGGCCCATGTTTAGGGTGATCTTGGTAATGCGTGGAACTTCCATTACCGACTTGTAACCGAATTTGGTCATCAAATCGCCAACGACTTTTTCTTTATAGTGTTCTTGTAAACGTGTGCTCATAATTTCTCCGGGCCCTTATGCGCTTAACGTTGCGCCAGTGGTTTTCAGAAAACGGACTTTCTTGCCGGCATCCACTTTGATACCAACCTTAGAAGCCTTACCGTTTGCATCCACCAAAGCCACGTTAGATACATGAATTGGCATCACTTTGTCGATCATGCCGCCAGTTGTACCTGTGTTTGGATTAGGTTTAACGCTCTTTTTATAGACGTTGACACCCTCAACCACTAATTTGTTCTCGAGTACATCCGTAACTGTTCCTTTTTTGCCTTTATCGCGGCCGGTCAGAACAATGACGGAGTCACCTTTACGAATCTTTTTCATATCTACCCCTTAAATCACTTCAGGCGCGAGGGAAACGATCTTCATGAACTTCTCGGTACGCAATTCACGCGTAACCGGTCCAAAGATGCGAGTTCCAATCGGCTCAAGCTTGGCATTCAGCAGTACTGCGGCATTGGCATCGAACTTAATCAATGAGCCGTCTGGGCGACGTACGCCCTTAGCGGTTCTCACCACTACTGCGTTATAAATATCACCTTTTTTTACACGGCCACGTGGAGCAGCGGACTTCACGCTGACTTTGATGACATCACCGATACTGGCGTAGCGACGCTTAGAGCCGCCCAATACCTTGATGCACAACACTTCACTGGCGCCAGTATTATCGGCAACCTGCAATCTACTTTCGGTCTGAATCATTTCTTAATTCCCAACTTATTGGCCAAAGGCGAACAGTTTTGGTTCCGTCAATGGGCATTTAGCGACGCTAAAACCCGGATTTAATGGAAAAACTACTTCTATGTACCGCGAAAAGCCTTCTATTCTACTACTGAAATAGGGGCTATGGCAAGGAATCTTGCGCATTTCCCCCTTTAAAAACCTTAAATCCCCTTCGATGCCTCGACTAGGCGGGTAACAACCCATGACTTTGTACGTGAAATTGGCCTGGATTCCGCAATTTCCACCGTATCGCCCATCTTGTACTGGCTGGTTTCGTCGTGTGCATGGTACTTTTTCGACTGCCCAACGTATTTCCCATAGAGCGCATGCTTTACTTGGCGCTCTACCAACACCGTCACCGTTTTTTGCATTTTGTCGCTAACGACACGGCCCACTAGGGTGCGGCGCAAGGGTTTAGATAATTCTGTCATATCCCTTTTTCCTTATTTCTGTGCAGTTTTTTGAGTAATAAACGTCTTAACGCGAGCAATTTCACGCTTTGTTTTACCCAATTGGCTGGTGTTAGTAAGTTGCTGCGTGCCCTTTTGCATACGGAGCTTGAAACTGGTTTTCAAGAGCTCAGTCAGTTCTACATTTAAGGCAGGCAGGTCTTTAGATGCTAATTCTGTCTTTTTCATAATCTTTATCCCGATCAACCTAGGTGGCGAATCACGAATGTGGTTTGCAATGGCAACTTAGCTGCAGCAAGCTTAAAAGCCTCGCGCGCCAAAGCCTCATCTACGCCATCCATTTCGTAAAGTACTTTACCTGGTTGGATTTCTGCGACGTAGTACTCAGGGTTACCTTTACCGTTACCCATACGGACTTCAGCAGGTTTTTGCGAAATTGGCTTATCTGGGAAAATACGAATCCAAATACGGCCACCACGCTTAATGTGACGGGTCATTGCCCGGCGCGCCGACTCAATTTGACGCGCGGTTAATCGACCACGACCAACTGCCTTTAATCCAAAGTCACCAAAGGCGACTGAACTGCCGCGCGTTGCGACTCCAGTATTACGGCCTTTTTGCTCTTTGCGATATTTGCGACGCTTTGGTTGCAACATACTTTACTCTCCTGACTTCTGTGTATCAGCGGCAGCTTCTGGCTTAGCGGCTGCTTTGCTAACACGCTTAACGGCTGGTTTTGCAACCACTAAAGGCTTTGCATCACCTGCTGGTTTACGCGCTATTGTTTTGGATGGAGCGCGGCGTGGCTTTTTCTCATCAACGACTGGCTCTGCTGGCGCTGCTACTGGAGCATCCGCGCCACGACCCAATGTGTCGCCTTTGTATACCCATACCTTGACACCAATAATGCCGTAGGTTGTTTCTGCTTCCGATGTTGCGTAATCGATGTCCGCCTTCAAGGTGTGAAGTGGAACACGACCTTCGCGATACCATTCACGACGCGCAATCTCAGCGCCGTTCAGACGGCCCGAAGACATAATCTTGATGCCCTGTGCGCCAAGGCGCATTGCATTTTGCATAGCGCGCTTCATGGCGCGACGGAACATAATGCGCTTCTCTAACTGTTGAGTAATAGAGTCAGCAATCAATTGTGCGTCCACTTCAGGCTTACGAATTTCTTCAATGTTCACATGAACAGGAACGCCCATGCGCTTTTGCAGTTCGCGGCGGAGTACTTCAATGTCTTCGCCTTTTTTGCCAATCACAACACCTGGGCGTGAGCTATAAATCGTGATGCGTGCATTTTTAGCAGGACGCTCAATGATGACTTTGCTAACGGAAGCATTTTTCAATTTCTTTTTCAAATAGATGCGAACGTCCACATCTTCTTTGAGCATTTTTGCAAAATCAGTGTTATTTGCATACCAACGTGATGTCCAATTCTTGCTTACCGAGAGTCGGAATCCGGTGGGGTTTATCTTTTGGCCCATATCTTTCCTTAGTTACTCAAGGTCACGCTAATGTGACAAGTTTGTTTTTCGATTTGATTGCCACGACCCTTAGCGCGCGCAGTGAAGCGCTTCAAGGAAGTGCCTTTATCAACGATGACCGCTGATACCTTGAGCTCATCAATGTCAGCACCTTTATTGTGTTCAGCATTTGCAATCGCTGATTCAACTACTTTTTTCACAATAACGGCAGCTTTCTTGGGGCTGAAGTTCAAAATGTTTAATGCGCGAGCAATCGGCAAACCACGAATTTGATCAGCGACCAAACGTGTCTTTTGCGCAGAAATGCGGGCGCCCTTGTGAATAGCTTTAACTTCCATCATCATCCCCTTACTTCTTCGTTACTTTCTTGTCAGCAGCGTGACCTTTGAAAGTACGGGTCAAAGCGAACTCGCCTAACTTATGACCCACCATGTTTTCTGATACATAAACCGGAACGTGTTGACGACCGTTGTGTACCGCAATTGTCAGACCAATGAAGTCGGGCAGAATTGTGGAACGGCGTGACCAAGTTTTAATCGGCTTTTTGTCTTTGTTAGCCTGTGCAACTTCCACTTTTTTTACTAAGCTGGCGTCGCAAAATGGGCCTTTTTTAGCTGAACGTGTCATATCTATTTATCCTTATCGCTTAACGTTTTTGACGACGTTGAACGATCATCGAAGTTGTACGCTTGTTACGACGTGTACGATAACCTTTGGTTGGAGTGCCCCATGGGGATACAGGCACACGGCCTTCGCCAGTCTTACCTTCACCGCCACCATGTGGGTGATCGACTGGGTTCATTGCCACACCGCGAACGGTTGGGCGAATACCACGCCAGCGATTTGCACCTGCTTTACCAATCTGACGCAAGCTGTGCTCTTCATTGCCAACTTCACCAATCGTGGCACGGCATTCAATCAGAATGCGACGTACTTCGCCGGAGCGCAAACGAACCTGGGCATACACACCTTCGCGCGCAAGCAATACAGCTGAGCCACCTGCAGAGCGGGCGATTTGCGCGCCTTTGCCTGGGAGCATTTCAACGCAGTGAATCGTGCTACCAATTGGGATGTTACGAATCGGCAAGTTATTACCGGCTTTAATTGGCGCTTGCGAACCGTTCATAACGGGCTGACCTGCAACCATGCCTTTAGCGGCAATGATGTAACGACGCTCACCATCTGCAAACAACAATAAGGCGATGTTTGCGCTACGGTTTGGATCGTATTCCAGGCGCTCTACTTTAGCTGCAATACCGTCTTTGTCGTTGCGCTTAAAGTCAACAACGCGATAGTGGTGCTTATGTCCGCCGCCTTTATGGCGAGTAGTAATGTGGCCATTGTTATTACGACCAGCTTTTTGAATCTGTGGCTCCAGCAACGCTGCGAAAGGCTTTCCTTTATGCAGGTCTGGGTTTACCACCTTGACCATTGAGCGACGACCTGGTGAGGTCGGTTTTGTTTTCATCAAAGGCATGATTAATTCGCCTCCGCTTCAAAGTTGATTTCTTGACCAGGCTTCAAATTAACGTAAGCCTTCTTGACGTGATCGCGACGACCCTCAAAACGGCCGTAGCGCTTTGGCTTGCCTTTTTGATTGACGATTTGAACTGAGTCCACTTGGACTTTAAACAGCAATTCAACGGCTTGCTTCACATCACTCTTATTTGCTGCGCGGTCCACCTGAAAAACCACTTGCTCGTTTTTCTCAGCGACCATCGTTGCTTTTTCCGAAATAACCGGTCCAAGCAAAACCTTCATCAGGTTGTGATCATTTCTGCGTGTTTGGCTCATTTCAGCAACTCCTCGATTTTGGCAATCGCTGCTTTGCTCACCAACACTTTTTGATACTGAACCAAGGAAAGCGGATCAGCATGTTGTGGCTCTACTACGGCAACTTTATGCAAGTTGCGTGCAGCTAAATACAAGTTTTCGCTGACCTGATCAACAATAATCAGCACCGAATCCAAGCCCATTGCTTTTACCTTTTCGGCAAGCGCTTTAGTCTTGGGAGCATCGAGCTCAAATTGATCAACCACGTTTAAGCGTCCTTCGCGAGCTAACTGAGACAGAATGGATCTCATACCAGCGCGATACATTTTTTTATTGACTTTGTGGCTGAAATTTTCTTCTGGGGAGTTCGGGAATATCCGGCCGCCTCCGCGCCACAATGGGGAAGAGCTCATACCAGCACGTGCACGGCCAGTGCCTTTTTGGCGCCATGGCTTTTTGGTGGTGTGCTTAACTTGCTCGCGGTCTTTTTGTGCGCGATTACCGCTACGTGCATTGGCTTGATAAGCCACTACAACTTGGTGTACCAATGCTTCGTTGTATTCGCGCTCGAACACTTCGGGTGAGGCTTGAATGCCTGCGCCGAGCGTGCCGTTATCTTGGAGAAGCTTGAGTTCCATATTCGCTCTCCTTATTTCTTCTTCAGCGGAGTCTTAACCGCTGGAGTAACGATGACTTTACCGCCTGGGGCGCCGGGTACGGCACCTTTCACCATGATCAGATTGCGTTCTGTATCAATGCGGGCGATGACTAAATTTTGTACGGTGCGTGTTACGTCACCGAGGTGGCCTGTCATGCGCTTACCTGGGAACACACGTCCTGGATCTTGCGCCATACCAATCGAACCTGGCACATTGTGCGAACGGGAGTTACCGTGACTGGCGCGACCAGAAGCGAAGTGGTAACGCTTGATGGTACCGGCATAGCCCTTACCAATCGAAACGCCTTGCACATCGACCTTTTGACCGGCTGCAAATGCTGCATCGGCTGGAATAACTTGGCCAGGCTTCATTTCTGCAATTTTGGCTGCATCCAAATGAAATTCATTCAATGCATTGCCGGCCATTACGCCTGCTTTTGCAAAGTGACCTGCCATGGGTTTGGTTACGCGCGTTGCTCTACGGGTGCCGTGGGCCAACTGAATAGCATCGTAGCCATCCGTTTCCTGGGTCTTAATTTGAGCAACCCTGTTATCACTTACGTCAATGACGGTGACTGGGATGGAATCCCCTTCATCCGTGAAAAGACGGGTCATACCGACCTTGCGGCCGATTAAGCCTAAGCTCATATTCATGCTCCACGCCGACTTCGATTGGTCAGCAATAATTTAATTTAAGTGATTTATGGACAAATATGTCGATAAATCAATAACTTACAACATAAACGGGTCAGAAATTACATCTCTGTACCGAGAAAAGCCTTCAATTCTATCGCGCCAAACCGATTTAGGCAAGGCCTAAATCGGATAAATGCCATTACTGCAGCTTGATTTCGACGTCAACACCTGCTGGAAGGTCTAATTTCATCAATGCATCCACTGTTTTTTCAGTTGGATCAACGATATCCATCAAACGCAGATGGGTACGAATCTCTAACTGATCGCGCGACGTTTTATTGACGTGGGGCGAACGTAGGATGTCAAAACGCTCGATGCGGGTTGGCAAAGGAACTGGTCCCTTTACCACTGCGCCGGTACGCTTTGCTGTATCAACGATTTCAGCAGCCGACTGATCAATCAGGCGGTAGTCAAACGCTTTAAGACGAATACGAATTTTCTGGTTTTGCATAGTAATTCCAAAGAGCGGTGCGGTGCTGCCGCGTTATATTTCTAAAGAGCTCGGTGGCATCTGCAGCACAGACGCCACCGGTTAGCAAAACGCTAAATAATTTTTACTACTAAATACCTAAAACAATTAAGCCAAAATCTTTGCTACCACGCCGGCGCCAACAGTACGGCCACCTTCA
>CAZUMD010000005.1:0-24230 GCA_964621735.1 uncultured Polynucleobacter sp.
GGCATCATGAATGGCGCCGATATACATGCAGCACTTGCTAACGGTGCGCAGGCAGCCCAAATGGGAACGGCATTTTTATGTTGCGATGAGTCAGGGACCCCGCCCAGTTACCGCCACTATTTAATGCAAAAACAAGATAGGCCAACGACGCTAACAAAAGCTTTTTCTGGAAGGCTTGCGCGCGGCCTAGAAAACACCTTCACCCGCACTATGCAAGATCAAGTCACCTTACCCTTTCCTATCCAGAACACCCTAACAGGGCCGCTACGCCAATGGGCTAGCGCACAGAACAATGCCGAGTACCAAAGTCTTTGGGCGGGCACAGCGTATGCACAGGTTCGGAATATGACAACACAAGACTTGATGCAGCAATTGCGTAATGAGATCGAAGCACAAAATCAAAACTCAAATCCATAAAACATGAAAAAGATTATTGGATAACGCCATGCCGATGAGCAGCATTAGGTGGGCGATGAATTCCCAGTGCGGACTTTGTTTTCATATCAGTCTATGGGCGAACAATTGAGTCCATTTTTAATGCGGGATTATGCGAGTCCAGCCGCGTTTCCCCGAGGCGCTAATGCAAAGGGCATGGGCCCGTATCCACACCGCAGGTATGAGACGGTGACGATTGTCTTTGATGGGGAGCTTGCGCACAAAGACTCGGCAGGTAATAGCGGCCAGTTTGGCATGCTCGACTGATTTAGAAGCTCGCAGCTAATCCAATCGAAGTACCCCGTACGTTTTGCCCAAATTGATAGCGAAATACAATTCGCACGCGACTAAAGAGGGGTTCCGATTGGCTGCGATCAAACTCAATGCCACCACCTAGCGATGACAAGGAATTAAAACCGAGTGCACCACGCAGATCGCCTAAAAACTCCGTGTGTGCTGCTTCCATAACAGCACGAATCGGCATCGAAAAAAAACTTAGCGGTGTTGGCACTCGATTGCGAGCCCACAAGCTGAGGCTTTGGGAGTTGGCTGAGCCCTGAACTGCCTTAGAGGTATCAAAGGTATTCATTTCAATATTGGTATAGCGTAATTCAATATCAATTTCACGCTCTAGCTTGTAATTTTCATAGTCCAGCATTAATGAACCACCAAGACCGTAGGTATTCATGCGCCCATTCTTTAAAAACTGCAGATCAGCGCCCGTTTGATTTTCAATCACGCGAGATGCAATTGACAGATCACTTTCTAAATGACCCAACATAACATTGGCAATCGGTCTGATGCGCAGTTCGTTAGTGAGTGGAAAGTCCCAGCCGACACCACCAGTACCTGTGATGCTATTCCAATGCACGGGAACATCAACGCTAGTATTGCCGACGGTCCCGATAAAATTGGGGTTGTATCGATTAACTGCGAGAGTACCTTCGAGATAAAGTGGCACATTTCTACTCAGGCGATCTCCGCCACCCAAGGAAATCATTTGTAAGTTGGGGTTGTTGCCACTGCGATCGGTAATAGATAAGGATCCAGTGGTGACATCGGGCGTTAAAGAATAACCAGTGATCACCATAAAGGCATCTGCCCGTTTTTTTAAAAATGAATTCAGGGCATCTGTGCCTTGTGCGTGCGCACCCGCAATCCATGTTCCCCACACCACGATGAGGCAAATCAGTTGGCTTCGAAAAAGGTGTGGCATCGTTTGATGGTCAGCAGACTGGGCGAGGAGGTTATGCGCTTAAGCGGGGCGAACAATGAACCCACAAGATCCCTGGAATTATAAGGTGGCAAGGCCATATGGCAAGCCGTTATCATAGAGCTGTGAATAACTTTCTTGATCCCGCCATTCTCTTTTTTGTGTTTGGTGCTTTTGCTGGCCTGATTAAGTCCAATTTAGAGATTCCGCAACCCATTGCGCGTTTTTTGTCGCTGTATTTGTTAATGGCCTTAGGGCTAAAGGGCGGCTTTGCGCTTCAGAAGTCGGGCTTCACTCAGGAGATTGGTTTAGCGCTGGGCCTTGCCATCTTTTTGGCCATCATCATTCCAATCATTGCCTATGCGTTACTCCGAACCCGGCTAAACAATTATGACTCCGCCGCTATCGCAGCAACCTATGGCTCGGTCAGTGCGGTTACCTTTATTACAGCAACCCAATTTTTGAGCAATCAAGATATTCCCTATGGCGGTCATATGGCGGCGGCGATGGCTCTAATGGAATCACCCGCCATTATTTTGGCTATTGTATTGGCCAACAAAGCCCGCGTCAGTAGTACTAGCAAGGCTCAATCCATGGGTTTATCCAAGGTATTGCATGAATCATTTACCGATGGCGCGCAACTTTTATTGCTCGGATCAATGGCGGTTGGCATGCTCAGCGGCGAAGATGGCCAGCGCATCATGGCGCCATTCTCAATTGATTTATTTAAGGGAATGCTGGCCTTCTTCCTGCTGGATATGGGGCTGATGGCAGCAAAAAATTTCAGTGGCATTAAAGGCAAGCCGCTGATTGTAGTGATTTATGCGCTGGTTGCGCCTTTAGTGCACGCGGGCATTGCTTTGCTGCTGTGCACCCTATTGCAATTGCCTTTGGGAGATACGATTCTATTAATGGTGCTTGCGGCTAGTGCATCGTACATTGCAGTGCCGGCCGTATTGCGCCATGCCTTGCCCGAAGTCAATCCAGCCCTCTATATGGGCATGTCCTTGGGCATCACCTTCCCCTTCAACATCATTATCGGCATACCGCTGTATTCATTTGTAGCGCAACTGTTGCGATAGCACCGTATTCATACTTTGCCGTAACTACTTGGTATAGTGTGTTGATCCATTAACAAAAGGACTGATATGACCCACCACGAAAAACTCATTGCTGCATTTGAGGCTTATAAAGAAGAGAACTCCAAATTTCAGGAAAAGGGTGTGAAAGCATCTGCTGCACGCGCACGTAAAGCACTTCAGGAAATTGCTGGATCATGCAAGGAGCGCCGCAAAGAAATTACGGCAGAAAAAGAAATGCTTGAGAGCAAAAAAGGCGAAGGCATGTCACAAGATGCTGCTCGCCATGCGCACGTTCGTAGGTAATTAGGCGATTACCTTAGCTTGGCCGCGCAATACTAACGCACTGAGTTCGCCATAAAGCTTGATTGCTTTGTTTGTGGGCACAAGGTACTTAAGGCGACCATCTTTGGGGTCACTCTTTGTGGCGATTAACTTTTTGGTCATAAGGTGTTTTATCCCCTGGTGCAGGGTAACCGGAGAGGCAATATGCCTTAGGGTAATAACATTAGACACAGTAATTGGTCGGTCGTTCACAAAGGCTTGAAAGATGACTCGAAGGAGTGCGCATGATTTGCTGTCAATCTCATAGCGGTGATTTATCTGATCACGTGCATTGATAAAGTCAAGGTACTCAAATTTCGTTGCCATTCAAGTTAAATCCTATAAACGTGATCTGATCTTTCTATTATCAAACAAAATCGTCTGGGCTCAAAGAAATCCAATTTAAGCCCAAAGGATTTGCACTAATCGCCAGTTACTAACAATCAGCAAACAAATGAAATTGGCAATATACTTATATAAATTAAATTAAGTTTTTATTAGATACGGGCGCGTCATGTTTAAGTTTTTTGATAGAAATCAGAGTGACTTTGTTGTTAAAGACATTGATCGCAACCGGCGAGTCGTAGTGGTTGAAGACCCAGCACTTGGCTTCCAGTGTGAAGTACCTTTCGGGAAGGATGACTTACTAACCGCTGAAATATCTGGCCCCTACACAATCAAGTTAAGCTATGTCGACGGTAAGATGGAAATAGTTGGATTTCTCAAGTAGTAGTTTGCACCGAATCGGTGCTTATTTGGCGGTAAGACTAACTTGAAGCGGGTAATATTAATCTGTAGTCGATTTATTTATTTTTACCCTCCATAAGCATTCTTTGGCCACCCCTTAGGGTGGCCTTTTCTTTGCGCCGCTGCTTATTTCATTCCAGTTGGTGTTGGGTTGGCTGATACTTCCATGGACAACTTAACTGCGCGTTTGGCCATTTCCTCAAATGAGGCAATCGAGCCAGAGCCGGTTCTGAAGGTTTCGCCCTCCAGGGTAATCACGCCACCACCAATAAAGTCCTTAGTTTGGCTATCCGTAATTTTGCTCTCGATGACCAGTGCAGGTGTTTTAGAGTTAACACCAGAAGCGTAGGCTGCTGCATTAGTTGCTAACCCTATGGGAGTAAAGTTCCATGGCTTAAGGCCATCCGCAGAAATTTCAGCGCCCGTAATGCCGACCGATATGCGGACCACTCCGGGGCCAGGTTGCGTCACGATGCGTAACCCACGACGACTTTCAACGGCTTCGCGCATCGACATTTCTAGGGCACGTTTTGTCTGAGCAACCACTGCAGGGGTAATCTCGCTCGTGAATTGCGATTGATTCAGGTAAATGGGATCCAAAATAACGGCAGTATAGATGTTGGGATTAATGCCAGCCTTACGATAGCGCCAAATACGCGTCCCATCGGGGGTATTAGCAACGGGCTGTAATAAGCGATAGTTTGGCAAAAAACCGGACTCTGGAATGGAAGTCGTAGACATAATTTTAGGGCCGCTGCTGCATGCTACCAAAGCGCTTACTAGAGGTGCAATTACGAGGAGTGCAACTAATTTTCTGCGATTCATCAATAGATCCTTTTGGTGTCATGTGGCACATGAGGTACATTCATTCTACGGTTAATTTGATTAAAGTACCCGTAGCAGAAGCAAACAAATTAAATAAACACAAAAAAGGGTAAAAAGATGGCAAAAAGTGATCGATTTGAAAAAGGAATGGTGGTGCGCCGGAAAGTATTGGGAGACGCCTATGTCGACCAAGCAATGCAGAAGGCAGATGATTTCTCAATGCCGCTGCAGGATTTTGTGACTGAAAATGCCTGGGGTACGGTATGGGTTCGAGATGGCTTAACGCTCAAGCAGCGCAGCTTAATTACAGTATCCGCCATCATTGCCATGAACCGACCGCATGAACTGAAGTTGCACATACGTGGCGCACTCAATAATGGCGTCACAAAGGAAGAGCTACGCGAAGTCTTTTTGCACTGCGGCGCTTATTGCGGCGCGCCCGCTGTGGTCGATGCGTTTCGGATTGCGCGCGAAGTATTTGTAGAAGACGCTAAAGCAGTAGGCTAGAACGTACCCGGATACAAAATATCTTTCGTCACGTCTTGAATATCACGGTGACCTGTAAAGGCCATCGTGATATCGAGCTCTTTGTGAATAATCTCAAGACATTTAGTTACGCCGGCTTCACCCATGGCGCCCAGGCCGTACAAGAATGGGCGACCGATTAAGGTGCCGCGCGCGCCCAATGCCCAGGCTTTTAAAACATCCTGTCCAGAGCGAATGCCGCCGTCCATCCACACTTCAATATCCTTGCCAACCGCATTGACGATGCCGGGCAAGGCCTGAATGCTTGAAATGGCCCCATCCAGTTGACGGCCGCCATGGTTCGAGACGATGAGCGCATCCGCGCCGGAGTCTGCAGCGAGGCGTGCATCGCCCTCATCCAATATTCCTTTAATGATGAGTTTGCCGCCCCAGCGTTTTTTGATCCATTCGACATCACCCCAATTGAGGCCAGGATCAAACTGCTCAGCAGTCCACGAAGACAAGGACGACATATTGCCTACGCCAGTAGCGTGACCCACAATATTGCGAAAGGTTCTGCGCTGCGTCATGGCCATCCCAAGACACCAACGGGGCTTTGTCATCATATTAATAATGTTGGGAATGGTTAGTTTAGGAGGGGCACTCAAACCATTTTTTAGATCTTTATGGCGCTGCCCCAGAATTTGTAAATCCAAGGTAAGAACAAGGGCGGAGCATTTGGCAGCGCGCGCACGCTCGATTAAGCGCTCAATGAAGCCGCGGTCTTTCATGACGTAGAGCTGAAACCAAAATGGTTTTGTGGTGTGCTCGGCAACATCCTCAATCGAGCAAATACTCATTGTGGATAAGCAGAAAGGCACGCCAAACTTTTCTGCTGCTTTAGCTGCCAGAATTTCGCCATCGGCATATTGCATGCCGGTTAGCCCAGTTGGCGCTAAGGCGACAGGCATCGCCACCTCTTCACCGATCATGGTTGTTTTTGTGGTGCGGTTTACCATGTTGACAGCAACGCGCTGGCGCAACTTAATTTTCTGAAAATCCGATTCATTGGCGCGGTAGGTGGATTCTGTCCACGAGCCCGAATCCGCATAGTCATAAAACATCTTGGGCGTGCGTTTTTGGTGCAGTACGCGCAAGTCTTCAATATTGGTAATAACGGGCATGAATAATCCTTATTAATTCAACTCTCAATGACAGCATTGTATGGGCACTAGTCTAGCCCTGAATATCCTTATGGGCAAAGCGTAGTTACCCTTGGGGATCAGGTGCTGGGTAGCATGCTAAACAAGGTTAACTGCATCGCCTGATTGCGAATCGGCACTAAGGCCTGGTATTCCGGACTGGCGGCCCAGCGCTGGGCATCGATTGCAGCGGGAAACTCGATTTGTACGTAAGCAGAGAATGACTTGCATTCAAGCTCATTCCAAAAAACATCGCCACATACCCCGCGTTGTGTAATGCGCCCGCCATATTGTTCGACCGTAGCACCAACCTGCTTACGGTATTCTTCAAACGCCGATGGGTCCTGTAGTTCGATTAAGCCAAGCACCTGCACTGCCATTAAATTGCTCCGGTTCTAGTATTGCTCTGCATGAAAGTGGAATAGGTATAGTACTGAATACACATAAGGGAATCCAGTGAAGAGTGATACCAAGGGCATGTTGATCGGGTTTGGTGGCATTGCCATCTTTAGCTTGACCTTGCCGGTGAGCAAAATAGCAGTGCAAGTCCTTGACCCTTATTTCATTGTGTTTGGAAGGGCGGCTCTAGCGGGATTGGCTGCCCTGGCATACCTTGTTGTGATTCGAGCACCCCTGCCTGGCCGTGCCACCCTGCCCGGATTTGCTTGGATTGCGCTAGGCGCAGTTTTTGGATTTCCTTTGTTTATTACGATTGCCATGATGCAAGGTCCTTCGTCCAATGGCGCAGTGATCTTGGGTATCTTGCCTTTGGTCACTACCGTGCTGGGCGCCCTGCGTTTTAAAGAGCGTCCATCCATTGGGTTTTGGCTGAGCTCACTCGTTGGTACGGGATTGGTCTTGCTCTATGCCTTGATGCAAGGCGCCGGACAGTTTTCTTTTTTCGATGGCTTGCTGATGGCTGCCTGTGTTTGCGCTGCAGTCGGTTATGTCGAGGGCGCCAAGCTTTCTGCTGTCATGAAACCCAAAATCGTTATCTCATGGGCACTGGTTTTTTCACTGCCAATCAGCTTACTTTTCAGCGCCCTGAGCTACCAGACAGACTACATCTATGCAGGCCTTGATATTTGGCTCAGCTTTGCCTATCTGGGTATTTTTTCCATGTTTGTGGGCTTCTTTTTTTGGTACGAGGGCCTGCGCATTGGCGGCATTGCCCGCGTTAGCCAAGTTCAGCTACTTCAGCCCTTTTGCACCCTGCTGGCATCCAGCGTCCTATTGAGCGAGCCCTTGACCCTGCTTAATTTGGTGTTTGCTGCGCTAGTTGTTTCAACCGTCATGGTAGGCAAGCGCATGCTAATTAAGGTGCCCGAGCCAACACCGCCGCTGTAAGTGGCTATTTTTAGGGGGCCATTAATCTGAGGTAGATTTACCATTTTTATTGGATAATCTTGGGCTAAACCAATAAAAAGTGAGACACACACAATGTTGAAATTAGATGCACACGCCTCAGGACGCCATTTTTTACATATTCCTGGCCCAAGCCCAGTTCCTTCTCGTGTTCTGCGCGCCATCAGCTATCAAACCATCGATCACCGTGGCCCCGAGTTTGGCCAGCTTGGACTCAAGCTGCTCGAGGACATTAAGCGTATTTTTAAAACCAAACACCCTGTGATTATTTATTCCTCATCGGGAACGGGAGCATGGGAAGCAGCTTTAGTAAACACCCTCTCGGCTGGCGATCATGTATTGATGTATGAAACCGGTCAGTTTGCAACCCTGTGGAAACACATGGCTGACAAGCTTGGCATTCATGCTGAGTTCTTGGGTAAACCCGGGCTTGAAGGCTGGCGCCGGGGCGTTGATGCAAAGCTAATTGAAGAGCGCCTCAAAAAAGATACCGAGCACAAAATTAAAGCGGTCTGTGTAGTGCACAACGAAACCTCCACTGGCATTACTTCGAATATTGCTGCTGTGCGTAAAGCAATGGATGATGCCAAACATCCTGCATTGCTGATAGTCGATACCATTTCCGGTCTAGCGTCAGCAGACTATTGCCACGATGCCTGGGGCGTCGACGTGACGGTCAGCGGATCGCAAAAAGGCTTAATGCTGCCGCCCGGCTTAGGTTTCAATGCCCTATCACCCAAAGCGCTCGAAGCCAATAAAAAGGCAACACTACCAAAGGCCTTTTGGGCTTGGGATGAGATCCTGGTTTCCAATAAAACCGGGTACTGGCCAACCACACCGTCGACAAACTTGCTCTATGGCTTGCATGAAGCCATTGCGATGATTGAGTCAGAGGGCATGGATGCGGTATTTGCGCGCCACCAGCGCTTGGCCAAAGCCTGCAGAGCCGCAGTGACTGCTTGGGGTCTCGAAATTCTGTGCCAAGAGCCAGAGGTGTATTCACCTGTCTTAACGGGCGTCATGCTGCCCGAGGGCTTTGATGCAGACGCATTGCGTAAGCTCATTCAGGAGCGCTATAACTTGTCCTTGGGCACTGGCCTTGGCAAGCTAAAAGGCCGCGCATTTCGCATTGGCCACTTGGGTGACTGCAATGAACTCAGCCTCCTAGCTGCATTAAGTGGCTGTGAAATGGGTATGACTGCATTTGGTATTCCACTCAAGGGCAGCGGCGTTTTGGCTGCGCAAGAGTTGCTGCGGTAAACAGCATTAACATTCATGCGAAAAAGCCGCCAAATGCCAAGGCGGCTTTTTTATTTCCAAAAGACGGGACTGCTTTGCTAGCTTAGTCTCAAAAGCGTGGATTATGCAGGCGCAACAACTGGCGCGCGCTTGCTTAGCTCGCGTCGCACTTTATCTTTGATTTTGGGCTTAGTTGCCGTTTCCATTAATTTAGTCAGTTGAGCCACATTAAGTGGCCCCAGGCGCGCTTTGCCTGTTTTGGTGAGCATGGGATCATTCTTGCGATTGCGCTGATTTTGACCTGCGGCCATAGGTAATCCTTATAAAGATTCAATGGCGCAAGGGGGAAGTCATTTCGCCCAGTTAACCCCCCAATTAGGGCACAAAATAGTGATTCGATTCAGAATAACAGCATTTTTTTGCTAAAAAAATGTATATTTTCTGAAATCTGCTATAAATATTTGTAGTATTAACGAAGTAGTAGCAGTGCAGCACCCCAATTTAGACTAGAACAACGTAAAGCAAAGGAAGATCATGTCACCACACGAAACCATTATCGCTGCGTATGAAACTTATCTGGCTGAAAATGAAAAGTTCAAAGTAAAGGGAGTTAAGGCATCTGCCGCTCGCGCGCGCAAAGCCCTGCAAGACATTGCCACCGCATGCAAAGAGCGCCGCAAAGAAATCTCTGCGGAAAAAGAAGCGCTGACCTAAAGTGCAAGTACCGCACCTTGTGCGAATCACGCTGATTGGTATGAGCACGGTGCGGCATTTTCTTAATGTTGGAATAGCGCTGCTGATTGGTCTTCAATTATCAGCATGCGCAACCATCTATACCGATGCGTCGGATGCCAACAAAGTGACGTTTTTAAACTCGACCAATGAGTCACGTGCGGACTTGCAAAGTAAAGCACAGGCTTACTGTATGCAGTACGGTAAAAAGGCAGTGTACCGAGAGACAGATAGCGGTGTGGTTACCGTTTTTGACTGCAGACCGTAACTAGCCGGCGAGCTCTGACTGATAGATCAAGCCAGCATGCTCACGCAAGGCATGAAACTCAATGCTTTCCCAACGCTGCTGCGCGACATCCAGTTCTGATTTGTGCGTTGCTAAAAATACTGCGGCACCAACAACGTCTTCCGCCATGCGGTGAATATTTTCTTGTGTAAATTTTTTAAGGGCAACAGGGTCGCTCGAGCTAACCCAGCGCGCTAAGCTGTAACGAGCTGGTAATAAACGCACTTCAGCGCCATATTCGCTCTTGAGGCGATGGGCAACTACTTCAAACTGCAGCTGACCAAATGCCCCCAGTAGCATGATGCCGCCGGCCATCGGCCTAAATACTTGAATGGCGCCTTCTTCGCCCAGCTGCATGAGGCCCGTACGCAATTGCTTGGAGCGCAGCGGATCAGCCGACTCAACCAATTTAAAAATCTCCGGCGCAAAAAAAGGCAGGCCGGTAAATTGAAGTTGCTCACCTTCTGTTAGCGTATCGCCTAAGCGAAGCAAGCCATGATTGGGCAGGCCAATGATGTCGCCCGGGAAGGCCTCATCCAGAATATCGCGCCGCTGCGATAAAAAAGACAGCGCATTGTTGGTGCGTACTTCTTTACCGTTGCGGCAAATCTTCAGGCGCATGCCACGCTGAAAGTGCCCAGAACAAATCCGCAGGAATGCTACGCGATCACGGTGCGCCGGATCCATATTCGCCTGAATCTTAAAAACTACGGCAGAAAACTTACCCTCAGACGGCAGCACTTCGCGCTGAATGGCTTTGCGAGAGCCTGGTGGTGGTGCAAGTTCAACTAAGGTGTTCAGAATTTCACGTACGCCAAAGTTATTAATGGCAGAGCCAAAGAACACCGGAGATTGTTTACCAGCTAAAAATGCCTCTAGATTAAATTCAGGCATGGCATTGCGAATCAAATCAACCTCGGTTAGGGCTTCCTTTAGATCGGAGCCGAGCCGCTCTTGCAGGGCTGGATCATGAATGTCAATCAGGGTGTCAGAGCTATCGGAAACGCGATCCTCGCCTGCTTTAAAGAGGCGCATCTTAGATTTGGTAATGTCAATCACGCCAGCAAAGGATTTGCCCATGCCCACAGGCCAAGTAAATGGCACCACTTCCATTCCAAGGGCATTTTCAATCTCATCCATCAGCTCAAGTGGTCGCTTGACCTCACGATCCATCTTGTTAATGAAGGTAATCAGTGGCGTATTGCGGGCGCGGCAGACCTCTAAGAGGCGCAAGGTCTGTGATTCCACGCCGTTGGCCGCATCAATTACCATGAGTGCTGAGTCCACTGCAGTTAATACGCGGTAGGTGTCTTCAGAAAAGTCTTGGTGGCCTGGCGTATCAAGCAAGTTAATGATGCAATCGCGGTATTCCATTTGCATCACCGAGCTGGCAACGGAGATGCCACGCTGTTTTTCGATTTCCATCCAGTCCGATGTCGCGTGGCGACTCGCCTTGCGGGCCTTGACGCTACCCGCAATTTGGATTGCCCCAGCGTACAACAATAGCTTTTCGGTCAGCGTAGTTTTGCCAGCATCTGGGTGGGAGATGATGGCAAAGCTGCGACGACGAAGTACTTCTTGGCCGGGGGATTGGGACTGCTGCGGATCGATGGCTGCTCTACTTAAGGTCTAGATTCTGAAACAATTATAAGCGTCGGTGTTTGCTGACCCTGCTAGAAGCGCTCTTCTGGACGTAAAAATCGCCACTGACCAGCAGGCAGCGGGCCCAGGGAAATTCGGCCCATACGTACGCGTTTTAAGCCTAAGACTCGAAGGCCAACCAGTTCACACATTCTGCGGATTTGGCGTTTGCGGCCCTCACGCAACACAAAGCGTAATTGATCTTCATTCTGCCAACTGACCTTGGCAGGTTTAAGTTCTTGATCATCGAGGATCAGTCCGTGGCGGAGCAAATCCAGATCATCAAACGACAGCTTGCCTTCCACCCGCACTAAGTATTCTTTTTCAATGGGACTATTTTCGCCAATCAAGAGTTTGGCGATGCGCCCGTCCTGCGTTAAGACCAGCATGCCAGTGGAGTCGATGTCCAGACGACCTGCCGGTGCCAAACCTTTGGTATTAAAGCGCCCCGTGTGTTTAGAGTCGCCCGCATAAAAGTTTTCGGGGGTAATGAGCGAGGCCGCTGGCTGGTACTCTTGATCGTCATCCCGGTGGGAGATAAAGCCAACGGGCTTATTGAGGATGACAGTAACGCGGGCAGCTTGCTGTTTCTGGGCATCTAAGCGCAATTCAATTTTTTGGCTACGGTATGCGCGTGAGCCAAGTTCAGATACCACCTTGCCATCCACCGTAACCAGGCCTTGCTCAATATAGGAGTCAGCCTCGCGGCGCGAGCACAGGCCGAGTTCGGAAAGCAGTTTAGAGACGCGAAATTGTTCCATCACGCTATTATGAATTACACGGCGCCTTGCTAAACTGAATTCCGAATGAATGCACCCAAAATACAGCCCAAACCGAAGGCAAGCCCAATAAGACCGCCTGATGATCGCAAGCCTGTGCTTGATTTGCCAGCGATTCTCTTAATTACGGGGTGCTGCATGATTTGGGGCTATCAGCAAATAGCCATTCAGGCCATTGCAGATGAGGTGCCGTTCTTAATGCAATTGACCATACGCTCCATCATTGCGAGTGCTTGTATTTGGCTCTGGATGAAATTTAAAAAGATCAAGCCATTTCAACGGGATCGAACTTGGATGCCTGGGATACTTGCAGGACTATTATTTTTTGCTGAGTTTGTTTTGCTGTACTCTGCGCTGGAGTACACAAACACATCCCGCGCTGTTACGTTTTTGTATCTGGCACCATTTATTGTGGCATTGGTGTTGCCCATATTTATTCCGGCAGAGCGTATCAATTGGATGCAAGCCAGTGGCTTGCTGATTGCATTTAGCGGCCTGGCATTCGCATTTCAAGATGGATTTTCGAGGGATGCAACGCATTTCTTGATTGGTGATCTTGCAGTGATTGGGGCTGCAATGGCGTGGGCATTTACAACGATTGTGGTGCGTACTACAGCGCTTGGGCAAATACAGCCAGAGCGAACCTTATTTTTTCAGTTATCTGTGTCATCGATCGCCTTAATTGGGCTTTGCTTTCTACTCGAGGTGCCATTACCAAGTAATTTGTCAGCTAAAGCAATTGCAGCACTATTTTTACAATCTGTAATTATTGCAGCAGCAAGCTATTTATTTTGGTTTTGGCTTTTGCGCCACTATTTGGCAACAAAAGTATCTGCATTTAGTTTCTTAACGCCGATGTTTGGCCTACTCTTTGGATTTTTTCTTGCGGGTGATCCGATTGACGGCACACTGATAGCCGCTTTTATTTCAATTGCAATTGGTATTTATTTAGTCAATCGACGTCAACGCATCTAAATTTAAGAATTAAACAAGATCGGCTCAGTAGGGGCTGACTTTGCCTTCAGGCTGATGCTTAAAGCGCTTATGTACCCAGTAGTACTCTGCAATATGCTGGCGGATCTCGGCTTCGTAGATGGCATTCAGCCTGGCAGTATCGGCAACAGGGTCATCGCTCGGAAAACCATCAATCGGCTTGCTAATGACACAACAGTAGCGCGAACGGTCTGGCAGTAAAGTAGTAACCATCATGCACACTTCTGCCTTAGCAATCGCGGCAAGGCGGGATACAGCAGTAATGGTATTGGTCGGAATGCCGAAAAAAGGCACAAACACCGAATCACGCAGGCCTAAATCCAAGTCCGGTGCAATGATGATGAGATTGCCTTTCCGAATTTCACGAATGAGTGGCAATAAATTGCCCTGACGGTCAATGGCGTTTCCGCCGAAACGGTTACGCCAGCGAATGATCCGCTCGTTGAAAAATGGATTTTTCATGCGCTGAAATAGTCCCGAGGTACGTGGCCAACCGCGCTCTTTTGCAAGCGCACTAATGACGATGCTGCCTTCGATGCCGGTAAAGTGCATATTCACTAGAATGCGGGGTTTTTTATCGCGTAAGTCGACTGCAGAGCGAACTTCAATCATGTTAGATACAGCCTGTTCACTACCTAGCCAAATCACGCTTCGCTCAGCAATGCTGCGCCCCAGTAAGCGCCAGTGATCTAGCGCAATTGCATTCACCCCATTTTCAGTTAGCTCTGGAAAGCACAGTCGTAAATTGGTTTTAACAACCCGGTTGCGTTTTCCGGGTATGCGCGCCGCAACTACGCCGAGCCCATATCCAAACAACACCACAAGGCGGTAAGGTAGAGCCGATAGGAGCGCCAAAAAACCAAGCCCCACATAATTAAACGCTGCCTTAATCAAGTTTGGCTTTGTTATACCGTAGGAGGCTTTGGCTCGTGAGCGATTTAATGTCATCGCTTGGCCCAACGGTCATGCCAAGATCATGGAGTCCACCATCTTCTAGGCGGTATACCCAGCCATGGATGGTGAGGTCTTGACCGCGTGACCAGGCATCTTGGACGATGGTTGTTTCACATACATTAGTAACTTGTTCAATGACATTGAGTTCGCACAGGCGATCTTGGCGTACGTGTTTAGGTAAGACCTCGCCTAAGTAGCGCTCGTGTTTTTGATGCACATCTTTCACATGCCTGAGCCAATTATCCGCTAGGCCCACACGCTTGTCGCCCAGGGCTGCGTGCACGCCAGAGCAGCCATAGTGACCACAGACAATCACATGCTTGACCTTTAAAAGGTCAATGGCAAATTGCAATACCGAAAGACAGTTCAAGTCTGTATGGACTACTACGTTGGCGATATTGCGATGAACAAAGAGCTCCCCGGGTAAAAGGCCAACGATGGCATTCGCAGGTACGCGGCTATCGGCACAGCCGATCCATAAAAAATCAGGGGCCTGTTGTGACACGAGGCGCGAAAAAAAATCCGGATCAGCCTCGACCATGGAGCGGGCCCACTCCCGATTCTTTGCAAAAAGGTGTTCCAGCACATTGGCAGAATTAGGTATAGTCATGATTTAATTTTAAAGTACATTGATGACGCCACACTGGTTAAAACAAACGGATGTCGGAATAGAGCTGAGTATCTATTGCCAGCCTGGCGCCAAAGTGAGCAAAATTGTGGGTACGCACGACGGCCATTTAAAGATATCCTTGCAGCAGCCCGCCATGGATAACCGAGCAAATGAAGCCCTGCTGCAGTGGTTATCAAAGCAGCTGCGCATTCCGCAGCGGCAGATTCACCTGATCTCTGGTCAAGCCAGCAAAGTAAAGCGAATTGAGTTATGGGCGCCCATTTCGATGGAGCACGTACTGGAAAATCTAAAGCCTTAAGCATTTACCAAAAGAGTAGCCAAAGAATACCCAGAATCAACCCCCATTTACCGACGTAATACACGCTCCGTTGCTTGGCTTTGAGTTGTTTTGCCTTGCTGCGTAAATGGTAAACATAAGCAAATAGAACATTCACAAAACCGACTTGCTCTGAGTCGACGTTTTTCGATGCAGCAGCGCTCATCACGTGCGTTCCAAACCAACGGTTAAATGCTTGTACTGCCTTGGTATACACCGGACGCTCAATATCGCAGAATAGAACAATGCGCTGATGATCGGTTTTATTGGCAGCGTAATGAATGTAGGTTTCATCAAACATCACCGCTTCACCATCTTTCCAGTAGTAGCGCTCGCCATCGACATCAATAAAACAATCCGGACTATTTGGCGTTACTAACCCCAAGTGGTAACGCAGCGAGCCGGCATAGGGGTCGCGATGCCGTACCAAGGTTGCTTCAGGCGGTAGTGATGCAAACATAGCGGCCTTGACCGAGGGGATCGATTTGAGTAGAGCTACGGTTTTGGGACAGGCTGCTTCGGCAGAGGCTAAATCTTTACCGTACCAGTACAGATGAAAGCGTTTCCAGCCGGTTCGAAAAAAGGAGTTAAAGCCAATATCGTTGTAACCAGTTGCTGCTACGATCGAGCCGCCTTCGTTAAGGGCCAGGGCCTCAGCACGAATTACTTCCCAGTTGTCTTGCAATTTTTTTAATTCAGGAAACTCTGTCACAGGAATATAGGCACCTGCCTTCACTTTGGAAAACAGATAGAGCAGCGAATTGATTGGTGCCAGTAGAACGACATAGTCTGTGAGGGAACGCATCACACCAAAGCGAACGCGGCCCCTAAAATACACATAGATGGCAGAACTCACAAAGATCAACAGAATGGCGTGGCGAATTTCCATAACAGCAACAGTTACTTTCAATAAAATAGAGTGCCGCTTAAAACAAGGCAAAATAAACCATCTCTCATTTTAAGTGAGTGAATACCTTTCGTGCAGCATAAATAGCGATCTAAATCGGAGTTTTTATGTCTTTGTATAAAAAATTACAACAAAGAGCCCATGAATCGAAGCCAATTCGGATTGCATTGATTGGCGCGGGTAAATTTGGATCGATGTATTTATCGCAAATACCCCGGACGCCAGGCATTCATTTGGTCGGAATTGCCGATTTATCGCCTGATCGCGCGCAAGCTGCTTTGCGGCGCGTAGGCTGGCAGGATGATCAGTTTGGGGCGGCTTCGGTTGCGGAGGCAGCACGCAAAGGCACTACCTACATTACGAGCGATGCAAGTACATTGATTGCTGACAATGCCATCGAGCTCGTGATTGAGGCAACGGGCGTGCCTGCCGCTGGCATCGAGCATGCCCTGCGCTGCATTGAGCATGGCAAGCACATCATTATGGTGAATGTCGAAGCCGATGTATTGGCAGGCCCGTATTTGGCAAAGCGAGCGGCTGAGGCCGGCGTGATTTATTCAATGGCCTCAGGCGATCAGCCCGCTTTAATTGCAGAAATGGTTGATTGGGCCCGCACCATTGGCCTCGAAGTAGTGTGTGCTGGCAAGGGTACAAAATACCTGCCGGCGTACCATGCATCGACCCCTAAAACGGTATGGGGGCACTATGGGTTTAGTGAAGAACAAGTTGCGGGCGGTGACTTTAATGCGCAAATGTTCAATTCGTTTTTGGACGGCACAAAGTCAGCTCTCGAAATGGCCGCGGTTGCCAATGCCTGTGATTTGCAGGTTCCAGAGCATGGCTTAGGATTTCCGGCGTGCGGCGTTGATGATTTACCGGCGCTACTAAAGCCTGCTCAAGATGGCGGTCTATTGCCACACAAGGGCATGGTTGAAGTAGTGTCATCCGTCGAGCGAGATGGCCGTCCGGTGTTCCGTGACTTACGCTGGGGGGTGTATGCAGTCTTTCATGCGCCAAGTAGCTATGTCAGAGATTGTTTTCTTCAGTACGGCTTAAAGACAGATGCTTCTGGGTGGTATGCCGCTATGTATAAGCCTTACCACTTGATTGGTCTTGAATTAGGAATCTCGGTAGCGAGTGTGGCCCTGCGCAAGGAGGCGACGGGGGCAACGGGCGCCTTTATTGGCGATGTGCTTGCTTGCGCTAAGCGGGATTTAAATGCAGGCGAGGTACTGGATGGCGAGGGTGGCTTTACCGTGTATGGAAAGTTAATGCCGGCTGCCGAATCGTTGCGCATGAGTGCATTACCAATTGGTTTAGCTCATCGCCTAACTTTAAAAAACAGTATTCGAGCCGGACAGATTGTGACTTGGAATGATGTGGATTACGATGCCACTCAATCTGCTATACGCATTCGCCGACTCATGGAGGCCGAGTTTAAATAAGGAAGTGCTGCTATCAAAGGCAAGCCGCCCTTATTTTTTCTTGGCGTTTTCTCGTTTGATAATTTCCGCGTTAATGCGTTCGAGTATTTTGACATCCGGATTCTGCCAGCTGCCACCAGACTGATTCACCATAAAAACAAGCGAGGCAGCAAAATCAGCGACGCTGAGGTCGGCTTTGCCGCCTTTTGCAGGCATGCCCCGGACACCAACATAACCATGGGCAGTTAATTGGACTTGGCCTTCTTTAATTAAAGGAGCCCATTTGGCTTTATCTCCCACCTTTGGTGCACCAGCCACCCCCATTTGATGGCAAACAGCACACACTTGCTTATACGTGTTTTCCCCAGTGGCGGTAGCAGCTTGCGTATAAAAAAGTAGACTAATGGAAGCGAATAGAAAGCGGAACATAAAGTAGTCTCACACAGAATGGGTTATGGAGGCATAACAATCCAGCCACCTAAATGTAGCTTTCTTGTATGTCTACAGCGTTATGATAGATCTAGATAACCAGAATATGGCCATTATTTGAGCAATGCCGCAATGCAATGACATACCTCTAGCGCTGCCATGGAGCGCAGATTTAACCCAAAATGCGATCGAGAAAACGCAATGAATGGATTTGTTAAAAGCCTAATAGCCCTTATATTACTTGGACTTACGCTCATTTCAGCCTATACCTGGGTAATGCTAAGTTGGAGTTATGCCGATGGAGAGCGTGCCGGTTATGTACAGAAATTCTCGAGCAGGGGTTACTTATGTAAGACCTGGGAGGGTGAGTTGGCGATGGTCTCTATGCCAGGAACCATGTCCGAGAAATTCTTCTTTTCGGTGCGCGACGATGCTGTGGCGCAAAAAATAAATGCCAACTTAGGCAAAAAAGTAGCGCTAAAATATGAACAGCACATCGGCCTGCCAACCAGCTGTTTCGGGGAAACAGAGTACTTTGTGATTGATTTGCTCGTATTGGATCAATCCTAGTTCGAGTGCGAAAAAGAAATAGTTCAAACAACTTTATTTTTATTATTTTTTGTGTTTAAAATCATGTCAGCGCGTTGTGCGCCAACATACAAACAAACAAGGAGCTTCACTTGAACAAAGCAGAACTTATCGCAGCGATTGCTGACGATGCTGAGATTTCAAAAGCCAAAGCAGAATTCGCACTGAATTCAGCAATTGAGCACATTATTAAAGCCGTTACCAAGGGTGACTCCGTTCAATTGATCGGTTTTGGTACGTTCAGTTCAGGCAAGCGCGCTGCACGTATGGGCCGCAATCCTAAGACTGGCGAGCCACTCAAGATTGCTGCAGCGAAGACTGTGAAGTTTTCAGCTGGTAAAGCATTCAAAGACTCAGTCAACAAGCGCAAGAAGTAATTCGCGCAAGCTGAAACAAAAGCCCGGTTCTGCCGGGCTTTTTTATTGCCACTACTTAGCTTTGAACTAGTCGTCGGTGGCGGTGAATGCTCATCAAAATACCCGCCCCAAATCCCAAGGTAACGAGTGCAGTACCGCCGTAGGTCATGAGCGGCAACGGCACTCCTACCACCGGCAGAATGCCGCTAACCATGCCAATATTGACAAAGGCATAGGTGAAAAAAATCATGGTGATTGCGCCGCCTAATAGTCGGGTAAACATGGTGGGCGCACCCGCTGCGATCGCAAGTCCACGTTTAACTAAGGCAAAGAAGAGGCCGAGCAACAAGAGGTTGCCTAGAAATCCAAATTCTTCGGAATAAACCGCAAACACAAAATCAGTGTGTTTTTCAGGAATAAATTCCAAATGGGATTGAGTGCCTTGGCCCCAGCCTTTTCCAAAAAAGCCACCCGATCCAATTGCGATTACCGATTGAATCGTATGAAATCCTTTGCCGAGCGGATCGGAGGATGGATCGAGTAAAGTGCAGATCCGATTTTTCTGATAACCATGCAGGAGTGGCCATGTGACATCACTGGCGCAAATGCTGCCGCGGAAAATGATCAGCAGCAATATCCCAATCGCAAGCACGCCAATCACCGGCAGAATCCAGCGCCATGGTAGGCCTGCAAAAATGATCACGTAAAGGCCAGCAGCAAACACCAGCAAAGCCGTACCTAAATCAGGCTGACGGGCAATCAGCATTACAGGGATGGCAAGAATCACAGCAGCAACCAAATAGTCCCAGCCATTCTGAATGCCTTCACGTCGCTGAAAGTACCATGCCAACATGAGTGGCATCGCAATCTTCATTAGCTCCGATGGCTGAATCACAACGCCCACATTGACCCAGCGTCGTGCTCCTTTTTTGACCAGGCCAAAAATAGCAACCGCAATCAGCAGTACTACACCGATGACATAAATCCAAACGGCTGCAGTCTCAAGCCACTTGGGCGGAATATAGGAGACAGCCCACATCACTAAAAAAGCCAACACTAAATTACGAATTTGATCTGCAAGCAATACTGGCGTATTTTGGCTCGCCGATAAGAAGGTCACAGAGCTCAAAATGGCAATGCCCAAAAAAATGAATCCGAGCTGTGGATCAAGCCCAGAAAAAAATTGGAAGATGCGTTTCTTTATGGCGCCCTTTTCCATTCTGGAATCTCCTTAGGCCATTTGCCATTGATGTAAAAGTCAAGCGCTTTACGCGCAATCGGTGCGGCGTATTGGGCACCAAAGCCGGCATTCTCAACAATTAAGGCAATCACGATCGTGGGCTTCTCTGCCGGCGCAAAGGCGACAAAAAGGGCGTGGTCACGCAAAAACTCAGGGGTAGTGGCATGGTTATATTCTTTTGCATTTAAGCTAAAAACTTGGGATGTGCCCGTTTTTCCTGCGTTGGTATACGGCGCGTCTTTAAACGACCTTGCAGAGGTGCCAACTTGATTTACGGCCACCATCGATTTCTTGATGACTTCGATGTTCTCCGGCTTAAAGTTGAGGCGATAACTTTCTTTTGGGGTGGTCAGTTTTTGTTGGCGTGTAAATGGGTCCTCAACCGCTTTCACTAAATGCGGTTTCATCACCACGCCTTCATTGACTACGTTTGCTAAGGCATGCGCTACTTGCAAAATGGTAAAGGAGTTGTAGCCTTGTCCAATGCCCAGTGAAATCGTTTCACCCTCAAACCACTTCTGTTGCTCTGGTTTCTTAAAGTATTTTTTCTTCCACTCGGTAGAGGGCAAAATACCAACGGCTTCGCCATCGAGGTCTATACCCGTTTTCTGACCAAAGCCCAGTGGCCGCATAAAATCATGCATCATGTTGACGCCCATTTCCCTCGCTAACAGGTAGTAATAGGTATCGCATGACTCCACAATGGATTTCTCCATGTCCACCATGCCGTGCCCACCTTTCTTGTCATCGCGGAAGGTATGGGTACCTAGCGTAAAGAATCCGGGGTCTGCAATCGCCTGAGAAGGCGTTCTAATCCCGAGCTCAAGGGCGGCCAATGCCATAAAGGGTTTGTAAGTGGATGCGGGCGGATAAAGGCCTTTCAGCGGTCGGTTGTAGAGCGGCCTACTTTTGGATTCATTCAGCTCTTTCCAGGTTACTGAATCAATTCCCTCCACAAAATCATTTGGATTGAAATTGGGCTTCGAGACAAATGCAAGCACATCCCCGGTCGCGGGCTCGATTGCAACAAAGGCGCCGCGGAAGTTGCCGTATAGCTGCTCTACCAAGTATTGCAATTTAATATCAACGGAGAGAATGACGTTTTTGCCCGGCGTTGAGGGGAAGCTGGAGAGTGTTCGTATTGGCCTGCCTCCGGCAGTAATTTCGACTTGATCGTAACCGGGTACGCCCCTTAGAACATGCTCATAGCTCTGTTCAATGCCAATCTTGCCAACGTACTGAATTCCCGGTAAGAACGCGTTCTTTAATTCGCTCGCATCATTGGATTCGGTAGCATTATTAATCTCGGACTGCATCCGCTCTTTATCTTGTTGGGATACGCGCCCAATGTATCCAATCATGTGCGAGCCGAGTTCGTTGTAAGGGTACTCCCGAAAGTTGCGTGAACGGATCTCAACACCAGGAAAACGATAGCGATTTGCCATAAAGCGTGCCGTCTCCACTTCATTGAGCATCGATCGCAGAGGGAACGTGCCCATATTGCGAGCATCTTCTAGCAAGCGCTTAAAGTTACGGCGATCACGCGGACTGATGGCAATAATTTCCGAAAGATCATCGATTAATTTATCTACGCTGCCCTCGATTTCGCTCACGTTGACATCTAAGGTGAGCGCAGAATAATTTCTGCCAATCACAATGCCATTGCGGTCAATCAATAGACCCCGCATTGCTGGCGCCGGCACAATGGCAATGCGATTGTTTTCAGCTAAGGTGGAGTATTTGCCGTGGTTGATGATTTGCAGCCAAACCAAGCGGCCTAATAAAATAACAAAACAAACGGTGACAAAAATAATGGCAATCCGAGTGCGATCTTGAAAAGAGGGCAGGTCTGTTTTTTTGAATGATGCCATTGCAGTTAGCCCAGTTACTAGAGTGGACGATTGTGGTCAACATCGATTGGACGCCGCTGCGGTGCAAGCAATAGCTTCGTTGCTAGCGGCCACAATGCAGCCTCAATGACGCCTTGCAGCACGCCTCCCAGGCCCCACCAGTAGATCGACCCAGTTAATAGCCAATGGACCAGTACTGGGAAAATCGAAACCAGCATAAAAATAGGCAACACATGCAGTGCCTGCGCATAAACCTGCAGTGCACTAATGCGGCGATGCCACGCCACAGCAAGATAAGCAACCAAGGCATAACTGAAGGCGTGCAAACCAAGCAAGTCGGAGTTGTGCACGTCCATCACCAGCCCAAGGAGCGATGCCCACACTACGCCAACATAGCGGTGCTGGTGGATGTTCCAAAACACAATGCAGATGATGAGCCAATCCGGAACCCAGGCGTGATTGCCCAGCGGTAATAAATTAAGGAGCAAGGCGCAAAACAAACTGACGAAGATAAAGATCGGATTGACCGGTCGCAGAATGTAGCCACTTTGAAAATCAATCATGGCATGCCTCGCGTACGCGTTTTGCGGCGACCCGGCGCATTTTCTGGGGCGCTTGAACTGGGCTTGGCATCCCATTGGGGGTCGTACAAAAGAGCCAGTGCCTGACGGTGTCTATTGACTCCTGCTATAGGAGTGCAAAAGACGTTCGCTGTATTTTTGTCCACATTGCGTTCGATGCGCGTAATCATGGCAACGGCAAAACCGGGTGGGTAGGTCCCATCTATCCCGGAGGTTAGAAGTACGTCGCCCACCTCTAAATCACTGGCAACCGGCAGGTAGCGCAGTTCCAATAAATTTCCACGCCCAGTTCCAAACACCGCTGCACGCAGGCCATTGCGAGCAACTTGTACAGGAACGGCAAAATCCCGATCCTCTAGCAGAGAGACTTCGGCAGAGCCGGCATACAAACGGACAACCTGACCCAGAATGCCCGAGTCGCTGGCAATCGGATTGCCCAGCTTTAGGCCATCTTCTGCACCGCGATCAATGACCACGCGCTGGGAAATGGGATTGCTTGGGTTGTAGAGGATTTCAACCGGAATGGTTTTGTAAGCAACTTCTTTTTCGAGGTTTAAAAGTTGACGTAAGTTTTGGTTTTCTACGCGCAGTAATTCGGACTGATTCGCAAGCAGGGTCAGCTCGATCTGCCGCTGCTTTAACTCGGCGTTCTCATTGGCCAAGGTAGAGCGTGTCGTGAGGTAAGTGTCGCTTGCGGTGAAGAGGTTGCGTGGCAACTGCATGACGTATTCCAATGGGCGTAAGCCCACATTGATGGAATCACGCACCAGATCAATGGTCTTAAAGCGGAAGTCAATCAACATCAAGGCTGCGCTGATGGACAGGCACACAATGAGTTTGACCAGAGCGGGTATGCCCTGCTTAAAAAGGGGTGGGGCGCTGTGTCGCAAGACCTTATCTGGCTAAGGTCGACTTACTCTTGCGAGAAGACTCCACTTAGCTTATCCATGCGTTCTAAGGCGATGCCACAACCGCGAGCAACGCACGTTAATGGATCCTCAGCCACATGAATGGGCAGGCCCGTCTCTTCCATTAACAGGCGATCGAGGTCGCGCAAGAGTGCGCCGCCGCCAGTGAGCATGACGCCGCGCTCCGCAATATCAGAGGCTAGCTCAGGCGGGGTTTGCTCCAAGGCGGCTTTGACTGCCGTGACAATTTGGTTGAGGGGGTCGGTGAGGGCTTCGAGGATTTCGTTGCTGGTGACCGTAAAGCTGCGTGGAATACCTTCGGCTAAGTTGCGGCCCTTGACTTCCATCTCGCGTACTTCAGCGCCTGGGAATGCGGAGCCGATGGTTTTCTTGATGAGCTCAGCAGTTTGTTCGCCAATCAGCATTCCGTAATTACGGCGAATGTAATTGGTAATCGCTTCGTCAAACTTATCACCGCCGACGCGGACAGAGCCTTTATAAACAGTGCCGCCCAGTGACATCACGCCCACTTCGGTTGTACCGCCGCCGATATCCACCACCATTGAACCGGCTGCTTCCGATACTGGCAGTCCAGAACCAATCGCTGCAGCCATGGGTTCTTCAATCAAAAATACTTGTGACGCGCCTGCACCTAGAGCAGATTCACGAATCGCGCGACGCTCGACTTGGGTTGAGCCGCAAGGTACGCAAATGATGATGC
>CAZUMD010000006.1:0-6612 GCA_964621735.1 uncultured Polynucleobacter sp.
AGCATATGCGTACTTATCAATTTCGCTCGATCTTATTTCTCAATAACTGCAGGGCATTTAAAAATAAAAAGTAGTCAGTTTCTTCGCCAACCGGAATAAAATGCTGATGGGCATGCTTGTTGATCGTTTCTAATTTTTTGAGCAGCTTTTCTTTGTCTTCGCTCGGCAGCTTCTTACCCGTTATCTCTTTCTCCATATTTAAAAGCAATTCGTAGAGGGGGCGCTTACGAATGATGAAGCGAAAACGCCGTAAATGAAAATTGAGTTTAGATAAGGGATAAAGAACTGCAAACGCTGCTAATACTACAAACCAAAATCGATCAATAAATACTACAAGCCAATACGGTAAGTATTCTGTGGTTTTGGGGGGTCCATAGTTATAAAAATTCCTCGCTATAGGGCTAATGGATATAGAAGGATCAACATAAGCAGGGAACTCATTGCGCTTAGAGAAAAATAATCGCGATGAATCTTGTATGATTTCCTTGCTCGCCATTAATAAAGCCAGTTGTAACGAGGGATGTAGATCCTTGCGCACAGCTAAAGTCGTTGTAGTCGCGATTAAAGAAATATCATGTGCTGGAATATTTTTTTCAATATTAATTGAACCAGCAGGAATGGTGAGCGCATCCAGATAATTGTATTTTTTCTGATAAGCAAGGGCATTTGATACATTAAATAGGGTCATATCTGGGGAATGTATTAATTCCTCTACAAGTGGGTCGAGCATCGTTGATATAAAAATATAGACATCAGCCTTACCCGATAGAAAATTTGTTCGCGAGTCTTCCCATGAGCTCGATACAAAATTCGAGTTACTCTCAATATTAATTCCATTAAACTCAAAAAATTTCTTACTCAGGATATAAGACCCACTTTTTTTCGGGCCTAAAGCTACTCTATATTTAGCTAAATCTTGTATTGTTTTAATTTTGCCAGCCAAATCATTTCTATAAAAAATCCACACCGGATCATAACTAATGCTGCCAAGCGAATAAAGTTCTTTTTGTTGATCCTTCGACAGCGCTGCAGCATATACAAATCCAGCGTTCACCCCACTATTGCGGTCATTTAATTTTTCGGCATTTTCTAACGTACCGTTGGTAGCAACTACTTCCACATTAATGCCATGCTCTTTTAAAGGCGCAATAGCACCTTCGCCAAATTGGTACCAATCTCCACCCTTATAAGACGTGGCAATCGTAATACCGGTAAACGGAAATGGCTTCAGGTAAACAATGACTCCGCCAATCAACAGCAAAATCACAATTGCGGCTATGCGGAGCTCAACTAGAGATTCCTTAATAGCAATAAGCTCATGCTTTAGAACTAGACCTAAGTAATCAACTGTTTTCATTAAGTAAAATGTAGCACAAGCGGCACCATCGGTGTTGCAGTAAAGGTGGATGAAGATTCCTTGCTCTCTGAATGCTACAAAAGACAAAACGACCTAGGAATTACCCCCTAAGTCGCTTGTATTACTGGTTGGTTCACCAGGACTGGATCCTGGGGTCAACCGATTATGAGAGCAGCCATCTCATGAAGCTAAATCGAAAGCGCGATAAGCTAAAAAACAGAAAAAGCTCAGAACGAGTAAGTTAAGTTAGATTAATCTGCTTTTTTACAGTCCGTGGGTGCAATTTGATCGGGATTTTCTTGCCCCAAATACACTCCAATGATGCGCACTGGCTTTCCTCCCATTGATTTGCCAATATGGCACCAATTGATAGCCTCTATATAAGAAGTACCTGCCTTAAAAGTACGCTTGCCCTTGCTGCCATAATCTACCTCCAGCTCGCCAGATACGATGTAGGCATATAGCGGGATGGCGTGGGAGTGCAAAGACGTTTGTTTTCCTGGTGGAATCACAATGTCAAATGCCTTGATTAAGGGAGTGCCGGCGGGGTATTTAAAGTCTTGCCCTAAGATTGTTTTTGGACCCTGCTCTACTGGAATCGGCTTTGCCGTAATGTTCTCATAAGCAACGCTTCCTTGTGCACTTTTTTGTTGCGCATAAATGGGGCCGCTAACTAATACTAACGATGCGAATATCAGTTGAATTCGTAAACGATGGCTACACATAAGTCATTCCCTTCAGGTTTAAAAAATAAATTATTGATTCATATTACGTTGACTGGCGACATGCCTAATTTGATTCAAGATATCTGGATGCCGATCGGATATTTGATGAAAGTCATGCATGGTAAGAACAAGGAAGCTCGTTTTTTTTGTTGTGACAACAGTGGCACTTCTCGGCGCAACCTCTAAAAGACCAATCTCACCGAAAAATGCTCCTTTTGTCAACAATACCGGCTTTGGTTCGACAATAACTGCAACCTCACCCTCGACTATAAAATACATCGAATCAGAAAAAGAGCCTTTTTCAAAAATCGTAACACCCGAAGGTAATACTTGGCTTTTTAAAACGCTGGCGATTTCAGATATCTTTTCAGAATTTAACTCTTTAAACAGCGGAAAGCTTCTAACCGATTTCCAGGTTGACAAAATAGCCTCATTTCGCATTTCATCTATAAACCCCGAGGCAATAATACCTGCTGGTATGGCAACCATTGCTATTCCAATCAACATGGTTGAGGCTGCAATGGTCCGGCCCAAAAGCGTTACAGGCACCATATCGCCATAGCCGACAGTAGTCAGAGTAGTAATGCCCCACCACATTGCATGCGGTATGGATTGAAATACTTCAGGTTGAGCATAGTTTTCAACTGCAAACAACAGACTAGAAAATATGACCAGCAATATGATCAAGCTCATCAGCGTTGCAAGCAGATTACGTCTCTCAATGTAGATCACATTGCCAATCATGGCAAGACCTGGAATGTAACGGGGTAATTTTAGTAAGGAAAGGGTATATAAGAAAAGAACCCAATACGGAATATGGCCATTAGCAAGAAGAATAAACAAAGGGATGCAAACTAAAAAATCAATGCACCCTAAAAAACTAAAGGCATATTTTGCAACAAAACTCATTCGCGTTGCGCTGTAGTGATGCGCTACTATTTTGGAGGCTAGAAAAATATTTCTTAAATATTCGTATAAAAAATAAAATCCGATTACAAAACTAATCAAGAAACTAATTTGATTGGGATTATCCCGAAAATATTCAGTGGATGAAAAAATCCCAAATAATGTGGCTGAAAATATAAAGAAAATACTGATTGTGCGTTTCATGTTTTACAGGTGTATTTTGAAAAAACCAGCAATTTTAGACACTAACGCTTTGACCCTATTGGCCTTAGCTACTATCTTATCGGCTTCATTCAGAACTCGCTCATTGACAGCAGCACGCTGAGACAATAGCTCTGCCATTTGCCGTAATAGCTTTTTATTTCCCGCAAGGATCGGTTCGATATCGGATTTTTTAATTTCGATTAAGGTCGAATCGGATTTTGCAATGACATGAGCAGAACGGGGCTCACCCGTCATCAAGGACATTTCACCAATGCAATTACTAGGCCACAAGGTAGCTACTGAAACATAGGTATTGTCTTTTGGAATCATGACTTCCAGTGAACCACTTAAAATGATGAACATGGAGTCAGCGGCTTCGCCATGGCGAATGAGGTAGTCATCTGCATCAACGTATCGCAAAGACACCGTATTGGCTAACTGTTTGATTTCAGGATTGCTGAGGTCTTTCAAAATTCCAAATTGCTTAACGGCCAGTAATCTCGCCTCTACATTATCGATCGAGGCTCTACTGGGCAATAACTCGATGGCTGTATTGCTAATCACGCCGTGGGATAGTAGCGCCTTAGTAACTGCGATATTGACAAATCCGTCTGAGTTCGTTTTAGATATATGAGGAGAGACCTTATACTTGATTAAATATTGATAGGAGCCATGATTAACCGCGTCCAGGGTACATTTCAGGTAACCTGGCGGAAAATCAGGATTCGTATTTATCAGTGAGTGCATGCCTTCAAATAATGCATTTATAACCAGTGTGACGTCATTTGTCGCATCCAAATCAAAATATATAAACCGTAATGAGGCACTACCATCCGGCTGCTTCGATAAATTAACGTATTGAAACGATAAAAATTGACGATTTGGTATGCGAATAAACTGATCTTTTTCATTAAATAAGGTGATCATTTGTTTATCCAGCTGGATCACCTTATAAAAGCGACTGGGACTGGTGTCGATCACTTCAATATAGTCATTAATCGAGATTAAACCGTCTATTTGAATCTGCACGCTTGCCATGATATTGGCGATCATTTCACGGAATGCATAGGCGACCCCCACAACTAGCATTCCCGATGCAGCGATAATATTGGTAAATGATTTGTCATACACCATGACATAAAGAATGAGTAGTGTCAGTAGATAAGTCACTACTGTCACCGCTTCAATCAGGATGCCTGGCATTTGGCGCTCCTTACTTCGTTCATTGTGTACATTCGCATAAAAGCGAACGCTCATATCAAATGTTAGGGCCCATAACAAGATTTGAGCAATGGAAAGAAAATCACCGAGACTTAGATTTTGAATGTCTTCAAAGTGGTGGCTTGTCCATCCAAAAAAACTTCCATAATGAAATTTAAGCCAAACTGCTAAAACAATATTGCCTAGCAAAAGCGCAAAATACACCGGCTTTGGCAATGAAAATATTTTCTTCATAGACATGAAATTAGGTGCCTTAAATTAAATTATTTTTGAAATGAATGACATTCAGTTTTTTTGACTGATCTGAAAGAAACTGAACTTTCTGCAGGAATTTTTCATATCCCTCTTTGCTGGCAACATAATTCGAAAGTTCCTTATTTTGGTCTCGCCATTCCAATGACAGTCTTTTTGAGAGCACTTTACCCCGCTTGGGAAGAACGCTCGCCAAAACATCCGCTTCAGTCAGTAGCATAGCTAAATAGTCTAATTGCTCACCAATGCCCTTGTTGATCTTCTCGTACAAAAGATGAGTGAAATCAAAGCATGTAGGTAATATTAACTGATGCAGCTTAAGCATCAAATTCTGCTTAAATTCAGGGCTGAGATCACTGTATTTATTAAGAAAAAGTTGCAGGCCATTGAGCGAAATGAGTTCATTTTCATAATCTACCGAATTGATTCTGCCCCGGTGCATATAGTCATGTCCGATTGCAGCAAAGAGTAGTAACCAGCTATCTTCTTTACTTACAGTCCATGGACTTAATTGTTTTGCCTCGTCACTCCCGATGTTTTGCGAAAGAAGCGCGCTAATCCCAGTGCAAACATCGACAAAATGCTTTCTGGAGTGATAGGCGGGCTCAAATTCAAATGAGGAATTTAATGCATCAATGCAGATTGCTAAATCATGGCAGAGCTTGGGGTAGGGATTACTCTCAAAATACAGTCCTTGCCATAAATCCGTATCCAGCAGTGCATCGATAAAACAAGCAAAATCAATCGATTGTTTATCGAGGTGATCTAAAAATTCGTCCAAGAGAAAAACAGAATTATCGGGTCGAAGTGCACTAAAAAAGGCATTTAACTCTGACAAGCTCCTTGCGTACTCAATTTCTTCGCCTTCTTCACTTGTGGCTCCCATCATTACAACTCAAAACGAGATACCAATGCCCTTAACTGTGAGGAAACTCTTGCTAGCTCAACAGAAGAGCTTTGAATTTCAGCTGAACCTTGTGTGATCTTGCCCGAGGAATCAGCAACACCTTGAATATTTTGGGTGATTGCTGAAGAGCCGGCGGCAGACGTAAATATACTGCGCGATATCTCACCCACGGTGGCAGCCTGCTCTTCTACGGCAGCCGCAATGACATTGGAGATATCACTTATTTTATTAATGATCTGCGTAATTTCTTCTAAGGATTCGATTGCACTTTTGGCATCGGATTGAATGGTATTAATTGAATTACCAATTTCATTGGTTGCCTTTGCAGTCGAGCGCGCTAATTCCTTCACCTCGTTAGCCACAACGGCAAAGCCCTTACCAAGTTCCCCAGCTCGTGCTGCCTCAATCGTGGCATTGAGCGCCAGTAAATTAGTTTGCTCTGCAATGCCAGAAATTACCCCGAGTACCGCACCAATTTCGACGCTGCTATTGCGCAATTTAGCCATTTGACTATTCGTATTGCTAGCAATTTGGACCGCTTTGTTGGCCACATTGGAAGCTTCCATCGCATTAATCGAAATTTCACGGATGCTGGCACTAAACTCTTCAGCAGACGAAGCCACTACTTGTGTGCTTTGGCTGACGGATGCGGACGTATTTGCAACCTCATGGGCTTGAGAGGAGGATTCTTCAGCATATGAATTGAGCTGAGCGCTTACTGCAGCAAGCTCTTCAGAGGAACTACTAATGACCATGGAGTTATCGGAAATTTCTTTTATTGCATGACGTAGATTCTGCTGCAACACCAGAACAGAGGATGCAATTTGCCCTGTAACACCGACATAATCAATACCGTCAATGTTTCCATTCAGGCGTGACTCTGCAAGATCATTAATGTATTTTTTTGTTTTATTCAAGGGGGATGTTATTGACTTCCTGACATACAAAGCAATGTAGAAACTGAGAATGAAGCAAATAACGATCGCCGAAATCGTGACGTAAGTAACTGACTCTTTAACTTTTAAAGATTTGTCGTAATT
>CAZUMD010000006.1:6712-22963 GCA_964621735.1 uncultured Polynucleobacter sp.
ATTGGTCAGCTCGTTTTCCAGATTAATGATTTCTGTTTGCAACCCTTTCGCCTCACTTACACCGCTTATGCTTTTGTTATAGAGATAGCTTGTGCTATTTCCCATTACCTGATAGCCGTAAATAGAAATGCAACCAATAATGAGGGTACCGAATAGGACAACTCCAAAGCCCATCAAAAGCTTTGCCCGAATGGTGGTATTTTTTTCTAATTTATATAAAAATGAGCTGAGCATTTACGAATTGCCTTGTTGAATTAACGCGTTCTATTATTAAAATTAAGATTAACTGATTTACTATTTACCGCTATCTTTACATAGTTATATGAGATTCTATTCCCCCAGCGCCTTAAATGTCCATTACTATAGAAACTTATGGAAAATTTTGACGAAATCCTGACTGAATTTGCCCTAGAAGCCAGGGAAATTCTGGATCAGCTCGATTCTGATTTTGTCTTATTGGAAGCATCGCCAACCGACAAGAAATTGATCGGCAATATTTTTAGAGGCCTCCACACCTTAAAAGGCAGCAGTGGTTTTTTCTCCTTTAAGCGCTTAGAGAAAATTTCCCATGCTGGAGAATCCCTCCTTGGAAAAATACGGGATGGTCAGCTTAGTTTAGATATTCATAAAAGTAATGTTTTACTGCAAATGATTGATGTTTTACGCACCATCATCGAGGGCATTGAAAAAAGCAAAACTGAGCCGGCCGGCGAAGATGCTTTGTTAATTTCTGCCATAGGCAATCTAGCGCGCGGTAATGACCAAATCGTTAATGACAATGCTAGTGAGCCTTTGGTTGCAGATGTAATTCAACCCATGCCCGATGTGGTGATTAATTCAGCTGATTTAAGCGATACCGAAGTAGGTACAAATTTATCAAATATCGATCATGTCAACACGCCTTCCGCCCCTGAAAGTCAAGAAAATAATACGCCCGTCCGAATTAATTTAGATACGCTCGATAAATTAATGAATCTGGCCAGTGAAATGGTATTAGCAAGAAATCGCCTACTCCCCTTTGCGGATAATTCAGCTGACCTTCAATTTACAAATACCGTCCATAGCATTGACTTGCTCACGCTTGAACTGCAAGAGCGCATGATGAAAATGCGGATGCAATCGATTTCGCATGTTTGGTCTAAGTTTCCCAGGTTAATTCGCGATGCAGCGAATCAGACGAATAAAAAAGTAACGCTGATTCAAAATGGCGCTGATACCGAAATCGATCGATCTTTATTGGACGCGATACGCGATCCCTTAATGCACATCATTCGAAATAGCGTGGATCACAGCATTGAAGAGCCCGATGTTCGCATTCGTAAAGGAAAATCGGATACGGGTCAAATTATCTTAAATGCATCGCATCAAAATGGCATGATTCTCATCGAGGTAAGCGATGATGGGGCCGGAATTAATCTCGAGCTCATTAAACGTCGGGCTATCGAACGAAAATTAATCAGTCCTGAGATCGCCGCCCAACTCTCCAAAAGCGAACTGATTGACTTAATCTTCCAACCGGGTTTTTCGACCAAAGAGGCGGTAAGTAACTTGTCCGGCCGTGGTGTCGGAATGGATGTAGTCAAAACGAATATCACCAATATTGGCGGAACAATTGATATTACGAGTGAGCCCGACATGGGTACGCAAATTCAATTAAAGATTCCGCTCACCTTAGCGATTATTCCTGCCCTCTTCATCACGTGTGCTGATCAAGTCTTTGCAATTCCAGAAAATCGAATTATTGAGCTAGTCAAACTCTCTCCAACATCGCAAGCCGATGAGTTTCAAAATTTTCATGGAATTCCCGTTTTTAAATTACGCAATCAGCTTTTGCCTTTAATCTATCTTGATAAAGTGCTTGAGCTCAAGGCAACTACCAGCACTCTAGATGATGATATTTATATCGTGCTTTTACAATCTGGCTCTACTTATTTTGGCCTCGCTGTTGCTAGTGTTGACAATATTCAGGACATTGTTGTTAAGCCCTTAGGTGGAACACTTAACGACATCCCCTATTTTGCTGGTGCAACCATCATGGGGAATGGGCGCGTTTCCCTCATTTTAGATATCGATAACATCGCCTTACACTCGGGCTTTAGCAAGCAAGATCTTTCTACCCTAAACAAAGAAAAGCAATTAGACACCAATCCGCCCATCGAAATGATGGGAATTCTGGTGTTTGAAATTGCGGGCTTAGAAAGAATGGCAATACCGCTGGATCGATTACGTCATATCGATATATTGGACTTGGAGCAGACTCAAATGCAAGGCGATAAAGAAGTTATTTATTTAAATAAAGAACTTTTTTACGTGATCCAACTCAATCAATTTGTAAACGGTGCCGACACCCAACATTTTTCGAAATCCAAACACGTGCCGGCGTTAACCTGCGTCTCAAATCAACGACTATATTCACTTGTAGTCGAGCATGTTGTCGAAATTATCCAAGTTCCAAAGCAATTAATTGAATCTGCAACTCCCCAAAAAGGCATTGAAGGATATGCCATCTGGAATGATCAAGTGATCAACATCTTGGATTTAGATGAAATTTTATTAATGTACAACATGCAAGATTCCGATATTTATCCAAAAACGATTGATATTGAAGGATAAGATGAGCTTTAACTCCCATTACTTAACCTTTTCAATTTCAGATTTTCATTTTGGAATCATTGCCACTAGCGTGCTAGAAATTAATCGCAACCTGGAATATACGATTGTTCCTAAAAGTGAAAAAATGATTCGTGGTATTTTAAATCTACGCGGTCAACTGGTTCCGGCGATTGATGTGCGGAACTACCTCGAGGTTGATCAGGGCAATGTGGGCATTGAAACCGTCAGTATCATTCTGAAGTCGGGGGTCCATCTTGCAGCGCTTTTAGTTGACTCGGTAGGGGATATTCTTGCTCTATCGGCTGACGACTTGCAGAAACCGCCCGCTAACTTTTCTCAATCGGAGTTTCCAGCCATAACCGGTGCATTTCAATTACCTAAAGATCTTTTGTTAATCTTAGATACCAACATCATATTTGAGACTAAAATTGCAAAAGTTAAAACAAAATCACGTGTTTTTTAATAAATGCAAACTAGGATTTAGACCAGCATCATGGATATGATTAAATCCTCCATTCTCATCGTAGATGACTCTGCGGTTGTGCGTCGCATATTGAGCCTGGCTATATCAAAGCACCCTAATTTCACCATTGCTGGAACTGCGGTCAATGGCTTAGAGGCAGTTGAATTTGTCAAAGATAAAAAACCGGATTTAGTTTTATTGGATGTCGAAATGCCAATCATGGACGGCATAACGGCACTCAAAGAGATTCGCAAATTTAATCCCCATATTCCCATCATCATTTTTAGTTCGCTGACCCAAAAAGGGGCGGCAACAACGATTGATGCACTAACGAATGGGGCAAGTGATTATGTTGGTAAGCCTTCGAATATGGCCGATATCGACATGGCCATGCAGTCTATTGATCAAATACTCATTCCAAAAATCAATTCACTGTTGCAGCGAGATGTTCACAAAACCACAGCAACTCAATTTACTAAATCACCCGTACCGCAAGCCCAAAATTCTCAGCCCCAAAGCGATCCTTTAAAAAAGATTCATGCCATTTGTATTGGCGTATCAACCGGCGGCCCTGCTGCCCTCAACGCCCTTTTTAAGGCATGGCAGCATCCCTTTTCGGTGCCCATTTTTATTGTGCAGCATATGCCGCCTAAATTTACCGATTTTTTGGCGCAGCGCTTAAGTGATGTTGGTGTAATACCAGTAGCGGAGCCGTATGATGGCGAGGAAGCCCTGCCTGGTAAAGCCTACATTGCCCCAGGTGGTATGCATATGGAATTAAAACGCAGAGGCACTCAGGTATTTATTGAAGTCCATGATGGGCCGCTTGAAAATTCCTGCAGGCCATCCGTCGATGTGCTGTTCCGTTCCGCCGCTGCTGTGTACGGCGACCATCTCTTGGCAGTTGTCCTTACTGGCATGGGAAGCGATGGCATGCTAGGTGCTACCGAGATTCGAAATAAACAGGGCTATGTGATCGCCCAAGACGAGCATTCCAGTGTGGTTTGGGGCATGCCAGGGGCTGTAGTAAAAGCCAATTTAGCGCAAAAAATCCTATCGCTTGACTCAGTTCCTGGCGAAATTGAGTTGATGCTACGCACGCCATGAATGCAGAGCCCACATTAAGTCAGCATGAGTTTGAAACATTTACGCGCATGCTTGAGGATAATGTTGGACTATACCTTGGCAAAGAAAAAGAGTATCTCATCCGCTCACGCTTAATGCCGATTGCAAAGCAATATGAATTTTCTAGTTACATTCCATTAGTACAGAAACTGATTCAAAGCCCTTTGAGTCAAATGCATTGGCAGTCATTCGAAGCACTTTTAACGAATGAAACCATGTTTTTTCGAGATCAGTATCCCTTTGACGGCTTGAAAAATGTCATCATACCCAGCCTAATTAAAACCCAAGAAAATAGTAAACTACTTACCATTTGGTGTGCGGCCGCCTCCACCGGACAAGAGCCTTACAGCATTGCCATCTTAATTAAGGAATACTTCCCCGAATTAACAAAATGGAAAATTAATCTAATTGCTACCGATATTTGTACTGTAGCGCTAAACAAGGCCAAAATTGGCATCTACAACGAATCTGAACTTTCTAGGGGGCTGACCGAAAAGCAAATTCAGACGTATTTTTCAAGAGTATCCCCAACTGAATATCAAATTAATATTGATATTAGATCAATGGTGCATTTTTCTGAGATAAATCTGATTAAACAGTTACCCGCAATGCCCTCATACGATTTAATATTGATACGCAATGTATTAATTTATTTTTCGAATGAGAATAAAAAGAAGGTTTTAGATAGCATGTACCAAAAACTATATCCCCATGGTTATCTCATGCTTGGAACATCCGAGTTTATTCCATTTGATTCTGCACTCAAGAGGCACTCTAGTGAAAAACTTTCTTACTACAGTCGGGGGTAGCTAAATTGGACCAACATCACCCGAATCCAATTTCAGCTAGCACCCCATCAGAATTGATTGATTCAATTCAGTCAATGCATGTTTTGGTGGTAGATGACAGCAGAACATTGCGCATGTTGCTGATACGCGAACTCAATGCAATTGGTATTGTAAAGATTACAGAGGCAGTCAATGGCCAAGACGCCATGGATAAAATTCATGCAGAGCAATTTGACTTAATGCTTATCGATATGGAAATGCCGGAATTAGATGGATTAGAAGTACTAAAGCTAGTAAAAGCAGATGCATTACTGCGAAATCTTCCCGTCATTGTTATTTCAGGTGCCGAACAATTTGATAAAACAGTTGAGTGCATTCAGGTTGGTGCTGAAGACTATTTACCTAAGCCATTTAACTCCGTCTTATTAAGGGCAAGGGTATTTTCATCGCTTGAAAAGAAACGCTTACGCGATATCGATCAAGAGCGAATAATCGAGCTACAAAAAGAAAAAGAGCTCTTGAGTCTGGAGCAAATGAAGACCGATAAGCTGATGTTGAATATTTTGCCAAAGCCCATTGCCGATCGCCTGAAGCGCGGTGAAAGTAATATCGCTGGTAATTATCCCGAGGTCACGGTACTCTTTAGTGATTTAGTTGGCTTTACCAAGATGTCATCGCAAAAATCAGCGGGTGATCTAGTCAAACTATTAAATGACCTATTTTCACGGTTTGATCAGCGCGCAGAAAGCCTTGGTTTAGAAAAAATTAAGACGATTGGTGATGCTTATATGGCCGTCGGTGGTCTGCCGATACCGAGATCAGACCATGCCGATATATGCGCTGAAATGGCCCTTGGTATGTTTGATGATCTAATCGAATTTAACAAGCAATATGATGCTGACCTAGCCATGCGCATTGGCTTAAACACGGGGCCAGTTGTGGCTGGCGTGATTGGCTTTACCAAATTTTCCTATGATCTCTGGGGGAATACCGTCAATACAGCCAGCAGAATGGAGTCCACCTCGATTTCAGGTCGTATTCAAATGTCTACCAGTACCCGAGACCATCTTTCCCCATCATTCATCATAGAAGAACGTGAATTGATGGAGTGCAAAGGGCTTGGTTTAATCATGACTTACTTTTTAAATGGGAAGAATGCGTGAAAAAAATAACGCACCTTTACGTATCATCGCCCGTTAACGCATTAGTCCAGGGGATCTTGCGGGAAGATAAATCACTCCAAAGCATCTTAAGCCATGGTAATTTTGGATTAGGTACGTTTAATGATTTAGATGGTGAAATGGTGCTACTCGATGGCATTTTTTATCAACTCCGCAGCGATGGTAGCGCATCAATAGCCTCGCTGGAGATGCAATCGCCCTATGTTTGTGCCACCTTTTTCAAGCCAACGCAGTCATTTACCCTTTCTAAGCCAGCATCATTTAGTGCCATTCAAGAAGCCATTGATGAATTTGTGATCTCAAAGAATTTAATTTTTGCTATTAAGGTTTCAGGTGATTTCAATTTTGTTAAAACCCGATCAGTGCCAAAACAAGATTCTTATAGGCCTCTCGTTGATATAGCGCATGAGCAAACTGAATTTACATTTAACGATGTATCTGGCGTCATGGTGGGCTTTTGGACGCCCGACTTTTTGCATTCGGTTTCTGTTCCCGGGTATCACCTGCACTTTTTAACGCAGGATCATCAACACGGGGGTCATTTATTGCATTGCGAAGCAAGGAACATCACCATCGAAATTCAAGCAATCGATCAACTCAGTCTCGATTTACCCCATAGCTATGAATACCTTACAGCTGACTTGAGCCAAGATGTCAAGGAAGCATTAAATCAAGCAGAGCATTAAATAATATAATCAAGGCATTACTTCTCAACCCTTTCAAAGTGAAAAAATGATTACTCCTGACAAGCCTGAAAAAGAGAATTCGATTGAAAATCTTATCGAGAAAATAATATTTAGAAGTAGATGGATATTAGCTATTTTTTATCTCATGCTTGTACTCACCTTATTAATTCTTGCCATTCGTTTTATGCAAGGTTTTGTTCATTTCTTGGCTACCTTTTGGAGTGGCACAGACGCCCATTTTGTTAGCGGCGTTCTCGAAATGATCGATATGACCTTAATAGCCAACTTATTAATCTTAATTATCTTTTCAGGATACGAAAATTTTGTTTCGATTATTGGTATTGCGCAGCGCAGTGTGGATCGTCCAAAATGGATGGGTGGTGTTGATTTTGCTGGCCTAAAAATTAAACTCATTGGTTCCATTATTGCAATTTCAGGCGTACAACTACTGGCTGCATTTTTAGAAATTGATAGCACAGATAAAACGGATCTTGCGTGGCAGATTGGCTTGCATGTTGTCTTTCTGTTTACCGGAATTTTATACGCCATCTCCGAGAAAATATCCCACCCCCCCTCTCACGATTAAGTACGTAATCCATGTTTTTTAAACACAGTGCCTTAAGTGATGCGCCATTAATGGCAAGGGCAGTATATAGCGCATGCCACCAAAATACGTGGGATAGCGATTTGCAGCCTCAATTTCTTAATGTCATTTTTAAGAATTTAATGGGGCATGATTGCGATTTTAATGCCCTCGATAACATTACTATCGAGGAATTTTTAAACCAGGTACCGGATCAGTCAAAGCGCAAAGAAGTAATAGACCTGATGCTTACCGTTGAAATGCTTTGCCCACAAATTTCTCCAGCTGTAAGTGAATCCATCACTGCTTGGTCGCATGGTCTAGGTGTTGATCATAACGGCTTAGCGTTGCTGAGGGATTTAGCAAATAAATCCATTACGCAAGCGCAGCATGATTTTTACCGCAATAATTATTACCACACCCTTGATTTAGCTGACCCCAATTACGTACAGCTGGAGAAAAAGTATGGATTACCAGCAATCATGCTTACCGTTGAGCAATCACCTCAATTACTGGCTAAATACGATGCCCTAGAGTTTTGTCCGGCAGGAAGTCTAGGACGTCTGTTTTGGGAGTTTTATAAGCAGCGCGGATTTTTGTTCCCCGGATCGATGGGCGGAGTAAATCACGCCGTTGCGCACCATGATTGGATTCATGTTCTTACCGATTATGACTCTGACGGTATTGGTGAAATGGAAGTAGCGGCCTTTAGTGCCATGACAACGGATTCACCTGGGGCGCTTATGGCATTCTTAGGTGTTCTGAGTATTTTTCAAGGTGGATTACTGAAGACAATTGTTGGAACAGCACCCCATCTAGGTCATGAATTAGAGGTAGTTAACGGCCCCTTGCGTATTGCAGATGCATTGCGCCGTGGTAAGCAATGCGCAATTGATCTGGTTACTGAAATTGATTTTTTTAATTACGCCAATAGCGACGTAATTGAGTTAAGAAATAAATGGAATATCACAGCTAAATCATAATTACTTAAATTCAACACAGGACTAATATACATGTACAAAAATATCTTAATTTCGATCCTTGCTTTTCTTACACTAAATGCAATGGCCCAAAGCACCCTCACTATTACCCATGGTGAGATTCCAAAGCCTACCCTTCTTGACCACGGCGAGCCTGGCCGATCGGTTGGAGATATCCGCATCTGGAATTTTGATGCCAAAGCAAGTAACGGCGACACTGTAAATACCAATTGGATAATGACCACTACTGGCATTAATCAATCCAAAGGAATTGAACAGCGCGTTATTACTGGAGCATTTTATTTTAATAACAATACAGACAATCAAATCTTGATTCAGGGCGTTGCCGAATACAAAATCACCAAAGCTGCTTTAGAAGAATCGACTGCGACACGCAGAGCAATTATTGGTGGTACGGGAAAATATGCCAATGCACAGGGCTGGATGGAAACAAAACATCTTACCAATGGAACTTGGCAACACGTCTTAAATCTGAAATAAAATTAAAATGCAGGGCAGGATACTATTTACTTACTCGAACAAGCTCTGAAATTTCGATTAAGTTTTGATCAGGATCGCGAACGTACACAGAATTAATTTTCTGCGTAGCGCCAGTTCTTAGTATCGGCCCCTCAATAATTGGCCATTCCTCTTGGTTTAATCTGGCAATTACCTCTGCCAAAGACCTATCCGCTATAAAACACAAGTCGAGGGAGCCCGGCATAGGAATATCCGCTTTGGGTTCAAACTCTTTTCCTTTGATGTGTAGGTTTATTTTTTGATTTCCAAAACGAAATGCTTTGCGTTCTACTGGCGGTGTTCCGCCAATGAAAGACTCTAATTGCATTCCAAGCACGCGTGTATAGAAATCAATGCAACTAAATTCATTTGCAGTGGTAAGAACAATGTGATCAATGTGATGGATCATCATTACCTCCCTATTGGCTAGGGGGAGTGGGATGAAGGTCATGAATACGGCCTGCCTTCACTACTTGCCCTGGCACACCATGCCCCACAATCTGGGGTAGTTGCTTGGCAATCGCCAATAAGGCATTGAGATCAATCCCGGTCTCATAGCCCATGGCATCGAGCATATGGATAGCATCCTCACTGGAAATGTTGCCACTTGCCCCGGGTGCGTATGGACATCCCCCTAAGCCGCCGAGGGATCCATCAAATCGAGTAATGCCGGATTGGACTGCTGCAAGGATATTAGCAAGCCCCATTCCCCTCGTATTATGAAAGTGAAACGTCAGCTGCACTGAATCAAACTTTCGCAGCAAATCCTCTGCCATTTTGCTTACTTGAGCAGGATGAGCCATGCCAGTGGTGTCGCAAATAGAGATCCCCCGAACACCAAGATCGGCAAAGTGCTGTACATATTGTTCAACTACAGACTGGGGTACATCTCCCTCCATTGGGCAACCAAAGGCGGTCGATAAGGACACATTGATCGGTGTCCTGCCATCTACAAAACGGATAACCTCGGCTAAAGCAGCAACACTTTTTTCTCGATCCATTCGCAAATTAGCACGATTATGGGTTTCCGACGTAGACATGACTAAATTGAATTCATCGGCACGGGACTCAAATGCACGCTCAGCACCCCGTAAATTCGGCACTAAGACGGTGTACTCCACCCCCTGAACCCGCTGAATTCGACGCATTACCTCTTCTGCGTCCCTTAGCATTGGTATTGCCTTGGGTGAAGTGAAGGAAGTCACCTCAATTTTGGCAAACCCACATTGACTTAATGCGTCTATCAATGTGACCTTATCATCCGTGGGAATAAAGTTTGGCTCAATCTGAAAGCCATCCCGGGCAACAACGTCATTAAAAAATAGTCTAGTCATCATGTTCAATCGTGTATTGATTTATACATTATTTTGTAAATGCAATGCCGCGCTCTTTTAATGATGCGAGCTGAGCATCTGTTAAGCCAATGCTACGCAGGATTTCATCGGTATTCTCGCCGATATCGGGTGCCAAGGTTTTAATTGAGCCTGGCGTACTTGATAGATTCGGAATAACTCCGGGTACATCTAGCTTACTACCGTCGCGCATCTGAATGGTTTGAATATTGCCCCGTGCTTTGTAGTGGGGGTCATTTGCAATATCAGCAACGGTATAAATCTTTCCAGCAGGAACTGCCGCTGAATCTAAGAGCTGCAGTGCTTCGTCAGTGGTCTTAGTCTTGGCCCAAAGACCAATGGCTTGATCTAGCTCAGCAACTCGCTCCACCCTACCATCATTATTCGCCAGCGCCGGATCGTTAGCCAAATCAGTGCGGCTAATCAGGCCCATCAAGCGTTTGAAAATACTATCGCCATTACCGGCTATCAATACATAGCCGCCATCTGCACAACGATACGCATTACTTGGAGCGATACCCGGTAAGGCGCTGCCACCAGCCTGCCTAACCTCCCCAAAAGCACTGTACTCCGGCAATAAGCTTTCCATGCAATTAAAAACCGCTTCATAAAGCGCTATATCGATAATCTGGCCTTGACCGCTGTGATGACGCGCTTGCAATGCCAACAAAATACCTATGACACCGTGCAATGAAGCCAAGGTATCCCCTATGCTGACCCCAACCCGCACTGGAACCCTGCCAGGCTCCGCAGTGAGATGCCGCAAACCGCCCATCGCTTCAGCAACCAGCCCAAATCCTGGCTTATCGCGGTAGGGGCCGGTTTGACCATAGCCACTAATTCGTAAAACAATCAGTTTTGGATTTAGTTTGAGCAATTGCTCTGGATCCAGGCCCCACCCCTCTAATGTGCCAGGGCGAAAATTCTCAATCAGAATATCCGCTTCCGTGATTAAGGTTCTAACAATGTCTTGAGCCTCAGGCTGCTTCAAATCCAAGGAAAGCGAACGCTTATTACGCGACTGCACTTGCCACCAGACCGAAGTACCGTCTTTCAGTAAACGCCACTTACGCAGGGCATCACCCACATGAGGGGGTTCAATCTTAATCACGTCCGCACCAAAGTCAGCCAGTGTCTTAGCCGCAAATGGTCCTGCAATTAATTGCCCCATTTCAATCACTTTAAGATTCGCTAATGGCTCCATGCTCTTCCTATAAAAGAACGTACCGTTACATCGTTTCTTCGACCTGGAAATTAAGCTACTAAGGTCTAGTTCCCAGCGTCCACTTCATCATGTACTTTTTTTTCTTCCACCACTAAATTGTATAAGGGCTTAATAAACACATCGTAACAAGGATCAAACAAATCTGGAAACTTGCAGAAACAGCCCCTAATCGACTAGCGATTTGCCATTGCCTTAATTTCTGCTAAGGTGACATAACCCTTATTTTGAACGTCAATTCGGCTAAAGTTACTCGCGATCCGAGGTATACCCTCCTTAGCCTCTGCCAAGGTTAATTTTCCATTTTTGTTTTTATCGGCCAATGCAAAACGCTGATCAATTTCTTTATCGATGGCAGACTCTTGCGCATACACCACACCAGTACCAATCAGAAAGGCGACGATAAAGGGTAATAATTTCATAATGATGTCCTCAGTTAGATGAATTGGAACCATTTGTTCCGCTCTAGCAATGGTGATATTAAAATAAGCAGAAATAAGTAAAGTAGCCCTATTTTGACGTATTTTTAATTCGTGCTAGCTCATGCAAAAGGCAATAGACTTGAATATACACTTGCTTCCAGCTAGACTAGTCTAGTGAATGCCTTTAAAGGCATTTGTATTTAACCAATAAAAGTATCCCATTTCCATGAATACGAATTTCCCTCTTTTGCGCTTATTGCTAGACTCATCTGAGCTAATGCTCCGCATTCAGTTAAGCGGGATAGTTCTTTCTATATGCTTCCTTGCATTATATTTTTTTCAAAAGAAAGCACCGCAATACCTATTTAAAGACGATAGTCTGTATGCAGGATTTATATACAATGCCATGGGCGTGGTGTATAGCATCATATTTGCTTTTATCACTGTTCTAGTCTGGCAAAGCTATAACAATGTGAGTGATTCAGTTAATAAAGAGGCGGGTCATCTGAACAATATCTACCGTCTATATTCTGCATTTCCGAATGAGTTCGATAAATCAGGTAAAGAGTCGCTTCGAAGTTATACCAAAACAGTCATTGAAGAGGAGTGGCCCCTCCTCAAGAAAGATCAATTAAGTCCCGATGCTTTTAAAAAATTATTAGCCATCGAGGAAAGTTTAATTAAGTACAAACCACAAAATAGTGGTGAATCGAATGCCCATCAACAAATACTTAATCTCATTACAGAATATGCCGAACTGAGGCGTAGCAGAATTTATAGTGCGCAATTTGCATTAGCCCCGCCAGCGTGGATTGGCCTCATTAGTAGCTCCTTTATATTTTTATTCTTTGCATGTTTGTTTAAGATGAAATCAATGCAAACCCACGTCCTCTTGATGGTATTTTTAGGTATGACTGTCGTAGGTGTTGTTTATTTTTTAATTCTTTACATTCACCCGTTTTTAGGGCCAATGGCAATCGGGCCAGAGCCGTTTCAAAGGTTACTCGATTTTGCCTGGAAATTTTAATGGGCAATTTTCTTATTGCTTTAAGTTAATCGAAATCATTATGCTGGTGCAATCAAATCAGCATAAGCAATGCATCGCCATTGCTGCTTATTTTTTCTCCAAATACTTAAACGAGGGGAATAATTTGGTGATAACTGCTTACCATCACAAAATTCAATCGCAGCCAACCAAAAGCTAATGATGAGATTGTCCCCTGCCTGGGTTACCTGAAAATCCTTACATTCAACTGGGCCAAGATTCATTTGCTTCATCAATGTCATTGCACTGGCGCGATCACAGGCGCCCTGATGATTAACAAACTGGCAAGCCGGATCAAGCATAGCTTCGAGCTCCTCCCAGTTTTTCTCCTGAAGCAACTGAATGGAACGACGCTCTAGATTCTCTGCTTCCACTTCGATTGATTGCATATTATCTCTCTGACCTATTTAAGAATGATCTAAACAAAATTCGAATCGGATAAGGTAAACCCATCTAACCCGTGTTTCGTAGTCCGGCGGCAATTCCATTAATGGCAATATGAATACCCCTCTGCACTCGATCATCATGATTGCCAGCACGGTAGCGACGGACTAATTCAACTTGCAGGTGGTGTAGCGGGTCAATATACGGAAAACGATTGCGGATCGATCTTGCTAGGGATGGATTATTAGCTAAACGTACTTTTTCTCCAGTAACCATGGTCAAGGCATCTACCGTCTTATTCCACTCCGTTTCGATTGCAGCAAATATCTTCTTACGCAGCTTTACATCAGGGACTAGCTCGCTGTAACGTGAGGCCAATGCTAAATCGCTCTTGGCTAGAGCCATATCCATATTGGATAACAAGGTCCGAAAGAATGGCCAATCTTTATACATCTTTTGCAAAAGAGCGAGTGCCGCTTTCTTGTCTGCCGCCTTGGGGTGATTTAAGAACTCGCCTACGGCAGAACCAAAACCAAACCAACCCGGAAGCGTCAAACGGCACTGACCCCAGCTAAATCCCCATGGAATCGCCCTTAAGTCTTCGATTTTCTGACCAGCCTTACGACTCGCTGGCCGAGAACCAATATTGAGCTTAGCAATTTCCTGAATGGGAGTCGCGCCAAAGAAATACTCCGCAAATCCCGGTGTCTCATATACAAGGCCTCGATACGCATTCATGCTTGCTTGTGAGATTGCCGCTGCCGCATCTAAGAAGGCCTTACTGGCTGGCTTAGTTGGCTTTAACAAAGTGGCCTCAAGCGTTGCGGCGACCAAGGTCTCCAGATTGCGCCTGCCAATCTCTGGATTAGCATACTTGGATCCAATCACTTCGCCCTGCTCGGTTAACCGAATTTGGCCGCGCACCGTGCCTGGAGGCTGAGCCAGGATTGCCTCGTAACTTGGGCCGCCACCACGACCAACGGTGCCACCCCTGCCATGGAACAGGCGGAGTTTGACGCCATGCTTATCTTCCAGCGGCTCAAATACTGTAACTAAGGCGAGTTCAGCACAATACAACTCCCAATTACTCGTGACAATCCCGCCATCTTTATTAGAGTCAGAATACCCCAACATAATGTCTTGCTCAGCACCAGAGCGCTTTACCAAATCTAAGATGCCTGGCAATGCATAAAAATCGCGCATGATCGGGGCGGCATTGCGCAAATCTTCAATCGTTTCAAACAAAGGCACAACGATCAGATCTGCTAAGGCTTTTTTGCTCAAAACCCCATGCATTAAGCCCACTTCTTTTTGGAGCAGCAAAACCTCCAACAGGTCACTAACAGTCTCAGTATGGCTAATGATGTAGTGGCGAATAGCGTCATTGCCAAACAGCTGGCGCGTTTTCTTGGCCATTTCAAAAATAGCAATTTCAGAAATAGCAAACTCAGAGTATTGATGCCCCACCACCCGAAGTGGTCTTGGGTCTTTCAATAGCGATAGTACGAGTTCCCGTTTTTGCGCCTCGGAAAGACTTGAATAATCTGCCTGAATCGATGCCGCTTTCAGGAGTTCTGCCAAAACAGCTTCATGCATATCTGAGCTTTGACGCAAATCCACCGTAGCCAAATGAAAACCAAAGACCTCAACTGCTCTAATCAAGCCATGCAAGCGACGATCTGCCAGTGCTTTTGCACCTTGCGACACGAGTGAGGCTTCGATTGTCTTGAGATCAGATAAAAATTCATGTGCACTGATATAAGGGTTTTGAGGTGGAATGGCGTGGCGAGCAGCATCTGTTCCAGTCAAGCGCTTTAAAGTAGCCGCAAGTCTGGAATACATCCCTGTAAGCGCCCTGCGATAGGGCTCATCCTGTCGATGCTCGTTGGTATCTGGCGAACTGGCTGCAAGGGCTTGCATCTTTTTCGGGAATTTTAGAAGCAATGCAGATACGGATAGCTCTCTACCCAAGTAATGCACTTCAGTTAAATAGTGACGCAATACCATTTCAGCTTGCCTAGAAACAGCGTACTCGAGGGTCTTCGCGCTGACATTCGGGTTGCCATCACGATCACCGCCAATCCATTGGCCCATCTTCAGAAAGCTCGCTACGGAGTTCCCGGCAAGCGAATCCTCTAATTCAGCGTAAATCTTGGGTATTTCCCTCAGAAAAGTAGTTTCGTAGTACGTTAGCGCATTCTCAATCTCATCGGCAACCGTAAGCTTAGTAAATCGTAATAAGCGGGTATGCCAGAGCTGCAATACACGAGCCCGTATTTGCTCCTCATTGGCTTTCAGATCTTTATTAAGTAGGACGTCCTTTTGTGGATTATTTGCTTTTGATGATTCTTTAATCTGATCTCGTGCAGCCAATAAATTGGCGATATCCCGCTCGGCCTCCAAAATACTGGTTCTTTGTACTTCAGTGGGATGCGCTGTAAGTACGGGGGAGATCAAACTTGCTTCCAGTGTCTTGGAGATCAGCTTATTGGTTACGCCTGCAGCATGCAGTTTTTTCATGGCCATAGAAATGCTGCCATCTTGATAGCTACCATTACGCTCATAAGCTACACGGCGGCGAATGTGATGCCTATCCTCGGCTAAATTGGCTAAGTGGCTAAAGTAAGTAAAGGCGCGAAGGACTTTCACAGCACTATCGCTAGTGAGCCCTTTCAGAAGTTTGCTCAGTTCGTGATTGGCTTTCTGATTAGCATCGCGATGAAAGGCCACAGATAATTTTCTGATCTGCTCGACCAAAGCATAGACAGTATCGCCCTCCTGCTCGCGAACGATATCACCTAAGATTTTTCCCAATAGGCGAATATCATCAATTAATGGTAATTCAGTATTTTTCAAAAAAGACCTCTAATGATGCTAATTTAGATACC
>CAZUMD010000007.1:0-22483 GCA_964621735.1 uncultured Polynucleobacter sp.
ACTATCCGACCTAATCGCGGAATTATTGGCCCAAGTAGCATTCAGAATCAACAGCGTTTAGCCAATGACTGGAAGAACACTGCAAGCGCGCAGCAAAAGCAAGATGCGCGGCAATTGGGTCAACGCGCTAATAGTGACTTTCAGAAAAATGCCACAGCCCAAGAACGTCAGCAGGCGAGCCAATTAAACCAATCGGCGCGGGCTGATGCGGCCCAAGACAGAGCCAACCCGAATGTCGATCGGGAAAGCCTACAAGAAAATGCCCTGCGTAGCCAAGCCCGCTCGGATGCCAATCAAGACCGCTTTGGTGGTGACCGCGGTGGCTATGGCGGTGGTCGAGGCGGTTTTGGTGGTGGCCACTTTGGTGGTGGCTTTCGGCGCTAACCCATACAGAAAATACATCTCCCTATGAATACCCTCCATTTTTCTCAGTACCTGCGGCGCGTCGTAATGTTCTTCCTGGCTAGCGGCGCGATCAGCACGGGTGTGTTTGCACAAACCCCTTTACCGAATAGCGATGCGTCTACGGCTGCATTTGTCGCGCTTTGCCAAAACCGAGCCGACGTGGAAGCACAAAATTTTTGCTTTGGTTTTGGTGAGGGCGTCTACCAGTCCTTCGTGATGCAACGCAGCCCGAATGCCAAGCCAACAATTTGCGTGCCCAAGGGGATGTCGCGTGATACGGTACTTTCTGAGTTTTTAGTATGGACGCAAGCCCGCCCGCAATACAACGGGGACTATGCAGCTAAAACCATCATTCGCTTTTTAAGCAGCCGCTATCCATGCGCTAAAACAAAGTAAAGTGGGCTCGTTTAAATCGAGATCACTTTATTGGGATTGAGAATATTGTCTGGATCCAGCGCACGCTTGATCGCTTTCATCATGTCGTGGGCTACGGCGCCGCGGTGCGCACGTAAACCATCTAACTTGAGTTGACCGACTCCATGCTCAGCGGAGATCGAGCCACCGCATAGTTCAACCTGGGCATAGACCAGCTCATGAATGGCGGTTTCTTCGGCTTGATTAAATGCATGGGGATCGACACCCTTTGGCGGTGCCATGTTGTAATGCAAATTACCATCCCCGAGATGCCCGAAGTTAATAATGCGGATGCCGGGATACGCGGCGCGCATTAAAGCATCGGTCGTTTGCATAAATTGATCTAAGCTTGACAGGGGCAGGGTGATGTCGTGTTTTAGGTTTGCTCCTTCTTGGGCCTGGGCGAGGGTAATGTGTTCCCGCATCTGCCAAAAGGCCTGCGCTTGCGATAGATTGCTGGCAATGATGGCATCTGATACCAAGCCTTCTTCGAGAGCAGTCTCTAATATTTGCTCCAGTAGTAATCGCACATGCTCTTCGCTTTCATGATCGGATAATTCAATCAGGATGGTGTAGGGCGGCTTATTGCTCAGCGGATTGGCCATCTGTGGAAAATGGCTGGCGCATAAATCCAAAGACTCTTGCGTCATCATCTCAAATCCGGTGAGCAGTGATGCTGCTTGCTTTTGAAATAAACCCAAGAGGGCAATCGCCGATGGAATGTCGCTGGTGGCAACGAGGGTAGTCCACTGCGATAGGGGAAGGGGGTATAACTTCAATACGGCTGCAGTAATAATGCCGAGCGTTCCTTCTGAGCCAATGAAGAGATCGCGCAAGTCATATCCAGTATTGTCCTTGCGTAGCCCTTTGAGGCCATGCCAGATTTCCCCTTGCGCAGTGACGACTTCTAAGCCTAAACACAGGTCTCTCGCATTGCCATAGCGCAGCACATTCGTGCCACCGGCATTGGTTGCTAAATTGCCGCCAATCATGCAGCTACCTTCCGCACCCAAACTGAGGGGAAAGAGGTAGCCTGTTTCAGCAGCCTTCTCTTGGAGCGACTGCAAGATGCAGCCGGCTTCCACCGTCATGGTTTGATTGGCGATGTCGGTACTGCGAATGCGGTTCATGCGTTTTAAGCTGAGAACGATTTCATGACCGCTTGGATAAGGGGTAGCGCCGCCACAAAGGCCGGTATTGCCGCCTTGCGTCACGATCGGCACTTTAGCGGCGATGCAGCATTTGACAATCGCAGCAACTTCTTCTGTGCAGGATGGCATCACTACGGCAATTGCTTTGCCGGTGAAGCGCTTGCGCCAATCGGTTAAAAAAGGCGCCTTGTCTTCCGCGCTAATCAAGACGGAGTTTGGCCCCACAATCGATTGCAATTCGGCGATAAACGATTCGGTATGCATGGCTTGCTTTATAACGGTGTGGGCTTTTGGTCGGACTGCTGCTTGGATTGCAATTCTTTTTCTTTTTTCTGCCGTTTGTATTCTTGTTTGAGGGGTTTTAAATACATCAGTACGGCAATAAAACCGATCAGACTGAGTAGGGTTTCTAAAACGGCCATCCAAAAATTCGCACCGGTTTCAAATAAGCGCACTAAGCCTTCGGTCATGTAAATCAAAATCAGCATCGAGGCCCACTGCATCGTGTAGTTCTTGGCCTTCCAGATACCCGGTATGGCAAAGAGCAAAGGCAGGCCTTTGAGTGCCATCCACGAGCCGCCGGGTCTGAGCGGCGCAATAAACCATTCCCATGCCACGCACAGCAGGAAGAGTCCAGTAAATGCAGCCGTTGCAATTAAGACGTATTTATCTTTCGCCTCAATGGACTGCAGTAGGGAGTCTTGAGAGTCTGCCATTAGCTTACTGACCGCAATTGCAGGGCAATTTGTGCTAAACGCTTGCCTTGGGCAATCGCTAAGCGTTTTTCTTCTGGACTAATGGGCGCACGGCCATCCGCATGGGCGAGGTGCGTGACACCATAGGGACTTCCGCCCGTGGAGGTCGTCATCAGGTCCGGTTCGCTATACGGCAAGCCAACTAACAGCATGCCGTGATGGAGAAGCGGAAGCATCATGCTGAGTAAAGTGGTTTCTTGACCGCCATGCACGCTGCCGGTGCTGGTAAACACGCAGGCGGGTTTACCGCTCAGTGCGCCGCTGAGCCACTGTGCGCTACTGCCATCCCAGAAGTATTTCATCGGGGCAGCCATATTGCCAAAGCGAGTGGGTGAGCCTAGGGCCAAACCAATGCATTCTTCTAAATCACGGTATTCAGCATAAGGGGCTCCATCCGCTGGCACTGCGGGTTCGCTTGCTTCGCAGACGGCCGAGACGGCGGGCACGCAGCGCAGCCGAGCACTTGCGCCAGGGACGGATTCAATGCCCTCGGCAATCAGCCGAGCCAAATCCCGGGTAGCGCCATAACGGGAGTAAAACAGCACCAATATGTCAGCAGTATTCATCAATCAAAGCCCATTCTTCTTCGCTAATTCTGTTCAATCATGGCCGCATGCCCTTGTAATCTCTTATGATACGGCGATGCAGCTTATTCGTAATCCCCAATTATGGCTTGCTTTGGCCCGTGAGCTAGGCCAGCGCAATCGCCACCTGCTCCTAAATCAAGTGGCGGGTAGCCTGGCTTTTACGACAACCCTGGCCCTAGTACCGATGTTTACGGTCGGATCGATCCTGATTGGCTACGTGCCGCAGGTCATCGAGATGAAATACGCCCTGCAAGAATGGATATTGAATACCTATTTGCCTGGCGGCATAAACCAGCCTATTTTGCGATACATCGATCAGTTTTCTGAAAAAGCCAAGGGCTTAACCTTATTTGGTTTGGCGGGCTTATTTGTGACGACGGTGCTCACGATGGCGGTGATTGAGAAGGCCTTTAATCAAATCTGGCAGATTAAAGCACAGCGGCCATTTTTGAAACGGTCGGCCATCTATTTTTCAGCGACGCTTCTAGGCCCCTTGGTATTAGGCATTGGGATTTACCTTAGCGGGTGGTTGTTAAGTGCAACCCAGGGCCTAACCGAAGCTGTCTCGATTCGGTTTGAGGTATTCGCCCTCATTATTCCGCTCTTGCTTACCATCAGTTTATTTACCTTGGTGTACAAAGTGCTGCCATTCACGTTTGTTGCATGGCGCGATGCCCTCATCGGTGCCTTATTGGCTGCGATCATATTTGAGTTGATCAAATACGGTTTTGGCTTTTTTGTGACGACAGTGCCGTTTTATAAAACCGTCTACGGCACCTTTGCCATCCTGCCATTGGCGCTGATTTGGATTTACGTGACGTGGTGGGTGACCTTGGCCGGCGCATTGCTCGTCGCCAATATGCCCTTGATTCGTTCTGGCTTACTGCAGACGCAGCAGCCGATGTAAGGTGATTCCGCCTTGCAAGCGCATGCGCTTAAGGCTATATTGGAATCAGTTTGGCGGATTCATTGGGCAGCAATCGATCAAGGAGCAATCATGAAAGTCAGTGATATTTTGCAGGTGAAGGGCAGTGCGCTTTATACCGTAGCCCCCGATAGTCCCTTGCAAACTGCCATTTTGGTGATGAGTGAGCACGATATTGGTTCATTAGTCGTGATGGACTTCGAGAAGCTGATTGGAATCCTAACCTTCCGCGAAGTGATTAAAACCTTGGCATTGCATCGCGGCACCGTCGATGGTCTCACTGTTCGTTCGGTGATGAGTGCGCAGCCCTTAACCTGCTCGATGGATACCGAACTCGATGAGGTCCGCCGCATTATGCTCACCCAGCATGCGCGTTATTTGCCGGTGGTGGATCAGCAGGTCTTGATGGGGGTGATTTCCTTTTACGACGTAGCGAAGGCCGTGGTCGAGGCCCAGGATTTTGAAAACTCCATGCTCAAGGCCTACATTCGGGATTGGCCTAGCGATGAAACGGAAAAAACCGCAAACTAAGCCCCCAATGCCAGCAATGCCATAATGGTGGTATGTCTGGAAATACCTTAGGCCTCCTATTTAGCGTAACTACCTTCGGGGAGTCCCATGGCCCCGCCATTGGTGCGGTGGTTGACGGCTGCCCACCGGGAATGCTGCTCTGCGAAGCGGATTTACAGCACGATTTAGATCGCCGCAAGCCAGGTACCTCGCGCCATGTAACCCAGCGCAAAGAAGAGGACCGGGTCGAAATTCTATCGGGCGTATTTGAAGGTAAAACAACCGGAACGCCGATCGCACTCTTGATTCGCAATACGGATCATCGCAGCCACGATTACAGCGGCATTTTGCAAACCTTCCGCCCTGGTCATGCCGACTATGCCTATCACCATAAATATGGTTTTCGAGACCCGCGTGGGGGAGGTCGCTCTTCTGCGCGTTTGACGGCGCCCGTAGTAGCGGCAGCAGCGATTGCCAAAAAATGGCTGCATGAACAATACGGCACCCACATTTACGGTTACATGAGCCAATTGGGCGAACTTACTGTGCCCTTTGAGGATGTGAAACACATCAAGCACAATCCCTTCTTTGCGGCTAACCATTCAATGGTGCCCCAACTGGAAGACTATATGGATGCCTTGCGCAAGGCAGGGGATTCCTGTGGTGCCAAGATTGAAGTGCGCGCAACGCACGTACCTATGGGCCTGGGTGAGCCTTTATTTGATAAGCTCGATGCCGATATTGCCCACGCCATGATGGGGATTAATGCTGTGAAGGGCGTTGAGATTGGCGCTGGCTTTGCGGCGGTATCGCAGCGCGGTAGTGAGCATGGTGATGAGTTGCATCCCGATGGCTTTGCGAGCAATCACTCGGGTGGCACATTGGGTGGTATTAGTACCGGTCAAGACTTGCGCGTTGCCATTGCGATCAAGCCAACCTCCAGCATCATGAGCCCGAAAGAATCGATTGACCTGGATGGCAAGCCAATGACGGTACAAACCAAGGGGCGGCATGATCCCTGCGTTGGCATTCGGGCAACCCCGATTGCCGAGGCCATGTTGGCATTGGTTTTAATGGACCATGCGTTGCGGCACCGTGCCCAGTGCGCAGATGTTCAGGTGGCGATGGTAGCCATTCCAGGCGCTCGCCCTGGCGCGCAATCTTCCTAAAGCACAAACACCAATGACGCTATCGGTACGCTGGGCCTTCGGGTCCTTTTTCTTTTTGTATTTCGCCTACGTCGGCCTCATTTCACCGTTCGCTAGCCTGTATTTTTTAGATAAAGGATTTAGTGCGATTGAGATCGCGGTGCTGATGTCGATGCTGCAAGTGACGCGCATCTTAGGGCCCTTTTCGTGGGGCTGGTTATCGGACTACCTTTCGAATCGGATTGGCATTATTCGCTTTTGTGCAGCGCTTGCTAGCCTGGTGTTCTTGTGTATCTTTTTTCTGGAAAGTTACATCGCCTTTTTTGTGTGGATGTTTATTCTGCACACCATCTTAAGTAGCCTGACCCCGCTGGGGGAGGCGGCTACGGTGCATGCATTATTTAAAGATAACTCCTTTGATAAGCGCTATGGGCGATTGCGTTTATGGGGTTCGATTGGTTTTATCTGCATGGTGCTTCTAGCCGGTGAATTTTTTGATCGCTATGGGATTGCCTGGTTTCCGTGGATTGGCGCCGTAGTTCTTTTTTTACTGGCAATCGATACCTGGTGCATGCGTGAACCGAAGCTCGATCGTCGACCGATGGTGCGCGGAGAGTTGCGTAGTGTTTTAGTTAATCCTGATGTTCGTTGGTTTTTGGTCTCGGGTTTTTTTATGATCTTTGCCCACGCTGCCTTGTACGTATTCTTCTCCTTGTACTTGGTTAATCTCGGATACGATAAATGGGAGATTGGCCTCTTTTGGGCCCTAGGTGTTTTTGCTGAAGTGGTTTTCTTTTACTTCCAGAGTAAGGTGCTGAGTAAACTCGATCCTGAAGTCGTGCTGCAAGCGACGTTTGGCATGGGGGTCGTGCGCTTTATGTTGATCGCCTTGTATCCGACTACGGCCGTATTGATTCTGGCGCAGGTATTGCATGCGGGCACCTTTGCGGCGCACCACAGCGCGAGCGTCAAACTGATTCAGCGCTGGTTCTCAGGCCCTTTGCAAGCGCGTGGTCAAGCCCTGTTCACTACCGTGTCGTATGGCTTAGGAGGTACTCTCGGTGGCCTTGCTGCTGGCTGGGTCTGGGAGGCGTTGCAGCCACGGGATGTATTTGTGATGTCGGCTTTGGCTTGTGGCCTCGCAGGGATAGCCATTCAGAAGGTGCGTTCTCACCGCATTTAGTGTGGAGCAAGCCCCACACCGGGATCTTGCAGCTACATCGATGAATAGTTAGGACCGCCACCACCTTCGGGCGTAATCCATATGATGTTTTGCGTCGGATCTTTGATGTCACAACTCTTGCAGTGCACGCAGTTTTGCGCATTAATTTGCAATTGCGTTTCGCCATTCTTTTCAACGTATTCGTATACGCCAGCGGGGCAATAGCGTTGCTCTGGACCAGCATAGGTTTTTAAGTTAACTTGCACCGGCACCGAGGCATCTTTCAGGGTGAGGTGGGCGGGTTGATCTTCTGCATGATTGGTGTTGGAGATAAAAACCGAAGAGAGGCGATCAAAGGTAATCTTGCCATCGGGCTTGGGGTAATCAATTGGGTGATGCTGCGAAGCCGGCTCCAGGCATTCGTGATCGGCGCGGCGATTATGAATCGTCCATGGCGGATTACCACCCAAGAGCTTTTGCTCTAAGCCAACCATGGCCGTACCCAGATAAAGTCCTTTGGCCATCCATGGCTTGAAGTTTCTGGCTTGAGTAAGTTCAGTATGTAGCCAACTGTTTTCAAACGCACTCGGATAGGCCGATAAGATGTCGTTGGCGCGGTTCTCAGCAATCGCATTGACAGCAGCGTCGGCTGCTAACATTCCGGTTTTAATGGCGGCATGACTGCCTTTGATGCGCGATGCGTTGAGGTAACCTGCGTCGCAACCAATCAGAGCGCCGCCCGGGAAAACCGTTTGCGGCAGGCTGTTTAATCCACCTGCAGCAATGGCTCTAGCACCATACTCCAGGCGCTTGCCGCCTTCAAAGGTGGGCCGAATGGCAGGGTGCAATTTATAGCGTTGAAACTCTTCAAATGGGCTCAAGTAAGGGTTCTTATATGACAAACCAACCACCATACCAACCGCTACCAAATTCGTTCCAAAGTGATATAAGAATGATCCACCATAGGTTTGCGCATCCAGCGGCCAGCCTGCGGTATGCACCACCAGCCCAGGGTGATGTTCCTCGGGCTTCACTTCCCAGAGCTCTTTAATGCCAAGACCATAACTTTGCGGATCACGACCGCGATTTAAATCAAAGCGCTGCATCAGTTGCTTGCCTAAATGGCCGCGGGCGCCCTCAGCAAACAGGGTGTACTTCGCATGCAGTTCCATGCCAAGCTGAAAGTGATCGCTGTGCTCGCCCGATTTCGTAATGCCCATGGAGCCCGTTGCCACGCCCCGTACTGCACCTTGTTCGGTGTACAAAATTTCCGCTGCAGCAAAACCTGGGAACACATCCACGCCGAGCGCTTCTGCTTGCGTACCTAACCAGCGGGTGAGGTGAGCGAGGCTAATGATGTAATTGCCTTCGTTTTTGAAGCACGCCGGCAAAATCCAGTTGGGGAATCGGTAGGATTTTTTCTCGGTTAAAAAAAGAAATTGATCGGCGCTGACAGGCGTATTTAACGGCGCACCCCGTTCTTGCCAGTCTGGAAATAACTCAGTGAGGGCTCGGGGATCCATGACCGCCCCCGACAGAATATGCGCGCCGATTTCAGAGCCTTTTTCCAGAACACAAACGCTAATCTCGCGATTACGGCTAGCAGCGAGCTGTTTGGCGTGGATTGCGGCCGATAGCCCAGCAGGGCCGCCGCCAACAATCACGAGGTCGTATTCCATTGCCTCGCGGATGGCGTTGTTATTGGTGGCAAATTCACTCATAGCGCTAGTTTAGTTCTATTCTCGTCTGCGAATCGGCGGTCACACGGCCATATCTCCTGCGGCACTTGGAATCAACTGCTCCCTCGGGAAGGGGGTTGTGCGGTTATTATTATGGTTTTCCACTTTTGCATACATTTTTAGGACAAAAGCCCATGAATAAGACGTACCCATCGGCAATCGAGGCATTGCGCGGTGTATTAAAAGATGGCCAGACCATTGCGGTCGGAGGCTTCGGCCTTTGCGGCATTCCCGAGGCCTTGATCGAAGCGGTCCGTGACTTAGGGGTGCAAAACCTTACGGCGATTTCAAACAATGCCGGCGTCGATGGGTTTGGCCTTGGCTTGTTATTGGAATCGCGTCAGGTCAAAAAAATGATCGCATCCTATGTGGGCGAGAACAAGGAATTTGAGCGCCAGTTTTTGGCCGGTGAATTGGAGCTGGAATTCACGCCCCAAGGCACTCTGGCTGAAAAGTTGCGGGCAGGCGGTTGCGGTATTCCAGGATTTTTTACCAAGACGGGCGTGGGCACGATGGTTGCCGAAGGCAAGGACGTGCGCTCGTTTGATGGTGAAGATTACATTTTAGAACGTGCATTGATTCCGGATGTTTCTCTCGTTAAGGCATGGAAAGCCGATCGTGCGGGTAATTTGGTGTACCGCTACACCGCGCGCAACTTCAATCCAATGGTTGCCATGGCTGGCAAAGTAACTATTGTTGAAGTGGAAGAGATTGTGGAAAACGGCGAGCTCGATCCAGACCAAATTCATACTCCCAGTATTTACGTGACTCGCCTCGTGCTCAATGCCAATCCCGAAAAGCGGATTGAGCAACGCACATTGACACAAGCCGCTTAAAGGAAAAGAAGATGCCGTGGAATAGAAATGAAATGGCAGCGCGCGCTGCTAAAGAATTGCAAGATGGTTATTACGTCAACCTCGGAATTGGGATGCCGACTTTGGTTGCCAATTACGTTCCCAAAGACATGGAAGTCTGGTTGCAATCGGAAAACGGTTTACTCGGCATTGGTCCATTTCCGACCGAAGCAGAGGTGGATGCCGACTTAGTCAATGCAGGCAAGCAAACGATTACCTTGATTCCTGGCTCCGCCATTTTTTCTTCAGCGGATTCCTTTGGGATGATTCGGGGTGGAAAAATCAACATTGCTATTTTGGGCGCGATGCAAGTGAGCGAGCATGGTGATTTAGCCAACTGGATGATTCCAGGAAAGATGGTCAAAGGCATGGGCGGCGCAATGGATTTAGTTGCCGGCGTGAAGCATGTGGTGGTCTTGATGGAGCACGTTGCCAAGAAAAAAGACGGCACCGAGGAGATCAAGATTTTGCCTAAATGCACATTGCCCCTGACCGGATTGGGTGTAATTAATCGCATCATTACCGATTTAGGCGTACTTGACATCACTCCCAAGGGTTTAAAGCTAGTGGAGTTAGCTCCCGGCGTGAGCAAAGAAGAGATCATTGCCAAAACAGGCGCCCCGGTAGACGTCACAGGGTTTTGATTTAATGAAATAATGGGATCAACCATGGTTGATCCCCGTTCTTCCCCTCCTCAAGCAGCACCAGTAAGCGACGCTGATCAGTACAGCCTGTTGCATATCCATAAGCGCGGGGATGCCGCGCATTCCCACCGGCGTGAGACTTCCAACGCATCCCTTTTGGGGATAGCGCTGGCGATTACCTTTTCATTTGCCATTATTGAAGCGATTGCTGGCTACCTAGCCGGATCGCTTGCCTTGCTGTCCGATGCGGCACACATGGTGACCGATGCCGCCGCACTAGGCCTTGCGCTCTTTGCGCAAATTATTTCCCGGCGCCCCCCATCGGCACGCCATTCATTTGGCTTTGGTCGGGCTGAGGCTTTAGCCGCGTTTGTGAACGCAATTGCGATGCTAATTTTGGTTGCATGGATTGTGGGTGAGGCGATTACGCGTTTTTATACGCCACACGTCGTCGATGGATTGATGGTTGCCATTGTTGCTGCCATTGGTCTTGTGATGAATGTGATTGTTGCAACGATATTGTCGCGCGATAAAAAAAGCGTCAATACACGTGCCGCCTTGGTGCACGTTATGGGCGATCTATTGGGATCGATTGCTGCCCTGGTATCTGGCGTCGTGATTTATTTTTCAGGCTGGATGGAAATCGATGCCTGGCTTTCGATCTTAGTGGCCTTATTAATTCTGAAATCCACCTTTGCGATTCTCAAAGAGTCTTATCACTTTTTGATGGAAGGGGTGCCGCTGAGCATTGACTACATTGCGGTTGGCAAAGACCTGCATGCCGTCAAAGGCGTGCGTGCGGTTCATGATTTACATGTGTGGGAGATGTCGCCCAATCAGCCCGCCTTAATTGGGCACATTGAAGTCGATTCATTGCGTCAATGGCCAGCACTGATGCGCCGCATTAATGCGATGCTGTTGGAACGCCATGGTATTGATCATGTAACCTTGCAGCCTGAATTAGTCTCCGATTTACAGGAAGATGGAGAACAAAAACACGTTAATTCCCCCGATACATCGGCAACGCCGAAACAGATTCATCGGGGTGAACGGTTTTATGTCGAGTGCGCCAGTAGTAATGCCAGCGGCTTACACCGCATGGCGTATCACACCTGGGGCGACCCTTCTAATCCCCGGGTATTAATCTGCGTGCATGGCCTAACGCGCCGGGGCAGTGACTTTAGAACCTTAGCTGAAGCCCTATGCAAAGACTATTACGTCGTCTGCCCCGATGTCGTGGGCCGAGGCGATTCGGATTTTTTAGAAAACCCCATGCTCTACGGCATCCCTCAGTATGTCGCCGATATGACTACCCTGGTAGCGCGCTTAAATGTTGCGTCGGTAGACTGGTTTGGTACCTCGATGGGCGGCCTGATTGGCATGGTCTATGCCGGCATGCCTGATTCGCCCATACGCCGCATTTTGATTAATGACGTAGGTCCGCGAATTGAGCCTGAAGCACTGAAGCGTTTAGGTTCCTATGTGGGCCAACCCTTTTCGTATTCCGATCGTGCTGAGGCCTTAACGGTTTTAAATCGGATCTGCGCCAGCTTTGGTTCCCACACGCCAGAAGAGTGGGAGCGCTTAAATGGCCCGCTTTTGCAAGAAGTAAATGACGTCTGGTCACTGCATTACGACCCCAAGATTGTGATTCCGTTTGCAGCAGTTAATCCCGTCTTGGCTAAAGCCGGGGAAGTGGCATTGTGGAATCACTTCGATGCGATTACAGTGCCCATCTTGATCGTGCGGGGCGGTGATTCGGATTTATTGTCAAGTGTCACTGTTGAGGAAATGCTCAGGCGCAATCCCCATGCACGCAGCATCACGATTCCGGGGGTGGGTCATGCGCCCGCCTTTTTAAAGCCCGAGCAAATTGCCCTTGTTGCTGAATTCTTTTCATGAGCACGAAGAAGGACCAGCCTTCCACTGAGGCTCTGCCAACGCAGTCGGCTTTAGTAGATTCATGGCAAGGCGAGCCGCCTGAAGAGCATCAATCGGGCGTTCTCAGCATCTTGCAATTACTGCACTTGGATGAACCTAGCTTGCTGGCTGCAGGTCACCTCGATAGCCCCTTAGGCAAAGAGGCGCTGACTAAAAAATTGGGCGATGAGTCGGCCCGTTTGCTTAGCGGTTATCGCAGTCTGCGGCAAGCCCAAGCCAAAATAGTCAAAGCCGATGGTGGTATCAGCGTAGCCGGCCAAGAGGAAGTGCTGCGCAAAATGCTTTTGGCCTTTGGTGATGATTTGCGGGTTGTGCTGATTTACCTTGCTTCGCGCCTGCAGACCCTACGCTGGATTAATCAGGAAAAAATTCCGATGCAGGCGGCCTGGGCACAGGCCTTTTTGGATATTGATGCCAGCTTGGCTAATCGCCTAGGTATTTGGCAAATGAAATGGGAAATGGAGGACTTGGCTTTTCGTGTTTTGGCCTCGCCAATTTACCGTGAGATAGCCGCCATGTTAGATGCCAAGCGCGCCGAGCGCGAGGGGTTTATCGCCCGCATCATTGAAGAGCTCAAGCAGGTATTGGGTGAGGCAAACATATCGGTAGATGTGCAGGGTAGACCCAAGCACATTTACAGCATCTGGAAAAAAATGCAGGGCAAGTCCTTGGACTTTGCGAATTTGTATGACGTGCGGGCATTTCGTATTTTGGTGGATGATGTGAAGGGTTGTTATGCTGCACTCGGTTTAGTGCATAACGTCTGGCAACCGATTCCGCGTGAGTTTGATGATTACATTGCAAGACCCAAGCCCAACGGATACCAGTCATTGCATACCGTCGTCATGGATGCCGATGGCATTGCGTTTGAAATTCAGATTCGCACGCAGGCGATGCACCAACAGGCGGAGTATGGTTTGGCGGCGCACTGGCGTTATAAAGAAGGTGCAGCGCCCGTGCCTAAAAATGCGGGCGGTACCCACAGCGCAGCGGTAGCCTATGAGCGCCAAATTGCTTGGGCCAGGCAATTAATTTCCTGGAAAGAAGACGCCTGGGATCAACTGAAGAACCACGCGATTGATGATCACATCTATGTGTTGACGCCGCTAGGCAAAGTCATCGCTTTGGAAAAGGGATCATCGCCCATTGATTTTGCTTATGCGGTTCACACTGATTTAGGTCACCGCTGCCGCGGCGCGCGGGTTGATGGCTCGATGGTGCCGCTTGATACGAGTCTTGCCAACGGCCAAACGGTGGAGATCATCGCGGTCAAGCATGGCGGACCATCGCGCGATTGGATTAGCCCGGATCGGGGGTACTTGCGTTCCCAACGTGCCCGTACGCGTGTTCGCGCTTGGTTTAATGCGCTCGACGATGAGGAAGCAGGTGCAAGTAGCGTTACGAAATCAAGTGCTGAGGCTAAAGGGACTGCAAAGGAAAGTAAGCCTGCTACTGAGCCCCTAGCGGTTGTATTGCACCAACGTACTCGCTCTACCAAGCCATCCAGCGACGTGCTGGTCGTCGGGGTCGATTCTTTGTTAACGCAATTGGCGCGCTGCTGCCGCCCGGTGCCGCCCGATGCAATTGCTGGGTTCGTAACGCAGGGGCGGGGTGTATCGATTCATCGGCGCTCCTGCAGTACCTTCCGAAGTTTGCTGGAGCGTGCGCCAGAGCGCGTTATCCAAACAGCATGGAATGCCTTCGATGAAGCCCAAACCGGAGCGTCGATCGGAAAACAAGGCACGCAAAATCGATCCAAGGTCTTTCCGGCGGATTTGGCGGTTACTGGCCTTGATCGGCCTGAGCTAATGCGCGAGTTGTTTGAAGGCTTATCCCGCCAAGGAATTCATGTGATTGATTTACGTAAATCGGTGCGTCGTGGGATCGCGCAAATTTTGCTGACAGTCGAAATTGCCGATGCCGAGGCCCTGCGGCAGGTCCAAAATAGCCTTGAGGAGCTCAAAGGGGTGACCCAAGTACGCCGGCGGTGATAAACTCATCATCTTTATAGGCTCGTAGCTCAGCTGGTTAGAGCACCACCTTGACATGGTGGGGGTCGTTGGTTCGAGTCCAATCGAGCCTACCAACGAAATACCTAGATAGGCGCGGTTGCCGCAAAGCATCCGCGCCTTTTTAGTAATGCATGACGTAGTAAGCCAAATTCAATGGAGATGGAATTTCATGGTTGCAGTCACCCTACCGGACGGATCCAAACGCGAGTTCGACGCACCGGTGCGTGTTCTGGATGTTGCGCAAAGCATTGGTAGTGGTCTTGCTAAAGCAGCATTGGCTGGGATGGTCGACGGCCGGATGGTGGACACCAGCTTTTTAATTGAGCGCGATAGTCAGCTGGCCATCATCACCGATAAAAGCCCCGAGGCCCTTGACATTGTTCGGCACTCAACCGCCCATCTCTTGGCGTACGCGGTAAAAGAATTGTTCCCCGAAGCCCAAGTGACGATTGGCCCGGTGATTGAGAACGGGTTTTACTACGACTTTTCCTTTCATCGGCCCTTCACGCCAGATGACTTAGCTGCCCTTGAAAAGCGCATGGCAGAGCTCGCTAAAAAAGATGAGCCAGTCACGCGCACCGTGATGCCACGTGATGCGGCTGTGCAATTTTTTAAAGACCAAGGCGAGCATTACAAAGCGGAGATCATTGCCAGCATTCCGCAGGGCGAGGATGTGTCGCTCTACACCGAAGGTAAATTCACGGATTTGTGCCGCGGCCCCCATGTGCCATCGACCGGCAAGCTCAAGGTCTTTAAGCTAATGAAGCTGGCTGGCGCCTATTGGCGCGGCGACAGCAAGAATGAGATGTTGCAGCGTATTTATGGCACGGCGTGGCTTAAAAAAGAAGACCAAGATGCCTATTTGCATATGCTCGAAGAGGCAGAAAAGCGCGACCACCGCCGCTTAGGGCGTCACCTGGATTTATTCCACTTTCAGGACGAGGCACCAGGTCTAGTCTTCTGGCACCCCAAAGGCTGGTCGATCTGGCAAACCGTTGAGCAATACATGCGCAAGGTCTACCAAGATGAGGGCTACCACGAGGTGAAGGCGCCGCAGATTTTGGATCGAGGTCTGTGGGAAAAATCAGGCCATTGGGAGAATTACAAAGAGAATATGTTTACGACCGAGTCGGAAAATCGCTCGTACGCATTAAAGCCAATGAATTGCCCAGGGCATGTCCAGATTTTTAACTCAGGCTTACATAGCTACCGCGAGTTACCGCTGCGCTACGGTGAGTTTGGTCAGTGCCATCGCAATGAGCCTTCCGGTGCGCTTCACGGTTTAATGCGGGTGCGTGGCTTCACCCAAGACGACGGCCATATTTTTTGTACTGAAGATCAGATTCAGTCGGAAGTGGCCAGCTTTGATAAAGCGGTACGTGCGGTCTATGCCGATTTTGGTTTCTCTGAGGTGGACGTCAAGTTAGCCTTAAGACCTCTTAAGCGCGTAGGCGATGACGCCATTTGGGACAAAGCCGAGGAAGCCTTGCGCGGCGCCCTTAGGGCATCCGGTCAAACCTGGGAAGAATTACCAGGCGAGGGCGCTTTTTACGGCCCGAAGATTGAGTACCACTTGAAGGACTCGATTGGCCGTTCTTGGCAATGCGGCACGATGCAGGTCGACTTTTCCATGCCGGCCCGCTTGGGCGCCGAGTACGTAGCGGAAGACAATACCCGCAAGGTGCCGGTCATGTTGCACCGGGCCATTGTGGGCTCTTTAGAGCGTTTTATTGGGATTTTGATCGAAAACCACGCTGGAAACATGCCAGTTTGGCTTGCCCCGACCCAGGCGGTGGTCCTCAATATTTCAGAAAATTCGGCTGCTTATGCCCAGCAAATCCAGCAATTGCTGAAAAAACAAGGGTTTAGGGTGGATGCGGATTTGCGAAATGAGAAAATTACGTATAAAATACGCGAGCACGCATTGCAAAAGCTCCCTTATTTGCTGGTTGTTGGCGATAAAGAGCGTGAAAGTAATACGGTAGCCGTTCGTGCCCGTGGCGGAGTGGATCTAGGTGTAATGCCTTTAGACGCATTCGTTGCCCGACTCCAGCAGGATATATCCCAGAAGGTCGGTCCCGAGCTGAATTAAGCCCGGGGGATGACGGTTTTTATTGTTTTTGATGAAGGAATTAGAAGATCGCTACTGAAAAATTGCAGCGCATTAATCGGGAAATAACTGCTCCTGAAGTGCGTTTGGTTGGAATCGATGGGGAAGCCCTCGGTGTAGTTAAGTTGAACGAAGCCCTGGCTTTGGCAGAAGAGAAAGAAACCGATTTGGTTGAGATTGCTCCGACAGCCGTGCCGCCCGTAGTCCGATTGATGGACTTTGGTAAGTTCAAGTACCAAGAAGCCAAGCGTCAGCATGAAGCCAAGCTGAAGCAAAAGGTAATTCAGGTGAAAGAAGTGAAATTTCGCCCGGGTACCGATGATGGTGACTATGGTGTCAAACTACGCAATCTGATCCGCTTTTTAGAAGATGGCGATAAGACAAAGATTACGCTGCGGTTTCGGGGTCGTGAAATGGCCCACCAAGAAATCGGAGTACGGATGTTGGAACGCTTGAAGTTGGACTTGCAAGAGCATGGCCAAGTTGAGCAGTTTCCAAAGATGGAAGGTCGGCAGATGGTGATGGTGCTAGCACCAATCCGTAAAGCCAAGGCTTAAGTCGTTTAGTTTTAGTTTTTTTGTAGGGAGGCGCCGTAAGGCGCTGGCAGTTTGAAGTGCTGCTAGGTACAGGAAGAATAACCGTCGGTTATCACCTACGTAGTGCGAATGAAAGAAGGGGAACTTCATGCCCAAAATGAAGAGTAAGAGTAGCGCCAAAAAGCGCTTCACGGTCCGCGCAGGCGGCACCATCAAGCGAGGTCAGGCATTTAAACGCCACATCCTCACGAAGAAAACAACCAAGAACAAGCGTCACTTGCGTGGCTCCACTGAAGTAGCGAAGGCTGATGTCAAGTCGATTCGCTCGATGCTTCCGTACGCTTAACCTCAGACTAATTTAGGAGAATTCAATGCCAAGAGTCAAACGTGGGGTTACAGCAAGAGCCCGTCATAAGAAAGTCACCGATGCCGCAACCGGTTATCGTGGACGTCGTAAAAACGTATTCCGTGTTGCTAAAGAAGCGGTTATGCGCGCAGGCCAATACGCCTATCGCGACCGCCGCAACAAAAAGCGGGTATTCCGTGCCTTGTGGATTGCGCGTATCAACGCCGCAGTACGTGAGCATGACCTGAGCTACAGCGTATTCATGAACGGTATGAAGAAAGCGGAGATCGAACTCGATCGCAAAGTGCTTTCCGATATGGCGATCATGGACAAAGAGGCATTTGCCGCTTTGGTTACGCGGATCAAATCCGTCGTTAACGCCGCAGCTTAATCACAAGCTGAGATGGTTTCTCTCGACCCCATTGTCGAGGATGCCAAACGCGATTTCTCTAAGGCCGCTGATGCAGCAGCCTTAGAGGATGCGAAAGCCAGGTACCTCGGTAAATCAGGTGTTCTCACTGAGCGTCTAAAAGCGCTCGGTGCTATGTCGCCTGAAGAACGTAAAAGTGCCGGCGCATTAATTAATCAAGTTAAGTCTGCGGTAGAGGCCGCTCTGCAAGAGCGCCGTCAAGCATTAGCAGATGCCGTATTGCAAACCCGCCTGGCTGCTGAATCCATTGATGTATCTCTGCCAGGTCGCGCTCAATCGGCGGGTAGTCTGCACCCGGTTATGCGAACCTGGGAACGGGTAGAGGCGATCTTTCATTCGATTGGCTTTGATGTGGCCGATGGCCCTGAGATCGAAACCGATTGGTTTAATTTCACGGCGCTCAATAGCCCTGAAAATCACCCCGCGCGATCGATGCAAGATACGTTTTACGTTGATGGCACTGACTCCTTAGGTAAGCCTTTATTGCTGCGTACCCATACCAGCCCGATTCAAGTGCGTTACGCCAGTGAGCACGTTAAAAAGTACGCGGGCGCGAAGGTAATGCCGCCCATTAAAGTGATTGCTCCAGGCCGAACCTACCGTGTGGATAGTGATGCTACTCATTCGCCTATGTTTCATCAGGTAGAAGGTCTGTGGATTGCTGAAAAAGTATCCTTTGCTGATCTCAAGGGCGTATACACCGATTTCTTGCGGACCTTCTTTGAGACCGATGCCTTAGAGGTGCGCTTCCGTCCATCCTATTTTCCATTTACCGAGCCTTCCGCTGAAATTGACATGGCGTTTGCGAGCGGCAAATTAGCAGGACGTTGGCTGGAGATTTCAGGGGCAGGGCAGGTGCATCCCAATGTATTACGCAATATGGGCATTGATCCGGAGCGTTACACTGGATTTGCCTTTGGCTCGGGCCTGGAGCGCATGACGATGCTGCGCTATGGCATCGATGATTTACGCCTCTTTTTTGAAAACGACCTGCGCTTTTTGGCGCAGTTCCCTGCTTAATTCTTTCATACTAAATTGATCTAGCCCATGCAATTCTCTGAATCCTGGCTCCGTCAGTACGTTAACCCAGCACTGGACAGCAAAGCGCTTGGCCATGCGATGACGATGGCTGGCCTCGAGGTTGAAGAGCAGTATTCCGTGGCGCCGCCATTTTCACAGGTGGTCGTTGCCGAAATTGTTTCAGCAGAGCAGCATCCCGATGCGGATCGTTTGCGCGTATGCAAAGTCAATGCTGGCACCGGTAGTGAATTGCAAATTGTGTGCGGCGCTCCCAATGCCCGTGTTGGAATTAAGATTCCATGCGCCTTGGTAGGCGCTCTGCTTCCGCCTGCGGAAGAGGGCGGTAAGCCATTCCAAATTAAAGTCGGTAAGTTACGCGGTGTTGAAAGCCAGGGCATGCTCTGCTCAGGACGTGAGCTTGGCCTTGGAGAGGACCACGAAGGCATTCTGGAATTGCCGCTCGATGCGCCGGTTGGTGCCAATATTCGTGAATACCTTGAGCTCGATGATCAGATCTTCGTCATCAAACTCACGCCGAATAAAGCCGATTGCTTATCGCTCACTGGCTTGGCACGTGAAGTTGCTGCGATTACAGGCGCGCCATTGTGCGGCCCAACATGGACTGCGCCGATTGTAACGATTACCGATACCGTAAAGGTGCAGATCGATGCCCCCGATTTATGTGGACGGTTTGCAGGCCGCGTGATTCGCGGCGTTAATCCAAAAGCCAAAACACCCGATTGGATTATTCAGCGCCTATGCCATGCAGGTCAGCGGAGTATTTCGCCTTTAGTCGATCTATCCAATTACGTCATGTTGGAAATGGGTCAGCCGACCCATGTTTTCGATCTCGATCAATTGCAGGGTGATTTGCAGGTGCGCTGGGCAAAGCCGGGCGAACAGATTGGGCTGTTAAACGAGCAAACGCTAAATCCAATTGTGCAGGGTGAAATATCCAACCAGTTGGCTCAAGGCGTTGGTGTGGTTGCCGACAATACCGGGCCAGTGAGTCTCGCCGGCATTATGGGTGGCAACACCACCGCCGTAAGCGATGACACGGTCAATATTTATGTTGAGGCTGCATTTTGGTGGCCTGCTGCAATTCAAGGCCGTGCGCGCCGATTTAACTTTACAACCGATGCAGGCCATCGCTTTGAGCGTGGTGTTGATCCGGTTGCTACCGTTACGCACCTCGAGTATTTATCGTCCCTCATATTAGAGGTATGCGGTGGTCAAGCTGGTCCCATTCAGGATCAGATTACACAATTGCCAGACCGTAAGCCAGTCCGTTTGCGTTTGCAGCGCGTCATTGATGTCATTGGAATTCCGTTGACAACTGCGATTGTGAGTGATGTGTTCACACGACTTGGCTTTGCATTTACTGTCAATAACGACGCTGATGCTGCCAAGACTACTTTTATCGTGACGCCACCCAGCTACCGTTTCGATATTGAGATTGAAGAAGATTTAATCGAAGAAGTTGCACGCCTTTATGGCTTTGAAAACATCCCAGACCATCCGCCGACAGCTGCATTAAAGATGAGCGCTCCGCCCGAGGCGCGTCGTAGCGTCCACCGCTTACGCCACGCGTTGGCACAGGCGGGATATCAAGAGGCAGTCAACTTTGGATTTACGGATCGCGAGAGTGAAGTGCGTTTGTCCATGCACCAGGGTGATGAAAGTCAAGTAATTCAAGTGCGCAACCCCATTGCCAATCAGTATGCCGTGATGCGAAGCACCCTATGGGGTGGTTTATTGGGTAATCTTCGGGCCAACCTCAACCGCGGTAATAACCGCATCCGTCTCTTTGAGATCGGCCGGGTATTTATGCGCAATCCCTCGCAAGTAGAAGCGCCAGGCATGGTTGCCGGCTACGATCAGCCGCGCCGCGTGGGTGGCTTAGCGTATGGATTGGCGCTTCCTGAGCAGTGGGCTAGCAAAAGCAGGGCGGTTGATTTTTTTGATGTGAAGGGCGATCTGGAGAGTGCATTTGCGCCGTTGCAGTTTATTACCGCAGCTGCCGTGCACCCAGCCCTGCATCCAGGCCGATCGGCACAAATTGCATTTAAAGTGGGAAATAAGACCATTCCAGTCGGATGGATTGGCGAATTGCATCCGGCCTTGCAACAGGCCTATGAATTACCTCAGGCACCGGTTTTGTTCGAGTGCGACTGGGATGCGCTTGCTGAGATGGGTTTACCAGCGCCAGCGGAGATTAGTAAATTCCCTGCAGTGCAGCGTGATTTAGCCGTGGTGGTAAAGCAATCGGTCGCAGCGCAAACCCTACTGGATGCCATGGCTGCTGCCGGGCAGGCCTTGGTGCGTCACATTGAAGTCTTTGATGAGTTTAGGCCTGGGGCCGGTAGTAGCAGTATGGCTGCGGATGAGAAAAGCCTCGCGTTTCGGATTACATTGCAAAATCCAGCGGAAACATTGCAGGATGCGCAAATCGATGCTGCAATTGCAGCATTGCTCAGCGCACTAGAAAAGTGCTGCAATGCTCGGCTACGTTAAAAAATATTGCTACACTGAAAAATCAGACATTGTCATAATAGTTAAGCCATTTGAAATAGATAAGAGCCCCTCATGAATGCAAGCAATCAGACTGTGACGAAAAACGAACTATCGGAAGCCTTATTTGATCAGGTGGGTTTGAATAAGCGGGAAGCCAAGGACATGATCGATGCTTTTTTTGATCGCATCGGAGAATCGCTCGAAGTCGGCACCGAGGTGAAGATTTCTGGCTTTGGTAACTTTCAGTTGCGCAACAAGTCAGCAAGGCCAGGCCGTAATCCGAAAACAGGCGAGATGATTCCGATTGCTGCCCGCCGCGTGGTTACATTCCACGCCAGTCAAAAACTCAAAGATGCGGTCGAGTCCCATGCTCGAGAAAACAGAACTTGATTCTGGGTTGGCGCTGCTGGTCTCCCAGCTGCCACCAATTCCATCCAAGCGCTACTTCACGATTGGCGAAGTAGCCGAGCTCTGCGGTGTGCGTTCCCACGTTCTGCGCTATTGGGAGCAAGAGTTTGCTCAGCTCCGCCCACAAAAACGCCGCGGCAATCGCCGCTATTATCAGCACCACGAAGTTATTCTCATCCGCAAGATTCGAGCGCTCCTTTATGAGGAGGGTTTTACGATTAGCGGTGCCCGCAATCGCCTTGATGAGGTGCGCGGTGAACTCAAGCTGCGCGATGAGCTAGAGTCGATCTTGCACATGCTATCGAGTAAATAAGGAAATCAGAAAGAACACTATGCACCCATTTCATTTGGCTTTCCCGGTCGACAATTTGGAGTCCGCCCGTCACTTTTATGGCGGTCTTTTGGGCTGCCCCGAAGGGCGCAGCTCTGATGAGTGGATTGATTTCAATCTATTTGGCCATCAAATCGTTGCCCATCTGGCGCAAGGCGAGGCTATCAATGATGTCCATTCCGATGTGGATGGAAAAAAAGTCCCCGTTCGCCATTTTGGAATTGTTTTATCCATGCCCGAGTGGGAAGCCATGGCCGATAAGCTCAAAAAGGCGGGTGTTGAGTTTGTGATTGAGCCCTACATTCGGTTTAAGGGCGAGGTCGGTGAGCAGGGAACCATGTTCTTCTTAGACCCATCGGGCAATGCCATCGAATTCAAGGCAATGGCTCAGCCAGATCGCCTATTTGCCAAATAAGCAACTGCTACAATTTTAGTTTCCGTCGGGGCGTAGCGCAGCCTGGTAGCGTACATGCATGGGGTGCATGTGGTCGGAGGTTCAAATCCTCTCGCCCCGACCATCGATCTTCTTCCTTCGCCTTTT
>CAZUMD010000008.1:0-21822 GCA_964621735.1 uncultured Polynucleobacter sp.
TCCATGCCGTTTTTAATCTTCAAGGTACGGGCACGCTCAATCAGTTTAGGCATGATTTTTTCGGCAGCATCGCCAACTAGAACCGCCACCGAGATCGCCATGCAGCGCTCACCCGCAGAGCCATAGGCCGCGCCAACGAGGGCATCAACGGCTTTATCAATGTCGGCATCGGGCATGACTACCATGTGATTCTTGGCACCGCCGAGGGCTTGCACACGCTTACCAAAGTGCGCGCCGCGCTCATAGATGTAATTGGCAATCGGAGTCGAACCAACAAAGCTTATCGCCTTGACATCGGGATTTTCAATTAAGGCATCCACCGCTTCTTTGTCACCCTGAACGACGTTAAACACGCCTTTGGGTAAGCCAGCCTCAGTGAGTAATTTCGCCATCAAGAGTGAGGCAGAAGGATCAGTTGGGCTGGGCTTCAAAATGAAAGTATTGCCGCAAGCGATGGCTACAGGGAACATCCACATTGGTACCATCACCGGGAAATTAAACGGCGTAATGCCAGCAACCACGCCTAAGGGCTGGCGCATGATCCAGTTATCAATATCGGTCGAGACCTGCTCGCTGTAATCGCCCTTAAGTAGCTCTGGAATGCCAGTCGCAAATTCGACAATCTCAATGCCGCGGGTTACTTCACCTTGGGCGTCTGTAAATACTTTGCCGTGTTCAGCGGTAATGATGGCAGCCAATTCATCGCGGTGTTGGTTCAGCAGCTCTAAATATTTAAACAGAATGCGCGCACGGCGCAGGGGCGGCGTATCCGCCCAGGCCGGAAAGGCTGCCTTGGCAGAAGCAACAGCCTCGTTGACATCATTTTTGCTGGCAAGCGCAACGCGCCGGGCAACTTGGCCGCTGGCGGGATGGTAAACGTCGCCAAAGCGCGTATTGCTGGGCAGGTGTAGGGCGCCGCCAATGAAGTGGGCAATATCGTCTTTAGAATTAAATGGGGGGGTTTTATTGCTGGTCATAGGGCCTTCTGCTGATGAACTGGAGCTAAATGTGGTTTGGTGCTTTGTTTCGGGGAAATACCTTGGTTTATGCGGCAAATCGGGTGTTTAGTCCTACGAAGTACCGAGCTGAACTTGGAATCCCATTATTCTATCGCTATCGTCTATTTTTAGCTGTATTCCTCACTATTCCTCACCATTCGTCACAAAAAGGTTTTTTCAATGAGTCTGCTCTTTTCTCCCTATACCCTGGCGTCCCCAAGGGGTGATTTGACCCTAGCGAACCGCATTGTGGTGGCGCCGATGTGCCAGTATTCCGCGGTGGACGGCTGTGCCATGGATTGGCACCTGATGCATTGGGGCAATCTACTCAATAGCGGGGCAGGGCTATTCATGATTGAGGCGACTGCTGTTACAGCCCAAGGGCGAATCACCCCAGCCTGTTTGGGTTTATGGAATGATGCGACTGAAGCGGCCTTAAAAGACAAGTTAAGCCGAGCGCGTGCCTTAGCGCCAGCCTTGCCTGTTTTTATCCAGCTCTCGCACGCTGGTCGCAAGGCATCGAGCGCAACTCCCTGGGAAGGCGGCCAGTTGCTGGCAGAAGATCAGGGCGGCTGGGCTATTTGTGGTCCATCGGAGATTCCGCAGTTACCGAATGAACGTACTCCGCACTCCATGGATGCAACTGAGCTGCAGGCGATGATTGATGCATTTGTGACTGCAGCTAAGCGAGCTGATCGGATTGGCGTCGACGGGGTGGAATTGCACTGTGCCCACGGATATTTACTGCACCAATTTTTATCGCCGATTGCAAACCAACGTAGCGATGCCTATGGCGGCTCTTTTGAGAATCGCATTCGTTTTCCGCTGGAGCTCTTTGCAGCCGTCCGCAAAGCGTATGCGGGAGTACTGGGACTGCGTCTATCGGCTTCCGACTGGATCGATGGCGGCTGGACCGCCGAAGAGTCAACCGAGTTTGCTGCTCGCTTAAAGGCGGCGGGTGCCAACTTTATTCATGTCTCATCGGGCGGGATTTCCCGGCAGCAACAGATTGCCATTGGACCGGACTACCAAGTGCCTTTTGCGAAAGCAATCAAAGCGCATGCAGGCTTGCCTACGATCGCTGTGGGACTCATTACCAGTCCGCAGCAAGCAGAGGCTATTTTGGAACGGGGCGATGCGGATCTGATTGCTCTTGCGAGGGCCTTTTTATATAAACCCCGCTGGGCCTGGGAAGCAGCAGCAGCCCTTAAAGGGGAGGTGCATGCCAGTGAGCAGTATTGGCGCTGTTTACCTACTGAAGCACAAGCAGTATTCGGTAATGTGCGTATTGGCCAGCGTTAGGCTTGGGTACGCGAAGCTGGATCGGCGAGTGCCTGCACAAATGCTTTTGCAGTACTGAGCAATAAACGGTCACGCCCCAGTCCAGCGACGAGCTGAACTCCGACTGGCATGTGATTTGGTCCTGTGCTGACGTTGATGTTGATGCAAGGATATCCAAGCACTGACCACGAGCGGCAAAAGATCGGATCACCGGTGTGGGACTTGGTAGCTGGAGCCTCGCCGATGGCGCTGGGGGTAATGATGACATCAGCGTGGTCTGCAAAAAACTGATCCATTGCTTGCCGCGCTTGCGCAACGTAAATCAAATCAGCAGTGTAGATTTCATAGGGTATCGCGGCGCCATCTTTGAGTTGGGCTGATATCTTACTGCCGAGTAGCTTGGGATAATGTATCCGCTCAAACAGCAAACTCCGAGACATTTCGGAAGTCATGATGCGGCTTTGTGCATCGGCTAAACCGTCAAATAGGGCGGGCAAGCTTGCTTCGGTAATGCCATGGTGACTGATCGTGTTGGCTGCAAAGCGAGCCATGGCCATTGCCGTGACGGTTTCTTTTTGCGCCAAAGGCCAATGCACTGTATTGGCAAGCGCGATGCGTGGTTTATGGTGCAAGGTATCGATGCTAGCCAAGCTGTGATCACCGCTCATCGCTGCAACGCCTAAGGCAACGTCGCTGACGGTTCTGCCAAAACAGCCCAAGGTGTCCATGGAAATCGAGAGGCTTTTAACACCTGCAATACTGACCTTGCCATAACTAGGCTTATAGCCAACCACACCACAAAAGCTCGCAGGGCGAATGATGGATGCCGCAGTTTGGGTGCCTGTCGCCAAGGGAACCATGAAGTCAGCTACGGCAGCAGCAGAGCCGCTAGAGGAGCCACCGGGAGTGTGAGCTGTGTTGTGGGGATTGGCCGTAGGACCACTCTTAAAGGTCGCGAATTCCGTGGTCACGGTTTTGCCCAAAATAATGCCGCCTGCTTTACGCATCAGGGCAATCGAAACAGCGTCCGTTGCTGGCTGATGATCGCGGTAGATGGGCGAGCCATACGCCGTTGGTAGGTCGTAAGTATCAAACAGGTCTTTGACGCCAATGGGTAGCCCATGCAAGAGGCCGGTCGATGCACCGCGATCCAGTTGCCGTGCACGCACGATGGCATGTTCCTTACCAAGGCTTACCCATGCCTTGATGGTACGTTCGCGTTGCCCAATGCGGTCTAAACACGCTAAGACCAAATGCTCTGCCTTGATCTTTCCTTGGGCAAGGGCAAGGGCTGCATCGGATGCGCTGAGGCTTTCAAGATCATTCATAGACCTATTCTAGTGGCGCTGGCGTATGATCGCAATTCAGCTCAGTTCATCCCTGTTTTTTTATCACCCTTTTTTCACTTTTATGGCCATTCCCCACACCATCAACCGCGAAGCCTGGTTACAAGAGGCGGTTCGACGCCTTGAGCCGATTTTTTCAAAAGCAGGGTATGCGATTCCGCCGGTGCGCGTGTCCTGCGGCTTTCCGGCCTCGAGCAGTCCGCGAACGACCTTGGGTCAGTGCTGGCCACGCGAGCGCTCAGGCGACGGTGTGAATGAGATTTTTATTTCCCCCAAGTTAGACGAGCCAGTTCAGTTGCTCGATACCTTGGTTCATGAGCTCTGCCATGCGGTGGATGACTGTTTTAGTGGCCACGGCGAGGATTTCAAGGGAATAGCGCAGGCATTGGGCCTAGAGGGCCCTGCACGCATGGCCCATGCTAGCGAAGCCTTGGTCGTGCGTTTGATGATGATTGGTCAGGAACTGGGACCATACCCCCATCAGGCGATTGCCTTTCCGCCACCGCAACCCAGCAATGCCAGTCGCAATAAAGCCAAGTGTGGGCAATGCGGTTACGAGGTGACCTTACTGAAGCGATGGGCCAGCTACGGCGCGCCAATCTGCCCTAAGGACAATATCCGCATGCAGGAGGCTGTGCCTGAAACGATTGAAAACACCCCCAATGCCGACTCAGACTCGATTGCCGAGGGTAAGCCAGGGCGCGATACGATTCGGCGCGCCATCAGTTAGTGGCGGGAGCCTATTTCCCCATAGCAAGGCTTGTAAAATAAACTCCATGATTGTGCTACTAAGCACACCTTCTAACTCACCCTCTATCTCACCTTTACGAAGCCCGCCATGAAAGCACAAAAAATAATTCAGAATCCTAAAATTGCCGTTATTCCAGGAGATGGTATCGGCAAAGAAGTGATGCCCGAGGGCGTACGCGCTTTAGAGGCGGTCAGCAGAAAATTGGGTATTCCGATGCAGTTTGATCACTTTGACTTTGCAAGCTGCGATTACTACCTTAAGCATGGCAAGATGATGCCGGACGATTGGTTTGATACCTTAATGCAATACGATGCCATTTTCTTCGGCGCCGTTGGTATGCCAGACATACTTCCAGATCATGTTTCGCTCTGGGGAAGTTTGATTCAGTTCCGCCGCGGTTTTGATCAGTACGTTAATTTACGCCCCGTCCGCTTGTTGCCTGGCGTGCCTTGCCCACTCGCTAATCGCAAACCCGGTGACATTGATTTCTTTGTCGTACGCGAAAATACCGAAGGCGAATACTCCAGCGTGGGCGGCAAAATGTTCCCGGATACCGATCGGGAATTTGTTTTACAAGAATCCGTTTTTACCCGCCATGGCGTTGACCGCATTCTGAAGTTTGCCTATGACTTAGCCCAGAGCCGCGATAAAAAACACCTCACATCTGCAACTAAGTCCAATGGCATTGCAATCACCATGCCATATTGGGATGAGCGGGTTGAGGCAATGGCTAAAAAATACCCCAGCGTCAAAAGTGACAAGTACCACATTGATATCTTGACAGCGCAGTTTGTAATGAACCCAGACCGCTTCGATGTCGTCGTCGCTAGTAATTTATTTGGCGACATTCTGTCGGATTTAGGCCCTGCATGCACCGGCACCATTGCAGTAGCGCCATCTGGCAGCATTAATCCCGAAGGATTATTTCCGTCGCTGTTTGAGCCGGTGCATGGATCTGCGCCCGATATTTTTGGCAAGATGATTGCTAACCCGATCGGTCAAATTTGGAGCGCCTCCATGATGATGGATCACTTGGGTTATCCCGAGGCAGGCAAGCGCATCTTTACTGCGATTGAAGACGTGCTCTCCGCAGGTCCTGGGCATGCACCACTTACACCGGATGTTGGCGGCACTGCAAAGACCGATGATCTGGGTAAAGCGATTGCGGCCGCAATCGAGCGCTAGGTAAAGTAGGTTAGGGGATGTCGCAGGCATATCGCCATTTAACTCAGCAAATGCTGCTAGATTTTCAGCAGCAACGGCTTGAGTCGGCACAGCGCGTAGCCAATACCGTATTACGACTCAACCCAAAGGATTTAGTCGCGCTGCAAATCTTGGGCTTATGCATGGCCATGCAAGGGCGATCGCGGGAAGCGGTCCCCCCGCTTTTAAAGGCGGCACAGTTGGATCCAAAAAATGCAGAGTTACTGTCCAATTTGGCGCGAGCGCAGCATGGTGCAGAGTTATACCGAGAGGTGCTTGAAACGTATGCTAAGTTATTGCGCCTGGTACCCGATAGCGCGCAAATTCAGACTGACCGCGGTACTGCCCTTGCCAAATTAAGGCGATTCGATGAGGCTGAACAGGCCTACCAAAAGGCCATTGCACTCCAGCCAGATAATTTTTTAGCTTGGTCAAATCGAGGTAATTTATTAAGTGAATTGCGCCTTACTCAGGAGGCTATTCAAAGTTACGAAAAAGCACTCCAGCTCAATCCTAGCTATGCAGAAACCTGGACTAATTTAGGAAATGCTTTGTTTGATATCGGTCGATTTACTGATGCTGCTCATGCGCATGAAAAAGCCCTTAGTTTGAATCCCGAGTATGGCGAGGCATGGTCAAATTACGGAAATACGCTTTTAGAAATGAAAGAGGATGAGCGTACTTATGAGAGCTACGTCAAGGCATTTCAGATTAAGCCCGACGTTCCTTTCTTATACGGACAGTTGTTGTCCGCAAAGTTGGGCTCATGCATATGGGATCAGGCTGAGCCAAACGCGAACTCGATCTTAGCCCGAGTTGATGAAAATGAAAAGATTTGCCTACCGTTCGTTTTATTATCAACGCCAGCATCGCTGGCACAACAGCTAAGCTGCGCTAAAGTTTTCGTAGCTGATCGATGCCCGCCAGTTAGCAGCGCGTTAGCTGAAGATTATCGTCCTATAGTCAGCAATCAAAAGATCCGTATTGGCTACTTCTCTTCTGATTTTAAAAATCATCCCGTTGGGATTTTGATGGAAAATATTCTCCGGCTACATGATCGAACAGCCTTTGAATTCTATGGATATTTTCTCAATAAAAAGAAATCAGATCCAATCGAATCCTCAATAAGTCGACTACTCGACTCCGCCCATGATTTGTTTGGAGTGACCGATAAAGATGCGCATGCATTAATCGCGCAGCATCAATTGGATATTGCAATCGATTTAAATGGGCATACATCTGGTGCTCGGACTGCATTATTTTCACATCGTCTTGCGCCAATTCAGGTCAATTATCTTGGGTACGCGGGTACCTCAGGGGCCGCCTTCTTTGATTACCTAATAGCTGATCTTATTGCAATACCCAAATCGGATCAGCCCTTCTTTACAGAAAAAATTGCATATTTACCAGATTCATTTTTCCCAGTAGATACCTCGATAACCGATTTTGGCCTTTTGCCATCGAGGGAGAGTCAAGGTCTGCCAAGCAGCGGTTTCATTTTTGCTTGCTTTAATAATGCATACAAAATTCAACCGGAAATTTTTAGATGTTGGATGCACTTGTTAAAATCAGTAGAAAGTAGTGTTTTATGGCTTACTACGCCGTCCAAAAAAGCGATGAAAAATTTACAAGCCGCCTGCGGAGATCTTGGCGTTGATTCTTCGCGATTGATCTTTGCAAAAAGAGAGGCCGAACGCAAAGACCACTTGAGTCGATTGCGTTTAGCGGATTTATTCTTAGACACGCCTCATTACAACGCGCATGCTACTTGTGCCGACGCACTTTGGGCTGGTGTTCCTGTCTTAACTCAAGTTGGTTCAACATTTGCAGGTCGGGTTGCTGCCAGTCAATTGCACGCATTAGGCATGGCGGATTGCATAGTAGATTCGGTTGAGGCCTATAAAGAAAAGGCGACAGAGCTAGCCTTAAATCCTGCTTTACTTCAGTCAGTAAGAGACCAGTTAACTCAGAATAGTAAAACTATGCCACTTTTTGACAGCAAGCTATATGTTAAGAACTTAGAAAATACATACCATACGATTATTTCCCAACACGTAATCTAAAGCGTAGGGGTGCGTTCCCACACCGGATCTTTTTTACTTGCTTTTGCGATCTCAGCCAAGATTTGTTCATGCAGTTTGCAGTCATCTTCGCTTGCAGCCAACACCATTAAGTTAGTTGGCAGTGGCTTGGTTTGCCCCGATGCATCGAGGTTGGCTGTGTAGTCAATCAAATCAATGGTGAGGTCTTCCTGGCCCCGCGTCATTGCAACATAGACTTCTGCTAAGAGCTGGGCATCCAATAAAGCGCCGTGCAATGTACGGTGGGTATTGCTAATTGCAAATCGTTCACAGAGGGCATCCAAGGAATTGCGTTTACCCGGGAACATTTGGCGCGCGTTGACGAGTGTGTCAATCACATTGCTGGCATGGGCTCGAAACGGGGTTCGTTTGAGAAGGGCAAACTCACTATCCAAGAAGCCCAAATCAAACGGTGCATTGTGAATAATTAACTCGGCATCGGCAACAAACTCAATCAGATCTTCTGCGATCTGTGCAAAGACGGGTTTATCCGATAAAAAGGCGCGCGAGAGACCGTGAACAGCATAGGCGCCCGCATCGATGTCGCGCTCTGGATTGATGTACTGGTGAAAGGTGCGCTCAGTTAGTCTGCGGTTAACCAGTTCAACGCAGCCAATCTCAATCACGCGATCGCCTGTTGCTGGATTCAGGCCAGTGGTTTCGGTATCGAGTATCACTTGACGCATTAGGCGGTTCCTTCCAGATCTGCGGGGCTAATTTGCAGTGGGCCATTACCGGCATATTTATCCAGGTAGAGGTAGATTACCGGTGTAATAAAGAGCGTCACAAATTGCGACACAATTAAACCGCCGGCAACCGAGATGCCTAGGGGTTGGCGCAGTTCAGCCCCTGCACCTAAACCCAGTGCAATAGGCAGGGCGCCCATTAATGCAGCAAAGGTGGTCATCATGATGGGTCTAAAACGCAAAATACAGGCCGTCCGAATTGCTTCCTCAGGGCTCATGCCTTGATTACGCTGTGCATCGAGGGCAAAGTCAATCATCAAGATGGCATTCTTTTTAACAATCCCGATCAGTAGCAAAATGCCGATGATGGCGATGATGGAGAGCTCTAGGTTAAACATCCACAAGAAGAGGAGGGCACCAATTGCGGCAGATGGCAGTCCGGCCAAAATGGTCAACGGGTGGATATAGCTCTCATACAAAACGCCAAGCAAGACGTAGATCACGGCAAGTGCGGCCAAAATCAAGATAATCTGCCCCGATTGATTTTCTTTAAAGACTTGGGCGTCACCGCCATAGCTCGTAATGATTGAGCTTGGTAGTTGAAGTTCCTTCACGAAACCATCAATTGCCTTAGTTGCATCACCCAAGGGGACATCAGGCGCCAAATTAAAGGAGATGGTAATCGCCGGAATTTGACCTTGGTGATTGACTGAGGTTGGACCCACCTCGCGTTTAAAGGTCGCAAGGCCCGAGAGTGGGATGAGGCGATCGGTAGCGCGTCCCCTGACAAACACCTTGCTTAGATCAGTTTCAAATTGGCGCTGATCATCGGCCGCTTGCAAAATAACCGAGTAGGTATTGACGTTGGTGTAGATCGATGACACTTGGCGCTCACCAAAGGAGTTGTAGAGCGCTTGACGTATATCCGCTACCGTGACACCCGCAGTGGCGGCTTTTTCTCGATCAATATCAATTTTGACATTAAGGCCACGTAATTGCGAGTCGGTGTTCACGTCCCGAAAGATCGGGTCTGCACGCATCTTTTCTAAGATCTTGGTAGACCATTCATTAAGGCCATCAAAGCCAACGCTTTGCAGGGTAAATTGATAGCGGCTTTTGCTCGAGCGCCCACCCAGCTGCAGGTTTTGAATCGGGCGCATAAATACGGATAGGCCAGGTAGCTCTCTAAAGTCTCTGCGGAGGGACTCGAGAACTCCTTTCATATTCTCGCGCTCGCCTTTGGGCTTGAGCACAATAAAAATCCGGCCGGTGTTTGAGCCTGCGCTAAGGCCGCCACCCAAGATGGATACCGAATTGGCCACATTGGGATTATTCATGACAATTTGCGCGGCCTTATCTTGTAATTCCAGCATTGCTGGAAAAGCCATGTCTTCTGAGGCTTCCAAGGTTGCAATGATCTGCCCAATATCTTCCTCGGGGAAGAAGCCTTTCGGGCTATAAATAAACATGACGATGGTCAGAATGATCGTAGCAACCGAGCCGACTAAGACGGGCTTGCGGTAAATCAAAGCCTTGTCGAGGTAGTGAATGTAGCGCTCCGTAGTCCAAGAAAAAAACTGATCGAAGCGGCGATTCATCGCGAATTCTCGTGCGGGTACGCCAGGCTTTGGTAAAAAGCGGCTACACAGCATGGGAACCAGCGTGAGGGAGACCACTGCCGACACCAAGACCGCCAAAGACACTACCACTGCAAATTCCCTAAATAGTAATCCGGCAGGGCCTTGCATAAAAAAGAGGGGAATAAATACGGCCACCAGGGAAAGTGAGATCGAGATAATCGTAAAGCCCACTTCCTTGCTGCCCTTAAGCGCCGCTTTTAGTGGCGACATCCCTTGCTCGGTGTAGCGCACAATATTTTCAAGTACCACAATCGAATCGTCCACTACGAATCCAACTGCTAGCGTGATACCCAGCAAGGAAATGTTATCCAGGCTGTAGCCCATGAAATAGAGCAAAGAGAAGGCGCCAATCAGGGAGATTGGCAAACTCAGCGATGGAATGATGGTGGCTGAGGCGTGCTTTAAGAAAAGGAAGATAACCAGCACGACGAGCGCAATGGTGAGCAGCAGGGTGATATTGACATCGTGAATCGCTTCACGAATGGAGATCGAGCGATCATTAACCGGGATTAATTTGATGGAGGCGGGCAATTGTTTTTCAAACTCGGGCAGTAAGGCCCGAACGGCATCGACTACCTTTACGGTATTGGCATTGGGCTGCCGTAATACGGCAATCGCAATCGAGCGCTCACCATTGGTGGTAGATAGCCAGCGGACGTTTTCATAGCTCTCGACCACATCGGCCACGTTGCCGAGGTAGATGGGTAGACCATTGCGCTGCGCAATAATTAAGTCACTAAAGTCTTTGGCGGTTACCAGTTGCTCATTGGCATAAATTGTCATGGCTTGACGGGGGCCATCCAAAATCCCAACGGGGGTATTGCTGTTTGCTCTATTGAGGGCAAGCGCAATGTCTTCCATCGTTAGGTTATTAATCGCAAGGGCATCTGGCCTTGCTTTAACCCGAATGGCATAGCGCTTTGCGCCATAAATCTGAATTTGCGCCACACCGTCGATCGTCGATAGGGTGGGTGAAATTAAATTTTCTGCGTAATTATTTAAATCGGACAGATCGAGTGAGGGTGAGGTCATGCCGATGATTAAGATCGGTGCGTCGGCGGGATTGACCTTCCGATACGACGGTGGAATGGTCATCTCAATCGGCAGACGCCGCTGCGCTCGCAGTAATGCCGCCTGTACATCCACTGCAGCCTTATCAATGTCGCGGTCGTTATTAAATTCCAGAGATATGCTGGTGCTGCCGAGGGAATTTACCGAGCTAATGAGCTTGATGCCATCGATGGTAGAAAATTCTTTTTCAAGGGGAAGCGCAACTGCTGATGCCATGGTTTCTGGCGAGGCGCCAGGCAAACTTGCGCTGACTGAAATGACGGGGGTATTAAAACTGGGTAGAGCAGCAACCGGAATTTTGGTGTAGGCGACGATCCCAGCAATTACTGTCGCCAGCGACAGTAAAGTGGTCATAATCGGCCGCCGAATACACAGCTCAGACAGTGTCATTTTTTCTCGGGCGCCGCGGGGGCGGTGGGCGCTGGCTTAGCCAGTGCTTTTGGTGTGTTTACTGGCTTTGCTTCACGCACCTTACTGCCAGGTCGCAGATTTTGCTTGCCTTCAACGATAACGCGTGAGCCTGCATCAATGCCCTCAATCACCGCATTGCCTTGGTACTCGTAAAGTACTTTGACTGGCTTCATCACCACCTTATCGTCGTCCTTTTCAACCAGGTAGACGAAGCGACCTTTAGGGTTGATGACAACTGCCTGCGATGGAATGAGCATGACATCGCGCAAGGTGCTGGCTTCCAATTTAATCCGTGCAAATTGGCCAGGAATCAATGCACCATTTTTATTCTCTAAGCGGGCTTTCAAACGTACTGCACCAATCACGGGGTCAACTTGGTTATCAATCACATAGACCAGGCCAGGATATTGTGTGGTCTCGATATTGCCGATGCTTACGCTGACTGGAAGTGGCGCATCGTCCTTACGTGATTTTAGTAACAAGGGAATGTCCCGCTCAGGAACCGTGAACTGGACATTAATTGGGTCGAGCTGGGTAATGGTAACCATCGCGCCACTAGTCGAGGTGGCAGTCGAGCTCGTCGATGACACGACGACGTTACTGGCCTGGACTAAAGACCCTGGAAAGACATTAATAATTCCGGCGCGTCCGTCGATCGGGGAGCGTAAATAGTTATACGACAGCTGCACCTCCGCAGCGCGAGCTGTGGCCTGAGTTGATGCGGCGTTGGCTTCTGCTGTATCGAGCCCCGCTTTGGATATGAAATTCTTGGCCACCAATTCTTTGGCGCGCGCCAGTTGACGTTTTGCATCGTTCGCTAGAGCCTGGGCACGATCAAAATTGGCTTTGTCGGTTCGGTCATCAAGGGTAAAAAGTAAGTCACCCTTTTTAACAATTTGACCTTCGGTGATATTGACCTTGGTCACGATGCTCGTAATTTGGGGGCGCACGTCAACAATGCTGGCGGCAACAATAGTGCCAGTCGCTTCAATCACAAAGGGAACGTCTTTGCGTTCCACAATGACGCTACTGATGGTTTGTGGCCCACCTCTTTTACTGGCAGGTGGGTTAAAGTGATCGTAGGCCTTATTAGCCGCAAATAGGATCAGCGCAAGCGCAAGAAGCCACCATTTGCGGCGCAAGGCAAACGCCCAGATGCGGGCAAAGTCAATTTTGGACCATAGCTGGGCAATCGTTGACAGCAGGGAGTTGCCGTACTGCACGAGCGACGAGGTAACTTTGCTTAACCAGGGTGTTTTTGGAGCGTTTTCAGCCAATTGATCTCAGTTTTTCTTAGGTAGCTAGCAATGATGCTATTAGGTGCATTTGGATGCCCCATTCTCTCATAAGCCCTTGTTTTCCACCGAAAGCCGGCTTGGCTTAAAAAGGCGAAAACAGTTCGCCTATAAGGCCCTAAACACTTTTTTTCGCGAGTAGCTCTTCAACCCCGCGGTTGGCTAAGGCATCAGCTAGCTCATTGCCGGGGTGGCCATTGTGACCGCGTACCCAATGCCAGGAAATCTCGTGGTCTGGAAGCAGGGCGTCGAGTTCCTGCCATAGGTCAGCGTTTTTAACGGGCTCGCGACTGGAGGTTCGCCATTGGCGCTTTTTCCAGCCCTCTAGCCATTCGGTAACCCCTTTTTGAACGTATTGGGAGTCGGTGAACAGGGTAACACTGGAACGTTGCTTGAGGGCGCGCAGCGCATGAATAACCGCACTCATTTCCATACGGTTGTTAGTGGTTAAATCAGCGCCCCCATGCATATGCCGTTCATGCTCGCCCGATCGCAATACCGCACCCCAGCCTCCAGGGCCTGGATTGCCCTTGCAGGCTCCATCGGTATAAATGGTGATGTGGGGAAGAGTAGGATCAGGTTGGCTCATGACGATCATGTTGGTTGTGGGGAGCAGTAGGCTGTATTTTGCGCTCCACTACCGGATTGAGTTGGCGCAGCGACTGTGGCCGCTTCTGAGCTACGCGACCCACCAGGCGCATGCCCGGGTGATGTTTGACTGCAGAGACCATGAATACACCGCCAAAAATAGGCCACCACCGATTGCCCATGGGCTCAAGGTAATTCATGCGCTGAATTGCTGACTCACTTTGCAAGGGCAGTTTATAGCAGGCAAAGTGGCCACGGTCCAAAGAGAAATTCAGTAACTTTAACCAGTCACGGATGCGCAGCAGATTAATAAACTGACCCTCTCTGGGTAAAAATGGCTTACCAATTAAGCGGCCAAGGTATTGCCGCGCACCCCACAGGCTGGCAGGATTAAATCCAGACAAGATGAGCCTGCCCTCGGGTACCAGGACGCGATCGGCCTCGCGCAGAATGTGATGGGGATCGTCCGCAAACTCCAATACATGCGGTAGTACCAATAAATCAACGCTCTCTGCCGCAAAGGGCAGCTCGTCGGGCAAGCCTTCAATAACGTGCCAAGTCGGTGTTATCGGTAAATTTGACTGCGCACCTAAGGATTGATCGGCATGCGTTAACAAGGCGCGCATCGGCATGCGGTTTTCGCGCAAACAATGGAGTTGCGGCAAGCCAATTTGAACCGCATTAAAGCCAAATACATCCACGACCGTTTTATCAAACCACAATTGCTCTTGACGCAAAACATATTGACCTGGGGGCGAGGCAAGCCAAGCATCCCAGGAGCCATCCGCTGACAAAATAGGGCTTTCGGGTGAGGCTTGGGTTGGTATCATGTGCCTATGGTAACGAAAACTGCATTGCAAGTCTGGCCCATACCGGCTTTTGACGACAACTACATCTGGTGTATTCACGATGGCGAGTCTGCTTTGGTGGTTGACCCAGGTGATGCGGGCCCGGTATTGGACTACTTAGAAAGCCAGAGGCTGACTCTGACCGGCATTCTGATTACCCACCACCACGCAGACCACACCGGCGGCATTCAGGATTTGCTGGCTTACGTCGCCACGGATTCCCTTCCAGTGTATGGCCCAGCAGCAGAAGCCATTCCAGGGCGAACTCAGGCCTTAATGGAGGGTGACCGGGTGGAGTGCGCTGCACCCGCGATTGCGTTCACCGTCTTGGAGGTGCCTGGCCACACCTTGGGGCACATTGCCTACTTTGCTGCTGGTAATGCGCCCAAGCTTTTTTGCGGCGATACCTTATTTGCAACTGGATGCGGCCGCCTGTTTGAGGGAACGCCCACCCAGATGTCCCAGTCGTTGGCGAAATTTGCGGCCTTACCACCGGAAACAACGGTGTATTGCACCCATGAGTACACACTCTCGAATATCCGCTTTGCCTTGGCGGTAGAGCCGAATAATGCCGATCTCATCACCTGGGCGAATACGGCACAGGCCTTGCGCCAAGCGAATCAGCCTACCGTGCCAACCACCATTGGTCATGAGTTGCGGGTGAATCCCTTTATGCGCTCAAATCAACCCGACGTGATTGCAGCAGCATTACAAGTATCTGGCGCCGCTGCATTGCCGAGCCCAGCACATGTGCTTGCAGCGATTCGGGCGTGGAAGGATCGCTTCTAATGCCATATTGCCCATCCGCTGTTCGGCTCTGGGCTACGCGTTTGCGCTCATTGGGAATTCTGCTGGCGTTTGCTGTTCTATCGGGCTGCGCCAGTATGGGCAGTGATTGGTCATCTGACGCAGATGGCAGCGGCGCGCGTAATCCACGCGCTGCTAAGGCGCCTCGCGTTGACCTCAGTAAACAATCCGTCAGCAGCCTCATGGCACCTTCAAGCAATTTATGGCTACGCATTCAGAGTGGGTTTGAATTACCTGAACTCAATAGTCCTTTGGTGATTGAACAAACCCGTTGGTTGGCGGCTAGGCCCGACTACGTCCACCGCTCCATGGCGCGCTCATCGCGCTATTTGTTCTACATTGTTGAAGAAGTGAATTCACGCGGTATGCCGACTGAAATTGCTTTGTTGCCATTTGTGGAGAGCGCCTTTAATCCAGTAGCCAAATCCACCGCGAAAGCCATGGGTATTTGGCAATTTATGCCGGCCACTGGAAAAGATTTCAAGTTAACGCAAAACGTGTTTCGCGATGAGCGTCGCGATGTCTTGCAGTCAACCAACGCTGCGCTTGATTACTTGCAACGCTTGCATCGGCAGTTTGGCGATTGGCAATTGGCTTTAGCGGCGTACAACTGGGGTGAGGGCAATGTAGCCAGAGCAATCAAGCGCAATCAAGCTGCTCGACTGCCAACCGATTACCTCAGCCTGAAGATGCCTAAAGAGACGCGTGACTACGTTCCTAAACTCATGGCGTACAAAGCCATCGTTTTAGATCCGAAGGCGTACGGCATTGTCTTACCCGAATTAGAAAATCACCCCTTCTTTGTAGCAATCGATGTGACGCGTGACATTGATGTTGATCTAGTCATTAAGTTGGCCGACATAACCCCAGACGATTTTCGTAATCTCAATCCATCTTTTAATAAGCCCGTCATCTTGAGTGCGGCCAATCAACAAATATTATTGCCGTTTGGTCACGCCGAACTCTTTCAGGAAAATCTAAAAAACTACACTGAGCCACTCTCTACTTGGACTGCGGTCAGTGTTCCATCGACAGAGTCAGCCGAGCAACTTGCGAAGCGCTTGGGCGTGAGTGTCGCCGTTTTGCGTGAAGTCAATGCAATCCCTGCAGGAATGCGGGTCAGGGCTGGATCGACGGTATTGATTCCAAAACCCAGCCATAAGTCTGCTGACGTATCCGAGCACCTGGCTGAAAATGCCAGCCTCAAATTAGTCAAGCCAGCCCCCGTTAAAAAGACCGCTGCAGCTGGAACTACTACCAATAAAAGCAATCCAACTCCAGCCAAACCAGCGCAAAGCAGTAAAAAAGCAGAGGTAAAGACGGCATCCAAGACCCCCACTCAGCAAAAGCCCGTATCGACAGATGGGTCAAAATCTGCGAAAACTACTACTGCTAAAGCCGTTACGACGCCCCAATAGGGCAGTGACCGCATTCACGCGCAGTAGTACCGAGTTCATTTAGATCAACTTTTCAGGTAAATCATGTCCTATAAAACCGTTCACGCCAAATCCATTCAAGATCCACAGGCATTTTGGGGGGAGGAGGCGAAGCACATTCATTGGGAAAAGCCATTTGACACGGTGCTCGACTACTCCAAGCCGCCGTTTGCGCACTGGTTTAAGGGTGGACTAACCAATCTTTGCTACAACGCAGTGGATCGGCATTTGGCTGAGCGTGGCGATCAAATTGCCTTAGTAGCAGTTTCCACGGAGACCGATATTGAAAAGGCATATACCTTTAAAGAACTGCATGCTGAAGTGAATCGCATGGCCGCTATTTTGAAGGCCAATGGGGTTGGCAAAGGCGATCGTGTATTGATTTACATGCCAATGATTGCGGAAGCCAGTTTTGCGATGCTCGCGTGCGCGCGCATTGGCGCTATTCATTCGGTGGTGTTTGGTGGCTTTGCATCGCATAGCTTGGCATCGCGCATTGAAGATGCCACACCCAAAATGATTATTACGTCCGAGGCAGGCATGCGTGGTGGTAAGGCAGTGCCATACAAGCCGCTGCTCGATGAGGCTATTGCGCTTTCGTCCTATAAGCCTGCCAAGGTATTGATCGTCAATCGTGGCTTAACCGAGTTTGTCATGGTGGACGGGCGTGACCTCGATTACACCGCCGAGCGCTTAGCGCACATGAATGCGGAAGTGCCAGTGGAGTGGGTGGATGCAACCCATACGTCCTATATTTTGTATACCAGCGGCACCACCGGCAAACCCAAGGGTGTGCAGCGCGATACCGGCGGCTACGCAGTAGCATTGGCATCGGCCATGCGCTTGATCTTTTGTGGCAAGCCAGGTGAAACCATGTTCACTACCTCCGATATTGGCTGGGTGGTTGGGCACAGTTTCATTATTTATGGACCGCTGATTAATGGCACAGCCACCATCATGTATGAAGGAACCCCCTTGCGTCCGGATGGCGGAATTTGGTGGAGCCTAGTGGAGAAATACAAGGTATCGGTGATGTTCTCCGCGCCCACGGCAATTCGGGTGCTGAAGAAACAAGATCCTGCTTTCTTAACCAAATACGATTTATCCAGCTTGCGCACTTTATTTTTGGCTGGCGAGCCCTTGGATGAGCCAACTGCAACGTGGATACATGAGGCGATTGGTAAGCCAGTGGTGGATAACTATTGGCAAACTGAAACGGGCTGGCCTATTTTGGCGATTCAGCGCGGGGTCGAGGTCATGCCGCATAAATTCGGCTCGCCTGGCTTGCCAGTATTTGGTTACAACATGAAGTTATTGGACGAGGCGACTGGCGAGGAGCTGGGCCCGGATCAAAAAGGCGTGGTAGCAATTGAAGGTCCACTGCCTCCGGGTTGCATGCAAACCGTGTGGGGTGATGATGATCGTTATGTCAAAACCTACTGGAACACTATTCCCGGCAAGCTAATCTATTCCACCTTCGATTGGGGTATTAAAGACAAGGACGGCTATTACTTCATTCTGGGCCGTACCGATGATGTCATCAACGTTGCCGGCCACCGTTTAGGTACGCGTGAAATCGAGGAGAGTATTTCCAGTCATGCCAATATTTCCGAGGTGGCAGTGGTTGGAATTGAAGATAAATTGAAGGGTCAAGTAGCGATTGGTTTTGCAATTCCAAAGGATGCTTCAAACGTTACCAATCTAGAAGCTGAGTTAATGAAGACCGTCGATTCGCAATTGGGTGCTGTAGCAAGGCCTGCGCGCGTTTACATTGTTACGGCTCTACCCAAGACCCGTTCCGGAAAAATTGTGCGACGTGCTTTGCAGGCAGTTGCAGAAGGGCGCGACCCTGGTGATATCAGTACGATGGAAGACCAAACAGTACTGGCGCACATTAAAACGGTGATTCAGGAAAGCGCCAAAAAAAGCTAGAAAAAACGCGCCCTAAAAAGCAGAAAGCACGGGCAAATCGAAGCAGGGGCTGGGCGGCTGCTCCGCCCAGTAAGGCTGCGGCTGGTTTGGCGGAAAGCCAGTCCATGAACTGGTATTATTGTTGGGTTCGTAACTCAATAAATTACCCTAGCGCTTAAAAACACTCACCTCCCGCAACCACTTCCGGGTAGGCTATTTGGGGGTGTTGAGCGTTGGATGGCAGCAGGGATTGGAGATGGTTTGTCACCCTTGCTTCCTTCTTTTCCCCCAGCCGTTTTGGCATTAGCCGATGGCACTCTCTTTTCAGGTTATAGCATTGGCGCTCCTGGCGAAACCGCCGGCGAGGTTGTTTTCAATACCGCTTTAACGGGTTACCAAGAAATCATCACCGATCCAAGTTATTGCCGTCAGATTGTGACCCTGACGTATCCGCACATTGGCAATGTTGGTATCAATGCCCAAGACGCCGAATCATCGCAAATTCATGCAGCCGGTTTAGTGATTAAAGACCTTTCGCGCCGAGTATCGAACTTCCGTTCCGAGCAAAGCCTCGAGTCGTATTTACAAAAGGCAGGTGTTCCGGGCATCGCCGGAATTGATACGCGCAAGCTGACCCGTTTGCTGCGGGATAAGGGCGCACAGTCGGGAGCGATTGTGGCTGGCAAGATGGGGGATGATCCCGTTGCCCTAGGCAGTAGAGCCCTTGAGTTAGCCAAGGCATTTCCAGGCATGAGCGGCTTAGACCTAGCGCAGGTCGTTAGCACCAAAACTGCATACCCGTGGCGCGAAGCCGAGTGGGAGTTGCACGGCCCCAATGGCAAGCCGACTTACCGTAGCCTCGATACCAAAAAACCCATCAAGAAAGTAGTGGCGTATGACTTTGGCGTCAAGCGCAATATTTTGCGCATGCTCACCGAGCGCGGTTGCGAATTAACCGTGGTGCCAGCCAAAACCACAGCAGCGGAAGTTCTGGCCATGAAACCCGATGGGGTGTTTTTCTCCAACGGACCTGGCGATCCTGGTCCCTGTGATTACGCCATTAGCGCCGCAACAGAAATCATCGAGAAGGGCGTTCCTACTTTCGGTATCTGTTTGGGCCATCAAATTATGGGTTTGGCTGCTGGTGCGAAGACCTTGAAAATGAAATTCGGTCACCACGGCGCCAACCATCCAGTCAAAGATTTGGATAGCGGACGAGTGGCGATTACGTCGCAGAACCATGGGTTTGCGGTCGATGCCAAAACATTGCCCAGTAATGTGCGCGTGACCCACGTATCTTTGTTTGATGGCTCGCTGCAGGGCCTCGCGTGGACTGACAAGCCGGCCTTTTGCTTTCAGGGGCATCCCGAGGCATCGCCCGGACCCCATGACATCGCTTACTTATTCGATCACTTTATGGACTTAATGCATGCCGCTCCAACCAGTAAACAAGGGGGCAAATAATGCCTAAGCGGAGCGACATTAAAAGCATCCTGATTATTGGCGCAGGCCCGATTGTGATTGGACAGGCGTGTGAATTTGATTACTCGGGCGCGCAGGCCTGTAAAGCATTACGTGATGAAGGTTACAAAGTCATTTTGGTCAATAGCAATCCGGCGACCATCATGACCGATCCCGAGATGGCCGATGTCACCTACATTGAGCCCATAACCTGGGAAGTAGTCGAGCGCATTATTGCGACGGAAAGACCCGATGCCATATTACCGACCATGGGCGGTCAAACAGCGCTTAATTGCGCCTTGGATCTGCACCGCAACGGCATTCTAGAAAAGTACGGTTGCGAATTAATCGGCGCATCTCCTGAGGCGATTGATAAAGCAGAAGACCGTCAGAAGTTTAAAGATGCGATGACCAAGATTGGTCTGGGCTCTGCTAAATCCGGTATTGCGCATACGATGGACGAAGCCGTCGATGTGCAACAACGCATTCAGATAGAAACCGGCAGTGCTGGCTTCCCTGTAGTAATTCGTCCGTCCTTTACGATGGGTGGCTCGGGCGGCGGCATTGCGTACAACCGCGAAGAGTTTGAAGAAATCTGTAAGCGCGGTTTGGAGCTTTCACCAACGGGTGAGCTTTTGATTGAAGAGTCATTGCTAGGCTGGAAAGAGTTTGAGATGGAAGTGGTGCGAGACCGCGCCGACAATTGCATCATCGTCTGCTCGATTGAGAATTTAGATCCCATGGGCATTCATACGGGTGACTCGATTACGGTGGCGCCTGCTCAAACCCTGACGGATAAAGAGTACCAGTTGATGCGCAATGCATCGATTGCGGTGCTGCGTGAAATCGGTGTGGATACCGGCGGATCAAATGTGCAGTTCTCGATTAATCCAGTCGATGGTCGCATGATCGTGATCGAGATGAACCCGCGTGTTTCCAGGTCATCTGCTTTAGCATCCAAAGCGACTGGCTTTCCGATTGCCAAAGTCGCTGCAAAGTTGGCAGTGGGCTATACCTTAGATGAGCTGCACAACGACATTACGGGCGGCGCCACACCAGCTTCGTTTGAGCCCTCGATTGATTATGTTGTAACGAAGATTCCCCGTTTTGCATTTGAGAAGTTTCCGCAAGCGGATTCGCGCCTAACGACCCAAATGAAATCCGTTGGCGAGGTCATGGCCATTGGCCGTACTTTCCAAGAGTCGTTTCAGAAAGCCTTGCGCGGCCTTGAGGTCGGCGTCGATGGTCTAGATGAGCGCTCAACTGATTTAGAAGACATCATTCAAGAAATTGGTGAGCCAGGACCTGATCGCATTTGGTATTTAGCCGATGCATTCCGCATGGGTATGGGTCTTGATGAGATCTATGAAGAAACCAAAGTCGATCCGTGGTTCTTAGAGCAGATCGAAGAGCTCATCTCGATTGAAAACACACTCAAGCAGCACACGATTGATGGTTTGTCTGCGGATGAGTGGCGCTTTTTAAAGCAAAAAGGATTTTCAGATCGCCGTTTAGCCAAGCTCTTAAAAGTTGACGCTGCCTCGGTTCGGGCTGCGCGCCACCATCTGAAGGTGTTCCCAGTTTATAAACGGGTCGATACCTGCGCTGCTGAGTTCGCCACGAATACAGCCTATATGTATTCCACCTACGAAGCAGAGCACGGTGAATGTGAATCACAGCCAACGAATCGCGACAAGATCATGGTTCTGGGCGGCGGACCGAACCGCATTGGTCAAGGCATTGAATTTGATTACTGCTGTGTGCACGCTGCTCTTGCCATGCGCGAAGACGGTTACGAAACCATCATGGTCAACTGCAATCCCGAGACCGTATCAACGGACTACGACACATCCGATCGCTTGTATTTTGAGCCTTTGACCTTAGAAGATGTTCTGGAGATCGTTGCCAAGGAAAAGCCGAAGGGCGTGATCGTGCAGTACGGTGGCCAAACGCCACTCAAACTGGCGTTGGATTTAGAGGCCAATGGCGTTCCCATCATCGGTACATC
>CAZUMD010000009.1:0-10193 GCA_964621735.1 uncultured Polynucleobacter sp.
GGCGCAGGCTCAGATCCATCGATGCTACTCACCACCGCAGTGCGGGATGGTGATGACTACGTTCTCAATGGGCGCAAATGGTTTATTACTGGAGCCGATGGCGCTGACTACGTGATCATCATGGCGCGCACCGAGGATGATCAAGCCACTATGTTCTTGGCGGATATGAATAGCCCAGGAATTAAAATTGAACGCAATATGGAATCAATGGACCAGTGTTTTACTGGTGGGCACGGTGTATTACGCTTTGACCAACTACGTATTCCGGCGGATCAGATTCTCGGTGAGCTCGGGCAAGGATTTCGCTATGCGCAAATTCGGCTTGCACCAGCGCGACTCACCCACTGCATGCGATGGCTCGGACAAGCGCGCCGGGCCCACGATATCGCATTAGCCTATGCACAAAAACGCCATGCATTTGGAAAGCGGCTAGGGGACCATGAAGGCATTGGATTTATGCTGGCCGATAACGACATGGATCTGCAAACAGCCCGTCTACACATTTTGCATACTGCTTGGTTATTGGATCAAGGCAATAAATGCAATTACGAGTCAAGCCGTGCGAAGGTCATCTGCTCTGAAGCAGAGTGGCGAGTCGTTGACCGATGCGTGCAAATCTTAGGCGGGCAAGGCGTAACCGGAGAGACTGCAGTCATGCGAATCTTTACGGATATGCGTGGCTTTCGAATTTATGATGGCCCAAGCGAAGTACATCGCTGGAGTATGGCTAGAAAAATATTGGATCAAAAGCAATGAATAGATTGCCGATTGACCGCTTTCGTTTGGATGGTTCGTTGGCAGTAGTCACTGGGGCATCCAGCGGGATTGGGCGGCATTGCAGCATGATGTTGGCTGGGATGGGAGCAACTATTGTGCTGGGCGCAAGACGGATTGATCAGCTCCAAGATACGGTGGCTGAGATAACACAGGGTGGTAGCAAGGCGCACGCATTTCCGCTCGATGTAACTGACTCAAATAGCGTCAAGGCATTTTTCGATGCTGTGGCTACTCTGGGTAACCCAACCATACTGATCAACAATGCAGGAACATCGATTAGTAAACCCCTATTAGAACAAAGCGAATCCGATTGGGATCTCGTGATGAATACCAACCTAAAGGGTGCTTGGCTGGTAGCTACTGAGGCAGCGCGACGTATGGTGGTAGCCAAGCAAGGTGGTTCGATTATCAATATCGCCTCCATTTTAGGTGAACGTCAAATTAATGGCGTTGCGCCCTATGCGATCTCTAAAGCGGGTGTTATACAAACAACTAAAACCATGGCGCTTGAATTAGCGCGATACAACATTCGAGTAAACGCAATACTGCCTGGGTACGTCATCACTGATTTAAATCGTGACTTCTTAAATAGCGAGTTTGGTGAAAAGCTCCGTATGCGGATACCCAGTCGTCGCTTTAGCGAACTCACGGATTTAGATGGCCCAATTCTATTGCTAGCCTCGGATGCTGGCAAAGCAATGTCCGGGAGCACTATTGCGATTGACGGCGGCCATCTCGTCAGCTCACTCTAGTGCAAGCATGAATCAATCCATCGATGCCATTGCATTAACGCGTTACCTCAAGCAGATTGGACTGGGTACTGACTCGCCTCAGATAGAAGCTCTCGTGGGAGGCCAATCAAACCCGACATTTAAGATAAGTACCAGCACAGAGCAATACGTTCTGCGAAAAAAGCCGGTTGGCAAGCTGATGCCCTCCGCACATGCCATTGATCGAGAGCATCGAGTAATGGCAGCTCTTACTCAAACCAACGTTCCAGTTCCGCGGATGCTGGCTTATTGCGACGATGAATCCATCATCGGCACACCGTTTTTCCTGATGTCCTATTTAGATGGACGCACCTTCAACGATCAATCCCTTCCAGATCTTCAGCCGGCAGATCGAGCAGCCATTTATGCCGAAATGAATCGCATCATTGCAGCTATTCATGAAGTTGACTATAAAGCCCTGGGCTTAGAGAGTTTTGGCAAGCCTGGAAACTATTTTGCACGGCAAGTAGGCCGTTGGTCACGTCAAGTGCAAGAATCTACTATTCCGATTCCCCCAGCCCTTGGCACATTAATAGAGTGGCTACCCCACCATATTCCGGTTGATGATGAAACAACACTGGTGCATGGTGATTTTCGTTTGGACAATATGATCTTTGATCGCCATGAAAATAAAGTGATTGGGGTCTTGGACTGGGAACTTTCTACCTTAGGTCACCCGATCGCTGATTTTTCATACCAGTGCATGGCGTGGCGTATTCCACCTTCGCTTTGGCGCGGCATTCACGGCCTGGATTTAGTGCACTTAGGCATTCCGTCTGAATCCGAGTACATCGCTATGTATGAATCCAATTCCGGCCGAATAGTCAAATCGAATTGGAACTTTTATATGGCATACAATTTTTTTCGGATCGCGGCCATCTTGCATGGGGTGGCGCAACGGGCAGTTGACGGCAATGCGGCTGCTACAGACGCTGCTGAAAATGGTAAAAAATCCGGACTCTTGGCGGAAATTGGCTTGGCTTGCGTTGCGAATCCTTAACGCAGTAAATCCGCCAGGCTATCCTGCATGGCTTGAGCCAAAGATACTCCAGCGCAAACCGTATCTGCAAGGCCATGGACCTGAGGCAAGATCGCCTGAGAATAGAACCTAGCGCTGGCTATTTTTTGCAAAGCAAACGCATTACGTGCATCGCCTTGCAAGATGTCCTCCGATACGAATGCTGCTTTAGCCATCAGCCAGCCACCACAAAGAAATCCAAAACACTGCAAAAGCGGATATGCCCCAGCGAAGGTCGCTTGGGGATTCGTAGCGTTTACATGTAGTACCCAATCCAAAGCTTTACTGACCGATTGCAATGCTTTTTGTAAATCAGTAGCGATTTCTTGAAGCTGAATACTGGAGGATGAACTCAAATCCGTAGCGCAAGCCTGTATTTCCGCAAGAAGACGGCGCGCCTCAGCTCCCTCATCACGAATAATCTTGCGACCCAATAAGTCAATGGCCTGGATGCCGGTTGTGCCCTCGTAGATCGAAGTTATCCGCGCATCTCGTAGGTATTGAGCTGCGCCTGTTTCCTCAATGTAGCCCATGCCACCATGAACCTGAATACCCAAGGAAGTAATTTCGATGGCCTGCTCTGTACACCAGGCCTTCACTATTGGCGTTAACAAATCCACACGCAACTGACTTGCGTCACGCATCGCTGTGTCAGGGTGCCTTTGTGCGATATCGGATTGCGCGGCAGCGAGATAAGCCAAAGCACGCATCGCCTCCGTTTGGGTCTTCATTTGCATCAGCATGCGCTGCACATCCGCATGGTGTACGATCGGTAATTTTTCAGATGAGCCAGCGACTCTACCTTGTACCCGCTCTTTTGCATAATGGGCTGCATGTTGATACGCCCGCTCTGCAATGGCAACGCCCTCAAGACCCACTGCTAGGCGGGCGTTATTCATCATCGTAAACATATACTCTAAGCCGCGATTTGCCTCGCCCACTAAATACCCGATCGCTCCAGACTTTTCTCCAAATGCCATGACAGCGGTTGGACTGGCGTGTATTCCCAATTTATGCTCAATCGAGAGGCAACGGACATCGTTACGAGCGCCTAAACTACCATCCTGATTTATCAACCATTTCGGCACAATAAATAAAGAAATTCCCTTTACCCCTGGTGGCGCATCTGGCAGACGCGCTAAAACCAAGTGAATGATGTTTTCCGTAAAGTCATGCTCGCCATAAGTGATGTAGATCTTCGTGCCGATGATGCGAAAGTGATCCCCCTCAGGCACTGCCTTTGTACTGACCGCCGACAGATCAGAGCCTGCTGATGGCTCAGTAAGGTTCATGGTTCCAGCCCACTGCCCTGAAATGAGGGGAGGCAAGTAAATTGCTTGCTGCTCGGGCGTTGCATGGTGCTCAATTGCCTCAATCGCGCCAGCAGTCAACATTGGGCAAAGCATAAAAGCCATATTTGCTGCATGCCACATCTCATTGACGGGGGTGGCTAAGCTCAGTGGCAATCCCTGGCCACCAAAATCAGTATTGGCAGCCAGTGAATTCCACCCGGCTTCACTGTATTGCTGATACGCTTGCTTAAATCCATCGGGCGTTCGTACAGCGCCATCCTGATAAATACACCCAGCTTGGTCACCACTCCAATTCAGGGGGCTCAATACCTGACTGGCAAATTTATCGGCCTCATCCAGAATAGTATTCACTAAATCTTCACTGACATCTTCATATCCAGGTAAGTTGGCTATAACCGAGATTGGTATGAGGCGATGTAATACAAATTGCATCTCATCGAGGGGGGCGCGGTAATCGAGTGGCATTATTAAACGTCAATTGCGGTTACTGAACCGGCCCGTTTCCGTAGCTCAAATTTTTGTATTTTTCCAGTCGCTGTTTTAGGAATTTCACCAAACACAACGGCACGAGGGACTTTAAAGCGTGCTAGGTGCTTTTTACAATGCTCTTGGATGTCATTTTGCGTAGCTACGGAATTCTCTTTTAGTTCTATAAAGGCACATGGGGATTCACCCCATTTTGGATCTGGCATTGCCACTACCGCAGCAGCTAATACCGATGGATGGCGATACAACACATCCTCCACCTCAATACTGGATATATTTTCACCGCCTGAAATGATGATGTCTTTACTACGATCCTTGATCTTGATATAGCCATCTGGATTCATTACAGCCAAATCACCAGAGTGAAACCAGCCGCCTGCAAATGCATCGAGGGTTGCCTTTGCATTCTTGAGGTAGCCCTTCATCGCAATATTGCCCTTGAACATGATTTCACCCATAGTCTCGCCATCTGCTGGTACAGGCTGCATGGTGATAGGGTCCATGACGGCAACCGCTTGCTGCAGGTGGTATTGCACGCCCTGTCTTGCATTCAATCGGGCACGCTCGCCAATGTCCATGACCGACCATTCCGCATGCTGCACGCATACTGCAGCAGGTCCATATGTTTCGGTTAAGCCGTATACATGGGTAAGATCAAAGCCCAACTGCTCCATCCCTTCAATCATGGCTGCAGGGGGTGCGGCTCCCGCTACCATGGCGCTCACTTTATGGTGTATGCCTTGCTTTTGCGCATCGGGGGCATTAATTAGCATGTTGTGCACGATGGGGGCCCCACAATAATGGCTGACATGGTGTTCGCGAATGGCATCAAAAATAGCTTTGGCCTCGACTTTACGAAGGCACACATTGACCCCCGCTCGCGCAGCAACCGACCACGGAAAACACCACCCATTGCAATGAAACAAAGGCAACACCCATAAATAAACCGGATGCCGCGGCATATCCCATTCCAAAATGTTTGAGATCGCGTTGGTGTAAGCGCCACGATGGGAATACACAACCCCTTTGGGATCGCCAGTAGTACCAGACGTGTAATTGAGGCAGATCGAATCCCACTCATCTTCAGGTAATGCGTATTGAAAATGCGGATCACCGTTTGCAATAAAGTGTTCGTACTCAATCGATCCAATTGGCTTTGCTGAACCCAAATACAGGGAATCGCTTACGTCAATCACATAGGGTTTTGCATGTTTTCTTTCCGCAAGAATAGTTAATGCTTCTTGCATCACCGTAGAAAACTCCGGATCAATTAAAACTACCTTTGCCTCGCTGTGCTCTAACATGAAAGCAATCGCTTTCGCATCAAGGCGAGTATTCAGGGCGCATAGTACTGCCCCTGTCATGGGTACTGCAAAGTGCGCTTCAACCATGGCCGGAATATTTGGCAACATCACCGCTACCGTATCAAATTTTTTAATCCCGATTTGATGTAATGCAGAGGCAAATTGACAGCAGCGCTCATAGGTCTGTAGCCAACTACGCCGAATCGATCCATGAATAACCGCCGTATGGTTTGGGTAAACTCGCGCAGAGCGCTCAATGAATGTTAGCGGCGTTTGCGCAACGTGGTTTGCAGGATTTTTATCAAGCCCATGCGAATAAATGGAATTTTTCATCTGTACATTTTTTAGTAGCGCATATTGAGCCACTATATTGGCATATTTCAGATCCAAGGGAGTTACAAAGCGTAATTCATAAAGCGACTTTACTGCCTTGATTTAACCGAATGCCGAGTAAATCCCTTAGATTTCATCGAGTTGTTGACACTACTAGAGTAAAAATGCTAACTTATGGGTCGTTTGATCGAAAACCAAAGCGCATTTTTTACAATTACACATGCACTGTATGCAGTGAATAACTCAGTACCAATATATGAAATCACCAACAGAAAACCCCGTTGACGCGAAGGTCGCTGAAGTACCTGCAGAGCAACCTAAAAAGCCGAGCAAGTCGAGCTCCAGGCAAAAATCAATTCCCATCGAGGATCTTGATCCCGATGCGCCTCGCTCCGTATTTCAGGAACGCAATTGGAATAAAGAACTCAAGCAGCATTAAACAAGTTTGCAGCCTAAGGCTGACTGCTGCGGTCATGCCAAATACGACGCCTATCCTCACGCAACAGGATAGGCGTATTTTTTTGTCCAGGCGTATTTCCAAAGCGCCACAACTGAGCACCCGTATTCGGGGTTTGTAAAAATGGGATGTCTAAATCCTGGTAGCGGGCACGCACCGTTGGGTGTGGATGGTTATAGCGATTACGGTAACCATTTTGCGCAAAGGCCGAGTCCGGATTGATCACCTTTAGTAAGTCCAATGAGGAGGATGTTTTGCTGCCGTGGTGGGGTGCCATAAAGACCACGCTACGCCCTTGCCTTGGTATCGGCTGAGTGCGTAAACGCTGCACCAGCGCCGCCTCCGCCTCGCGCTCGGCATCCCCGGTCAGCCAAAAGGAAGTACTGCGATTACGCACCTCGAGCACGCAACTCATTTCATTGGGTTTACCGCCATAGTGGCTCATATTAAAATTCATCTCCTCGTGCGGATGCCAGACTAAAAAGTCGACCCCATCCCAGCGCCATGACTGTCCATATCGACAGGGAAGGACTGGGATGTGTTGTTGGCGCAATGCGCGTAGCAATGGATTATGGTCAGGCAAAGAGCCCAGCATCGAATCAAAGGCAATCTCGCGCAATAGAGTTTGGGCGCCGCCCACGTGATCGCTATCACTATGACTAATCACCATACGATCAATTTGATGAATGCCCTCCCCCCTGAAAAAAGGCAAGATGATGCGCTCGCCCGCGTCGTCTTTCTTCCCTTGGATTGGACCTGTGTCGTAGAGCAGTCGTTTCGATTGAGTCTCGATCAGCACGGCAGTACCCTGACCAATATCGAGCACGGTGGCCTGAAAGTCACCATAGGCTAAATCCGTCTTTGGCGGAATAAATAGGCAGGCGCACAAAGCACACCCCGTCAGTCGCGATGCAATGGTATTCCGTATTGATCCTGGACGAATAGCAATGGCGATGCCAATGAGTGATAAAGCTAGCATTAGCAGGCCGGGCTGATGAGAATAGGCCACCGCCCAATCCCAACTGGCCATTATCTTTAAGAGAAGCGTGAGCCACTCCATCGCAGTATGTGCCAATAGCAGGAGCGGCCTCGCTAATGCATCTGGCATCACGACACCAATCATGGCAAGCGGTGTAACGATGTAACTCACGAGTGGAATCGCAATCGCATTTGCTAGCGGCGACACTACCGAGAATTGATAGAACCAATACAGCGTGCATGGAATCAAAGCTAAGGTCACTACAGCTTGCAGTCGGCAGGCCTCTTTGAGCGCCTGCTTCATGCGTTCCATCGTTGTTTTTTCAAGCTCTTTTCCGGTGGGGATGCCGATTAATCCGCTAGAGTCACCCATCGCATACAGAATCGCAGCAACTGCGCCAAAGGAAAGCCAAAAGCCTGGAGTGTAGGCAGCCATCGGATCCAATATCAACACGACGAGTAAGGCCCACCACCAGATATCAAAAGCACGGGGTAGTCTGCCGGACCAGACGGCGATTGCCACTACCCCCACCATATACATGGTGCGCTGCGCCGGTATCTGAAAACCCGCGATCCAGGCATAAAAGAAGGCAGTTATAAAACCGGCTGCTGCTGTGACGCGAGGCACCGGCATCACCAGAGGTAAACTGCCGCGACGCCACACGCGCGATGCCAGTAGCGCGCCCAATCCAGCCAGCATGGTGACATGAAGACCCGATATCGAAATCAGATGACCAATTCCGGTTGCATTAAATACCCGCCAATCTGTCTGATCAATCGCATTTTGATCGCCCATGACGAGAGCAACCAAGACACCGGCATACGGCCTGTTGTCGTGGAGTAGGCGTTTAATCTTGTCTCGTAAATTCCAGCGACGGCCTTCAATCCATTGTGAAAAAGTCCATGGTGCTAATTGATCCAACTTCTCGCCCGAACGAATCGAGCCGTATGCACCATAGCCCTGATGAAAGAGCCACTGCTCAAAATCAAAGCCGTGTGGATTGATTACGCCATGGGGTCGCTTGAACTTGACGCGCAACTGCCATTGCTGACCGGGCTGAATTATCGGTATCTTCTCTGACTCTCGCCAAGCAGATGACCAGGTCAGGTATACCCGTCGCGGTAGTTTCTCAACATCAATATCTGTCCCGCGCGGCAAGCGCGTGTAATTTGCAATCACAAATGCAAATGTAGCGCCTTGGTGATCACCCCGCGGCAAGCCATCCACTCGCCCTTCAATCTGTAGATCGACTCCTTCCAGCTCTGCCGGAAATTCATATTGCAAGCGCTCCTGAACAAAATACAGACTCCAAGCCAAGCCAGCCAAAGCACATAAAAGAATGATTGCTACTTTGCGCAGCAGTGAAACTGGAATAAGCAGTAATGATGCAGCCGCCATCAATGCCGTAGCGGTCATCAGCAGCGCATTGACTGGCAGTGTTGAAAATAAAAAGGGAAGCGCTCCCCCGGCGATCCACGCCGTCATTGCATAGCGCAAGGGAATTATTTACTGCGAAGTGAGTTGAGGGTAGCCGACCAACGCGGCAGCGCGGTCAGCGCGTTACCCCACGTTGCAGCAGCAAAATCAGCAACATCCATCTGCCGTAAGTCGGCAAGTTCAGCCCCAATCCGTGGAATGAATTGCGGTGCATTGTGCGCGATCCCCTCCTCACGCAACCACGCCGGCGGAATATCGGGCGCATCGGTTTCGGTCACGATGCTACTGAGCGGTAATTGCGTAGCGAGGCGACGGATCTGTAATGCGCGGGTATACGTTGCAGCGCCGCCAAAGCCCAACTTAAACCCCAATTGAATAAATTGCTCTGCTTGCTGCATGCTGCCATTAAATGCATGGGCGATTCCACTGCGAATCCGGCGCTGACGCAAGGCTTTTAAGATCGCATCTTGCGAACGCCTTACGTGCATTACTACTGGCAAGTCATGGGCCTGTGCTAAATCCAATTGCTGCTCAAAAAAATAAGCTTGGCGGGTACGGTCAAGCCCTTCAACAAAGTAATCGAGGCCAATTTCACCAATACCAACGAAGCGGGGGTCGTGTAGTGCGTCCTCGACTTCACTGGCGAGTAAATCAAGATCAGCTTGTGTGGACCGCTCGACATACAGCGGGTGGATACCGAGGGTGTAAACCAATCCCGGCATAACTGCAGCATATTGCGCTACAAGTTTGCGGATGTTAGCTGCATCGCTGGACTTGACTGCCGGTAGCAATATACCTTGCACCTGATTTTTTGCGGCAGCCTCAATGACTTCGCCTAAATGGGATGCGAATTCAGGGGCGTCGAGATGGCAGTGGGTATCAAGCCACATGCCTTAGCTGGCCTCAATTGAAATGAGGTTTAAGCTGCCATGGTCCAAGCGCAAAATGCGATCACAGCGGCGCGCCCGGATAGGATCGTGGGTCACAATCACAAAGGCAGTGCCCTGCTCTTTGGCCACATCCAGCATCAAATCAAATACGCTATCGGCGGTTTCGGTATCCAAGTTGCCGGTTGGCTCGTCCGCTAGAACACAGGCGGGGTTACCAACCAAGGCGCGTGCGACAGCAACACGTTGGCGCTCGCCACCGGAGAGTTCACCTGGCGTATGCATGACCCGCTTTTGCAGTCCGACGGCCATCAACATCGCGTACGCTCGCTCAAGTGACTCGTCTTTACTTAAGCCCCTAATCCGCAGTGGCAAAGCAACGTTCTCCGCCGCCGTAAATTCATCCAAGAGGTGATGAAATTGATAAATAAA
>CAZUMD010000009.1:10293-14449 GCA_964621735.1 uncultured Polynucleobacter sp.
TCGGATGGGAGCTGACTAATAAAGTAAATGTCGCGCGGTAAAAATTGCACGCGGAATATGGCTTCAATGGTGGGCACAATGACATCGATGTTGAGTGCCACCAATAAACCCAGTCCAACCCCGCCGAGTGAACCCAGCAAGCCAATCGCCAAGCCCTGAATTAAAAAGATCCGCTGAATTAAACCTGGGCTTGCCCCCATGGTTCTCAAAATGGCGATATCGGCCTGCTTCTCATTGACCGTCATCACCAAAGTCGACACCAAATTAAATGCAGCGACCGCAATAATGAGGGTCAAAATAATGAACATCATTTTCTTTTCAGTCTGAACCGCCGCAAACCAATTCCGGTTGGAGCGTGACCAGTCAGTCACCCATAACGCTTGTGGCACCAGTGCGGCTAATTGATTGGCAATTTGCGGGGCACGCTGCATGTCGTCTACCTTAACGCGCAGGCCCGATGGGTCGCGTAAGCGCAGCAAGGCAGCTGCGTCTTGCCAGTGCAAAATGGCTAACGAACTATCGTATTCATAATGGCCACTGTCGACCACGCCCACTACATTGAGTGCGCGCATTCGAGGCATTACCCCGGCTGGCGTCAAATCACCTTCGGGAACAATTAAATTGACACGATCACCTACACGCACACCCAGCATATTGGCTAGCTGCGCTCCAAGCACCACACCAAAATTTCCGGGGCGCAGATCCGCAATGTCACCTGCCACAAATTGCTTAGGCAAATCCGAAACCTTACCTTCTTCCGCTGGGGATACACCACGCACCGCTACCCCGCGCATGATTTCGCCGCGACTGAGTAAACCCTGGGAGCTCACCATGGGTGCCACGCCAAGTACATGAGGCTGACTAGCCACCTTCGCTGAAAGCGTTTGCCAATCCGGCAAACCATCTGGGGCGGTAATTTCAATATGGGAGAGCACCGAGAGCATGCGATCGCGCACTTCTTTCTGGAAGCCATTCATCACCGACAGCACGACGATGAGGGCAGCAACCCCCAGGGCGATGCCTGCAGTCGAGATCCCCGAGATAAAGGACAGGAAGCCATCGCGCTTACCCACTGCTTTACTCCGCCGTGAGCGGGTGTAGCGCAGGCCAATTTCCAGTTCGATGGGGAGCTTCAACATACCCTTAGTTTAGTGAATAGTGACGCCCTAGCTGGAGAAATGGGTAAATGCCACCTAAAATCAGAAGAATGACAACGAAAAGACAATTTACCCTCCTTCTATCTGGCGATGATGCTGTGGCTGATTCCCTACAGAGCGCGCCCACACAGGGCTTGCCACACGAGCGCTTTTTGCTAGGCAATGGCGTGCCAGCGGCCCCATTTACATTGCTCGGCCTGCAAGGGGGCGTCATTGATTCCAATACCGTATTGGCCTGCATTCAGCCGGTTCACCTGCATGCCACCCGCGACCATTTGGTGTTGATGCACCCTGACCATATTCCCCTCACCGCCGCTGAGTCAGCCGCCCTGCTGGAAGAAGCAAAGCCCCTATTTCAGGATGAATTTAAAGCCGATGTGATTGCTGCCGACCCAAACCACTGGTTCATTACCCCGGCTCACTTTGCTAGCCTAGCAACCCACTCGGTTGATCAAGCGCACGGGCGCAATATCGATTGGTGGTTGCCGCGCGATACCGTAGAAGCGGGTACAGCACGCGCTTGGCGTAAATTGCAAAATGAGATTCAGATGTTGTGGCACATCAGCCCTGTTAACGAGGCCCGTCAAGCGAGTGGCCTGCCTACCATTAATTCGATTTGGATCAGCGGCATCGGCTCTATTGGCGATCTCCAAGCCCCGGATGATCTTCGAATGGCTAGCCACATCATTACTGATCATCCTGTTTTAATAGGCATCGCCCATCACCTCACTATTCCGTGTAGTGCCGCTGTCACTGCCGATACTTTGATCGGTGGGTTTGCTTGGCTAAAGGATCCAGCCGTAATTTGGCCAATGCTGCAAACTGCCTTACTGGATGAAAAACTCGATGAACTCGAGCTGATTGACTTTCCGAATGGCGTGCTACGTAAACGCACCATTCAAAAGAGCGATGTCAAAAAAGGATCGTGGGCCTTTTGGCGCGCGCCTACTTTACTCAGCTGGCAAGAATTAACAGGGTCCAAAGCAGCATGATTGATTCCGTCTTTCGGCAGCGCGACTTTTCGCTAGAGGCGGCAGATGCTCTTACTGCGGATGGCCTACACCCCCTGCTGGCCAGGCTTTATGCCGCTCGCGGAGTATCGACGACCGATGAGCTGGCTCTCGAGCTCAAGCAATTAATCTCACCAACCCAGTTAAGTCAGTGTCTTTCTACTGCTGCCATTCTGGCCGATGCACTTGCGGCAAAAAAGCCAATGCTGGTTGTTGCCGACTATGACTGCGATGGCGCTACCGCGTGCGCCGTTGCTGTTCGTGGCCTGCGTTTACTCGGTGGCCCGAATGCGAATATTCATTTTTTAGTCCCCAATCGCTTTACGATGGGCTACGGGCTCACACCCGAAGTAGTGGAGCTTGCCGCTACGCAAACACCCAAGCCTGCAATTTTGATTACGGTGGATAACGGCATTGCCAGTAGTGATGGTGTCGAGCGTGCACGCGAATTAGGCATGGAAGTCATCATCACAGATCATCACCTTCCGGGTGATCGCACACCCAATGCGCTGGCCATCGTTAACCCCAACCAAACCGGTTGCGGATTTCCTAGCAAAGCACTGGCCGGCGTTGGTGTGGTGTTTTACCTGCTGATTGCGTTGCGTGCGGAACTCCGGCAGCGCGGTCTATTTACCCAAGATACCCAACCCAAGATTGAAAATCTACTTGACTTAGTTGCTCTGGGAACAGTAGCTGATGTTGCGCAGCTCGATTACAACAACCGCATTTTGGTTGCCAATGGGCTACGGCGTATGCGCCAAGGAATTGGACAGCCGGGTATTGCCGCCTTATTTAGTGTCGCGGGTCGTGATATTCGTAAAGCCACGGCAGGCGATTTAGGTTTTGCTATTGGTCCCAGACTCAATGCCGCTGGGCGCCTAGCCGATATGACTTTGGGAATTCAGCTGCTGCTGGCAGACGATGCAGATGTTGCGCTGCGCATCGCCCAAGAACTCGATCGCATTAATCGCGAACGCCGGGTGATTGAAGGCGGTATGCAAGAGGCGGCCTTGGCTCATTTAGCAGAAGAACAGTTGGATGGTCTTGTAGCAGCCCGCTCTGCTCTCTGCCTAATGAATGCCAACTGGCATCAAGGCGTGGTCGGCATTGTTGCCTCGCGCCTAAAGGAACGCTTTAATCGCCCCGCCATCGTTTTTGCCCCAGCCGATACCGAGGATGCGCAGTCGCAATTGCGTGGATCAGGCCGCTCGATTAGTGGCTTTCATCTGCGCGATGCATTGGATTTGGTTTCTAAGCGCGAGCCTGGCCTCATTCTCAAATTTGGGGGCCATGCCATGGCAGCCGGCCTGACGATCGATCAAGCGAGCTTTGCCCGCTTTGATGCCTGCTTTCAAGAAGTCGCCGATGAATTGCTCGACGATGCGCTGTTAGCTAGGCAACACATCCACGACGGCAGCCTGCGCCCAGACGAATTGACTGCAGAGATAGGCGATCTGTTGGCAGAAGAGCTCTGGGGCCAAGGCTTCCCACAGCCGGTCTTTTATGGGGAATTTGAAGTAATTAGTCAGGCCTTAATGAAGGAAAAGCACCTGCGACTGCAACTAAGGCCCCTCAGTAGCCCGACGGGGGACAAGCCGGTGGTTGGGGTGTGGTTCAACCATACCCAAACCCTGCCAGCACGAGCACATTTGGCTTACCGCTTGGTTACGGATCGGTTCGGCGGCCAAGCACGGGTACAACTCATGATTGAAGCCTTGGATGAACCAAGCAGAACAGAGGCCTAAAGGCAGCTTGACTTTATAATCGCTGTCATGGAAGCCGAACAACTTAACCTCATCTCCAACACCCTTCAAGATCTGCTCACACGCGAGCAAGCACTTCGGGGGTATCTTTGACTACGACGTCAAGTCACGGCGCCTAACGGAAGTTAATTCCATACTGGAAGATCCCACCATTTGGGATGATCAAAAGCGAGCGCAAGCGCTTGGTAAAGAAAAAAAATTGCTGGATGGGGTGGTCTCTACCCTC
>CAZUMD010000009.1:14549-21718 GCA_964621735.1 uncultured Polynucleobacter sp.
CGCAAAGGCTATAAAACCGAAATTCTGGAAGAGTCTGATGGTGATGTGGCGGGTATTAAGAGCGCGACCATCAAGATTGATGGGGAGTATGCCTACGGCCACCTCCGCTCCGAGACTGGGGTGCATCGCTTGGTACGTAAATCGCCCTTTGACTCATCGGGTGGCCGCCATACCTCCTTTGCCAGCATCTACGTTTACCCTGAAATCGATGACTCGATTGAAATCGACGTTAATCCAGCGGATATTCGTACTGATACCTACCGCGCTTCGGGCGCCGGTGGTCAGCACATCAATAAAACCGACTCTGCAGTACGGCTAACCCACATTCCAACGGGCATTGTGGTTCAGTGCCAAAATGACCGCAGTCAGCACCGCAACCGCGCCGAGGCCATGACCATGCTCAAGTCACGCCTGTATGAGCACGAGATGCAAAAACGCCGGGTCGAGCAAGATAAATTAGAGGCCAATAAAACCGATGTGGGTTGGGGCCATCAAATTCGATCGTATGTTTTAGATCAAAGCCGAATTAAAGATTTGCGCACCAACGTTGAGATTTCCAATACCCAAAAAGTATTGGATGGCGATCTCGATGCCTTTATTGAAGCCAGCCTGAAACAAGGCGTTTAATTACTCTGATTAGCCCAAACCCCATGAACGATAAAGCCCAAACCCCAGACAACGCTCCGGAAGTCCCGGATGAAAACCACATCATCGCCGAGCGACGTGAAAAGTTAGCGCAGCTACGTACTAAAGGCGTTGCATTTCCGAACGACTTTGTCCCGACGCATCATGCAGCCGATCTACATGCCCATTACGATGGCTTCAATAAAGAAGAGTTGGCTGCGAAGAAGGTCATGGTTAAGGTGGCTGGACGCATGGTTCTAAAGCGCGTGATGGGTAAAGCCAGTTTCGCGACGATTCAAGACCGCACTGGACAAATTCAGTTCTACATCAGCGATGAAATCAGCGGCGCTGATATCCACAATGCATTCAAGCACTGGGACATGGGTGACTTCATTGCAGCTGAGGGGCACTTGTTTAAAACCAATAAGGGTGAGCTCTCGGTGGAGTGCAGTACATTACGACTCCTTAGTAAATCACTGCGTCCCCTACCGGATAAGTTTCATGGCCTCTCCGATTTAGAGACCAAGTACCGCCAGCGCTATGTTGACCTGATCGTCAGCCCGGATACCCGTGCGACCTTTATCTCCCGCAGCAAAGCCATTGCTTCTTTGCGCCGTCATATGCTCGAGGCCAACTTCATGGAAGTTGAGACCCCCATGCTCCACCCCATTCCAGGCGGCGCAACGGCAAAACCATTTATGACTCACCACAATGCGCTCGATATGCAGATGTTTTTACGCATCGCGCCCGAGCTTTACCTCAAGCGTTTGGTTGTGGGCGGCTTTGAACGCGTTTTTGAAATCAATCGCAATTTCCGCAACGAGGGTGTCAGTCCGCGCCACAACCCCGAATTTACGATGATGGAGTTTTATGCAGCGTACACGGATTACAGATGGTTGATGGACTTTACGGAAGGATTGATTCGCGCAGCGGCAATTGACGCGCAAGGCACTGCAACCCTCACTCACCAAGGCCGCCTTCTGGACTTAAGTAAGCCGTTTCAGCGCTTGACGATTACCGAGGCCATACTGAAGTACGGCCCTGAATCCAAAAAGAGCTATACCCCTGAGCAACTCGAAGATGCTGAATTCATACGCGCCGAACTCAAAAAAGGCGGTGAAGATATAAATGCTCCAGCACTCAAGAGCGCGGGCATTGGCGCCTTGCAGCTAGCCCTGTTTGAATTAGTAGCCGAGCATCATTTATGGGAACCAACGTACATCATTGACTACCCGATTGAAGTGAGCCCCCTCGCCCGCGAATCCGATACTCGGCCTGGCGTGACCGAACGTTTTGAACTCTTCATCACTGGCCGTGAAATTGCCAATGGCTTTTCTGAGCTCAACGATGCCGAAGATCAAGCGCAGCGCTTTCATAAGCAGGTGGAGCAGAAGGAAGCGGGTAACGAAGAAGCCATGTATTTTGACCACGACTTTATCCGTGCGCTGGAGTACGGTATGCCCCCAACCGGCGGTTGCGGAATTGGTATCGATCGACTGGTGATGCTGCTCACCGACGTACCTAATATTCGTGACGTGATTTTGTTTCCCCATTTGCGCCGTGAAGAAGAGCAGTAAAGGAAGTTAATCATGCTGCTTGAAATTGCCAATCTACTTTCTGAAATTGCTATCACGCTGATTGGCGGAGCCTGTTTACTGCGATGCTATCTGCAATACCTTAAATTCAATCTCTCGCCCAATTCCGGCAACCCGATTGGTCTTTATCTGATGCCAATGACAAATTGGCTTGTGATGCCTTTGCGAAAGCTGATTCCAAGTGTCGGCCGAATTGATAGTGCCTGCTTAGTGGGGGCTTATTTGATTGTGTTGGCCAAGGTGCTCTTGATCGGACTACTGCTAGGGGCCATTCCACCCCTCGTCGGCATACTGATTGGCTCCGCACTGGAATTAATTGGCCTTGTTTTATCGATCTTGGTGATCTTGATTATTGCCAATGTGGTCTTGTCGTGGGTTGGCCGTGGATCGCCGACTCAATACATGCTGTCTGAGATATTGAATCCACTGCTCGCACCCATTAAGCGCATCCTACCGAGCATGGGGCCTCTGGATTTATCGCCCTTGGTTTTATTAATTGCGATTCAGATTGCGCAGATTGTATTGTCCAATATTAGCCGTAGTCTTGTTACTTGATCAGCCTATAAGGCTCTATAAGATTTAATGTTTATGGTGTCAAACCTCACACATACGCCCATTCAAATTAAAAAGGCAGAGTCATTTGTTTATCGTTCTCCTATACGAGAGCCGGTTCAAACTTCTTTTGGAATAATGCATGACCGACCAGCGGTTGCTATACGCCTTGAAGATAATGAAGGTTGTGTTGGTTGGGGAGAAATTTGGTGTAATTTCCCTAGCGTTGGCGCTGAACACCGCGCCCGCCTCTTTGACTCTGTAGTCGCGCCTATTCTGCTTGAAAAGGTATGGCCTACTCCAACTGCTGCGTTTCAAGAGCTTACTAATCGATTGCATATTCTGGGCATTCAATGTGGTGAGCCAGGCACTATTGCTCAAGCCATCGCTGGAACTGATATTGCTTTGTGGGACCTGCTTGGAAGGAAGACTGGAAAACCGTTGTGGGAACTGTTTGGCGGCACACCGCAGATAGAAACCTACGCCTCTGGAATTAGTCCTACTAACCCCGAAAAGATAGCGGCAGAAAAATGGGCAGAAGGATTTCGGGCGTTCAAGCTCAAAGTGGGTTTTGGTCAAGATCGTGACTTCTCTAACCTACAGGCCCTTCGAAGCCTACTTGGTCCAGATACCAAAATCATGGTTGATGCAAATCAAGCTTGGAGCCTTGAATCTGCAGCTCGTTATATTGAACATTTAGCTCCGCTCAATCCATTCTGGGTGGAGGAGCCGATTGCCGCAGACCGCCCTATCAAAGAATGGAACATGCTTGCCGCTCAATCCTCAGTTCCCCTTGCTGCAGGCGAAAACATGCGCGGCGATACGCAGTTTTATGAAGCAATACAGAGCAACGCATTTAGCGTCATTCAGCCTGATATTGGCAAATGGGGGGGATTTAGTGGCTGCATACCTGTTGCAAAAGCAATCTGTGCCAGTAATCAGCTTTTTTGCCCACACTGGCTTGGGGGTGGTATTGGATTGGTAGCATCCATGCACTTAAAAGCTGCAGTAGGCCAGGCTGGCTTTGTTGAAGTAGATTCCAATCCGAATCTCTTACGCGAGGCAATGGCAATGCCTTATCCTGTGATTAGTGATGGTATGGTCTTGCTAAGTAATGAGCCCGGTCTAGGCATTGCTCCAGAAATCAATCGAATTATGGATTTGCAAGTGAAGCATTACTTTTAGTAGTCAAGTAGGTTAATAACAAAAAAATATGGGGAGTTTTATGAAATACCTTTCGCCTTTTCTTGCTGCAGTCCTATTGGTATTCGGCATAAATGCCGCTTCCGCTCAATCGTGGCCAGATAAACAGGTCAAAATTATTGTGGCCTACCCTGCGGGAGGTGGCGTTGACCCCGTTGCGCGACTCGTTGGTCAAAAGTTATCTGAGCGCTGGAAGCAGCCCGTTGTAATTGAGAATAAAGCAGGTGGTAGCGGTACGATCGGCGCCAATTTTGTGGCCCAAGCGCCAGCAGATGGGTTGACGATTCTCATGTCAGCAACACCTGAAGTCGTGATAAACCAGCACTTTATGCAAAAAATGTCTTACAACCCAGACACTGATTTAAAGCCTGTAACCCTTGTCGTTCGCCTACCTTTTGTATTGGTATCGAATGTATCAAAACCGTATGCAAATGCTGCTGAACTCATTGCCTATGCAAAAAAGAACCCCAATAAAGTGAGCTATGCATCCTCTGGTCCTGGCTCCGCTCAGCACTTAGCGGCTGTGATGCTCGAGCAACAGGCCGATATCAAGTTAGTACACGTTCCTTATAAGGGGGTTGCACCAGCCGTGTCCGACCTACTCGCTGGACACGTTGATATTGGTTTTGCTGGATTGCCAACGGCACTACCCCATATTCAATCTGGTAAGTTGAGGGCATTGGGTTTGTCGTCAAAAACACCTTCTTCAGCTGCTCCAGAAATTCCACCGCTTGCTAAGACTCCCGGATTATCCAATTTTGACTTAACCCAGTGGTTTGGAATATTTGTACCGAGCGGCACCCCAAATCTGATTGTCCAACGCATTCAAAGTGATACTCAAGCAGTCTTAAGCATGCCTGATGTTAAGGCTACACTTGAAAAGCAAGGCGCCCAGCCCAGCGGTATGAGTACTGCCGATTTTCAAGCATTTGTGAATAGTGAACGGAAGAAGTTTGGTGATATTGTGCGGGTTGCAAAAGTAGAGCAGTAATCGCAAGCTTCAATCAAAAGTGCTTCGAAAAAAGATCGAAGCACTTTTAAATACTATTTCTATTAATTGACTGAGAGTTCAACGGTCAGTTTAGTGCCGTGAACAATAATGCCGCCGCGATTGCCTGGCTCTACGGAACCCCATCTAGCGGCAAAATAGTCGGGCAGCGGCCTTCCCGCTAGAGGCGATACCCACAGCCTTAATAAATGACGCTGACGCTCCGGTTCGAGCCAATTTTCAAAATCACTTCGTGAATGGAAAATCTGGTGGTTATGAATAATCTGAATATCACCTGGCTCAAAACTCATCGGTAAAATCAATTTACCTTCTGCAATAATTTCATCGAGCAAATTCATTACATCAATTTGTTTTTGGGTAAGTCGCGGAGCCTCTGGAAAATTAATTTGAGCCGATTCAATATAGGGCCGAATATATACACACGATAATTCACCCTGATACCAACTAAAAATCGGCATATCAAACCACGGATTGAGGCCTGCAGGCACCTCACCACGGCGGTCTGTGGGATAAGGCATAAAAAGGGCCTCTAATAGATCTGGCCGTCTTCGAGCAATTTCATTGTAAGCGCTCATAGAGCTTGCCAAATAGGACTCGCCGCCCTTCTTTGCTTTTTGCAGACACAGTAGCGCAACAAAATCGGAGGAGTCTGTATGAAATTCTAATTTTTTATTCGTCTGGTAAAACCGGGTATTGTTATTTGCAATATCGGCACCTTGATCTCGAATATGGCCTAAGAGATGGCCCTTGGCGTTATTACTTCTCAAGCTACCCAAATGACAACCCAGCCCAAGATAGATAACAGATGCTAATTTAATGCCAAGCTCTTGTACCGGAATTCCCCTCAGCAGTACAAAGCCCCGGCCATCTAAAAGCTCTTTTAAAATTTCTTTTATTAAAGTATGAATCGTTGGTAGCGGAAAATCATCTTTCGTAATTTGCTCTAATGGCTTCCCCAAACTTAAAAAATGGTGGGCAGCTTTATTTAATTCAGCGATTTGATTTTCAGACCACTCTATTTTCCAAGATTGATCATTTTGCATTTCAGTGCCAGTCCATATGCTAGGGCCACTAATTTGCTTAGGAAAATCGTGAGGTGTTTTAATTTGCTTATTGGTATTGTTAAGCATAGAAATAAAAATTGAAATACCTTAAATAAATTGGGTGTGAGACTTTGTTATGAGACTTTGATGGCTTAGGTGTTTTTCTCAGCATAAATGGCCTTATGAGCCAATTTATGCTGAAGAAAACTGAGATTATTTTTTAAGGTTAAGTTGAGTGCCGAGTTTGCTATATAGATCAAATTGCTCTTTAGCAAAGCTTTCGGTATCTTTAGGCGAGCGTATTGCTGGAATAGCGCCAACGGTATCGTTACCTCGTAACCAGGCTGGATCAACAGCAACTTCTTTTAGTACGGCCTGCCATTTAGCAACTACCTCTGCAGGCAATCCGGGCGGACCATAGAGCCCACTCCACCCCATCACTTGTTCAAGATTAGAAACGCCCATTTCGCGTGCAGTGGGTACATCCGGGAAGTCTTTTAGACGGCTTGCTGTGGAGGTTACGAGTGCACGCACCGCACCGCCCTTAATCTGACCGACTAGAGTAGTGAGGTTGTTGCAGATAAACTGTACTTGCCCGCCTAGTAATGCGGTTGTAGCTTCGCCACCGCCTTTGTATGGAATCATCATAGCGGCTGTAGATGGCAGGTTAAGCTGACTTAATACAACCTCTACCGCTAAGTGCTGTGTAGTTCCTGGCCCAGCACTTGCGTAATTTAACTTACCAGGATTTGCTTTAATTCCATTAACAAGGTCAGGAAATGTTTTGTATGGTGAATCGGCCTTTACGATACAAACGACTGGATTGAAATCCAATAATGAGATGAAAGTGAAGTCGTTCCACTTATAAGGGGTGTTGCTATCCAGCGCTGGAGTAATTGCTTGAGAGCCGCCGCGAGATACTAATAAAGTGTATCCATCTGGGGCTGCCGTTCTTACGCGTTGCGAACCAATCGTACCTGATGCGCCTGGGATGTTAGTGACGATTACTGTTTGTCCCATTAACTTAGTAGCGACAACCGAAAGATTTCTGCCAGAAAAATCGCTGTCACCACCAACAGCATAAGGCGCCACTAATGTAATGGTTTTATTGGGGTAGTTTTGAGCGTGAGAAACACCAATACC
>CAZUMD010000010.1:0-21639 GCA_964621735.1 uncultured Polynucleobacter sp.
GCTTAGATAACGAACTCTTCTACATGGATAAAACCATGATGGTCTTCGGTGATGCAAAGAAGGTCATTGAGGACATGGTCAAAGCCGTTGAGTAACTAGCCTTAATGTTGAATGAAAAGCCACCTTCGGGTGGCTTTTTTATTACCCCCACCCAATACGCTTATACGCGTTTCGCTTAAGCAAGGATTTCGTTTAAGCAAAGAAAAAGGGCAGCTAGGCTGCCCTTTTCTGTTCTAGCGAGGCTAGATCATTACATCATGCCGCCCATACCACCCATGCCACCGCCCATACCGCTCATATCGGGCATGCCGCCTGCGCTGTCATCTTTCGCTGACTCGCAGATTGCACAATCCGTTGTGAGCAATAGTGCTGCAACAGAGGCTGCATTAACCAAGGCAGTTTTAGTTACTTTGGTTGGGTCGATCACGCCTTGGGCTACCAAGTCGCCATACTCGCTTGTCGCTGCGTTATAGCCGTTGTTGCCCTTGCTAGCCATTACCGCATTGACAACCACACTTGCCTCATCGCCCGCATTGGAAACGATGATGCGCAGTGGCTCTTCCATGGCGCGCAGAACGATACTAATACCAGCATCTTGATCAGCGTTATCGCCTTTAAGGCCCATGATGCCTTGCTTAGCACGTATCAAGGCTACGCCGCCGCCAGGAACAATACCTTCTTCCACTGCAGCGCGGGTTGCGTGCAGAGCGTCGTCAACGCGCGCTTTTTTCTCTTTCATCTCAACTTCAGTCGCAGCGCCAACGCGAATCACTGCAACACCGCCTGCCAACTTGGCAACGCGCTCTTGCAATTTTTCACGATCGTAGTCGCTGGTGGCTTCGTCGATTTGAACGCGAATGTTTTTCACGCGTGCCTCGATCGCTTTTGCATCGCCTGCGCCATCGATGATGATGGTGTTTTCTTTACCAATCTCAACGCGCTTGGCTTGACCCAAATGCTCAAGGGTAGTTTTCTCGAGGGTTAAGCCAATTTCTTCCGCAATCACTTGACCGCCAGTCAAAATGGCGATGTCTTCGAGCATCGCTTTACGGCGATCACCAAAACCAGGGGCCTTCACAGCACAAGTCTTAATAATGCCGCGGATGTTGTTCACAACCAAAGTAGCCAAGGCTTCGCCTTCGACATCTTCCGCCACGATCATGAGTGGACGACCCGATTTTGCGACTTGCTCAAGTACTGGCAAGAGATCACGAATGTTGCTGATCTTCTTGTCAAACAAGAGGATGTATGGGCTTTCCAAGACGGCCACTTGTTTCTCTGGCTGATTGATGAAATAAGGCGAGAGGTAGCCGCGATCAAACTGCATACCCTCTACTACTTCAAGTTCGTCTTCAAGTGACTTACCATCTTCAACGGTAATTACGCCTTCTTTGCCCACTTTTTCCATGGCTTCGGCAATCCGCTGACCAATGCTCACATCGCTGTTGGCAGAGATCGAGCCAACTTGAGCGATTTCTTTGGTGGTGGTGCAGGGCTTGCTGATTTTCTTCAGTTCTTCTAAAGCAGCGGTAACTGCTTTATCAATACCGCGCTTCAAATCCATTGGGTTATGGCCAGATACAACGTACTTCATGCCTTCGCGAACGATAGACTGTGCGAGTACGGTTGCAGTAGTTGTGCCGTCACCAGCGATATCAGCGGTTTTGGAAGCGACTTCCTTCACCATCTGTGCACCCATGTTTTGGAGCTTGTCTTTGAGTTCGATTTCTTTCGCTACGCTCACACCGTCTTTGGTGATGGTGGGACCGCCGAACGAACGCTCGATGACCACGTTACGGCCTTTAGGTCCGAGGGTTACTTTTACTGCGTTGGCGAGGATATTGACACCCTCGACCATTTTGGTACGGGCGTTATCGCCAAATACAACGTCTTTTGCTGCCATGATTGAATTCCTCTCTTATGTTCTCGATTACTTCTGAACAACGGCCATGATGTCTTCTTCGCGCATGACGAGAAGCTCATCTGCGCCCACTTTGACGGTTTGTCCGGCATATTTACCGAACAACACCCGGTCGCCTACTTTGACGTCAGGGGCATTTAATTTGCCGCTGTCATCGCGCTTGCCAGGACCTACGGCTAGTACTTCGCCCTGATCTGGCTTCTCGGCTGCTGCATCGGGAATAACGATTCCTGAGGCAGTCTTGGTTTCTTGATCCATACGCTTGATGATCACGCGATCATGTAAAGGACGTAGATTCATTCCTTCTCCTAAGTTAGTGAGTGTTAACTACATAAAAATCGATATAAATCGTCGGGTTATAATCTCTACACCTCAAGTTAAAACGATTTTGACTAGTCAAGGTCGTTTTAGCACTCGATTGCAGTGAGTGCTGATTATATAGGTCTATTCCCGCTGATTTCAAGGGGGCGGCCCAATAAAAGCCTGCTGTAGGTCTTTTCCTACACACAAATCAGATCTGCCTGCTTACTTCCCGGACCTGTCCTGCCTAGACTGGACAGTCATCGACTGGAGAACACCATATGAGTCCCAAATCTCGGCTGTATACGCTTGTTCATGCATGGAAGAACAAGCCTTTTCATGAGCTACGGGATGTCCAAGGCACTCATGTGCCCAATCTAGCCCACGAAACCCAGGATACCGGTAGCAATGCCAACTGGTCTAAACGCCAAACCGTCAGCTACGAACCTATTTTCAATGCGGCAGGCAATGCCATGTCGGCCGCCTTGTTTAGGCCACTCCTCGGCGCCAGCGACTCCCAGGTATTGCGTTTCACCATGGAAGGACTGGATGCAGCCAGCTATTGGCATTGCTGCAACAGGCCCATTCAGATTCTCTTGCCTTTATCGGCCGGGGTGCTCGCCAATCCACAGCGCATTGATGCCCTGTGCGATCTGATTTTAAATTCCAGATTACCCGTTGGCCTAGTTCACATTGGCATTACTGCAATACCAACCGAAGCACTTCGAACCAATTGCAAAGAGGGTCTATTGCGCCTGCGTCGCATCGGTGTACTGCTGCACCTGATGAATGCCAACCCGCAGTCAATCCAGCCACAGTGGCTAGAAGAAATGAAATTCGACGGCATCCATTTTTCAATTCAGGAGCTGCGCAGTGACGATATTGCGCTAGCGAACCAACAAGCCCAATTACTCGATGCCCTTGCGATGGCAAGGGAACTAGGTGCAATGCTGTACGCCAACGGCATCACCCTAATTAAAGACCTCGAAAACGCCAGGCTCTTGCCGGTGGATTTTTGCTACGGCGGACTCATGATGTCGCCCGTCAGCAGGCACCAAATTCTTCATATCAGCGACAGTCGAATTGCGAAAGCCATTTTTGCAGTGAAACCCCATGGAAGTACAAACCAGAACGGAGATAGGCAATGAAGAAAAGTGTCATGTTGGTAGACGATCACCCCGCCATGCTAATGGCCCTAAAAAGTATGTTGCAAGACCAATTACTGTTTGAGGTAGTAGGCCAGTGCCGCAATGGAGAGGAGTGCTTACAAAGTGTGAAACAAATCAATCCCGATATTGTGATTCTCGATCTCGATATGCCTAAAACGGATGGGTTTGATGTGATTCGCCGCATTAGTTTGACCTACCCCGATATCCGCTTGCTGGTTTTGTCCAGCCTAGATGAGCATGTGTACGGGGGAAGGGTTCGCTCCCTCGGCGCGCATGGTTTCATCAATAAAACCGCTGGAGCCGATGTCATTTTGGCGGCCTGCGTAGCGATCTCACAAGGCTATGCTTGCTTTTCGCACACCCGCAATGGCCATAGCTCGCTTAGCGATCAGGAGAAACTAGCCCTCATCTCCGATCGTGAATTGCAAGTCATGAAATATTTAGGCAAAGGCAATAGCAATCAACACATTTCAGACCTATTGCATATCAGCAATAAAACCGTAGCAACCTACAAAACGCGCATCTTTGAAAAGCTGGGCATCAGTAACATTGCTGATCTCATTATGTTTTGCCGTAATAACCACATCATTGAGGGATGATGCGGGTAAATTCATTTAGTAAATTCGCTTGCAGCGCCGTATTGCTTTTAAGCAGTACGGCTTTTGCACACCATATTAAACTCACTCCGGCAGAAGAGGTGTGGATCAAAGCAAGGCCGGTGGTGTATTTCAGTATTCATGAGCAACATGCGCCCTACCTTGCACCCCTAGACAAGAGCGGGCAAGTTGGGGTTTACCAATCGCTCATTAATGCGCTGAGCGAGCAAACGCAGCAGCAATACCAACCGATTTGGCGCGCCACCGATGCAGATTTAACCCAATTACTTAGTAAGCAAACCATTGATTTTGTGATTGATCCGCCTCTAGCCTCGGAGCAGCAAATGCAGGCAGGTATTTGGTCAGAGCCTTTGTTTTGGGGTCATAAGGTGATGGTAACGCGTACCGAGACCTTGCTGAGTAGCCCCGTGATCGCTCCCAAAACGGCTTTTTTTGGAACAGCCTCCATCCACCGAGACCACCAATCCGTAGCCCATTTATTTGCCGCGCTCATGAAGCGCGAGTACGACGCAGTCGTGATGCCGATTCGGCTTGCGCGGTATGCCATGCGTGCAGAACACCAAGGATATTTAAAACTGAATGGCTTGTATGGTCGTGAGCCACTGGCATACCGCTGGTTCATAGGCCATCACGCTAAACCCCTGAAAGGCATTTTAGATAAAACCTTACATGCGCTTGATCCGGTAGCATCGCGCGCCATCTTTTCCATCCCCGGTTTTGGTATCGAGCCCAGGGATGATTTGGGTAGCGCTGATCTTGACTTTATGCACCAGCATCACACGCCATGGAAGCGCCATATTCTGTTTGGTTTTTTATGCGCCATGCTCTTGGGCGGATTTGCTTGGATTATTCATTTGCAACGCCATCGCAAACAACATGCGCTGCAGAATGCCGCCCTGTTCATGCAAAAAGAACACGCGGAGCGCGCTAATAATGCGAAATCCAATTTTTTAGCTGAAATGAGCCATGAAATCCGCACACCGATGAATGCCATTTTGGGGGTTCAAGAGTTATTGCTGAAAAGTCCGCGCTTACCCGATAGCGAGAAGCCCTTGTTGCAGAGCGCCCATGCGTCTGCAGAGTCGCTCCTTGGCATGCTCAATCAAGTCCTTGATCTTTCCAAGATTGAGGCGGGCAAGCTCACCCTAACGCCTGAGCCCTGCTGTCTTAAAACCCTGGTCGAGGAAATTGATGCGGCTTTTTCGATCTTTGCATCGAATCGCCAATTGAGCATGCATACCCATCTAGACCTGCGCATTGCAGAAGTACTAATGGTCGACTCCTTGCGACTGCGTCAAGTTTTAAACAACATCCTCAGTAACGCCATTAAATTTACGAATGCAGGATCGATTCATTTTTCGGTACGCATCTTGGCCGATGACCATGCGGGCCAGTTAATTGAGTTTCGCGTGATAGATACTGGCATTGGCATGAATCCCGCGGATATTGCCATTGCCCTTCAGCCCTTTGAGCAAGTTCGAGCCCAACATCAATTGCATGCGGGTAATGCACCTCAAGGCACTGGGCTCGGCTTAACCATTAGTAGCCATTTGATTCGATCAATGGACAGTCAGCTGTATTTTGATAGTGAACCTGGAATGGGTAGCAATGTCCATTTTTCTGCCGCCTTCCCCAGAACAACCCAAGTGGCTTCCAATCGATTAATCACTGAGGCAACCTTGCATAGTGCCCAGCGCATGGAGCACCACGGCAAGCAAGTCTGCGCCTTAGTAGTTGAGGATCACCCTGCTAGCCGTCAAGTTCTATCTCTGCAATTAGAGGCGCTTGGAGCCAAGGTCGTTGTCTGTGAAAATGCCGGGCAAGCAATAACCCTCCTAAAGCAACGGCAGTTTCATGTCATGCTCACCGACCACTCCATGCCCGGCATGCATGGCGCTGATTTATCGCAATCGATCCGCGCCGATGGGTTTTCGGAGCTAATTATTATTGGCGTTACTGCCGATATCTATGTCCTGGACATTCGACATCGCCTACTTGCTTCGGGTATGAATGCGGTTCTGATTAAGCCACTCAACTTAGCTACCCTCGAAAATGAATTAGCGCGCTACTTCACCATGGTAGAAGTCGATTTTGATGCGGAAGAGGACAGCATTGCGTTTCCGCAACTCGGCAAAGGCAGCTCCGATCAAAATCAAATCGGCAGACTGATCTTGCATGAAATCATGGAGGTACACCACCAGGCGATTGCAGAGCTGTCTACTGGGACCCTATCCCAATCCGACCTGGGTAGTCTGATTCATCGAATCAAAGGCGGGGCATTGCTAATGAATGGCCTGCGTTTTGCCAATCGCCTCGATAGCCTCGCTGCCAACCGCACTGACTCCACCCCAAAACGGGCAGCCCTCCTAAAAGAATTGCTCCTCAAACAAAATAGCGTGATTGATGCTTTTTTAAACCGCGATTCATTTGAATAAACGCGCACAGCATGCCTAAATTGACCCCCGGCTTTAACTGAGTAAGTCATTCATTTTTTAGTATTTTTGCTGTTTTGGCTTACCATAAGCCGGTGCCACTCTTTTCTACTTCACGCCCAGCAGTCCTTCCCGCATTTCAGTATGCGTTCCAGCCATTCACCTGGCTAGCGCTGATGCTCTGCGGACTTGGCAGTCAGCCCCTGTTGGCATCTTCGCCTAGCGGTACGATCGAGGTTCCGCCCGCCGTGTGGCAGGCACTCGCTAAAAATCAAATTCCGCGTGATGCGGTGAGTATTTCAGTTTTGGAATTGCCCAGCACTCCTGGCGCTAGCGTGCGCGAGGTTCTGGATTGGCGCTCAAAACAACCAATGAACCCCGCCTCCACAATCAAGCTACTGACTACCTTAGCCGCACTGGATTTGCTAGGTCCACAGTACCGCTGGAATACCAATCTGTATACGGATGGCCAGATCAAAAATGGACTACTTAAGGGCAATCTTTACCTGCGTGGCAGTGGCGATCCTAAGTTGGTACCCGAAGAGCTAAAACAGATGATGAAAGGCCTGCGGGATTTGGGCGTTCAGCGCATTGATGGGAATTTGATTTTTGACCGCAGCGCCTATAGTCCCGAGGTAATGGAACACGCCACCATCGATGGCGAGTCAATGCGGTCCTATAACGTGCCGCCCGATCCCCTTCTCTACGCATTCAGAACACTGTCCTTCCAGGTCAGTCAAGCACGCGAGGATGATCGCATTGCAATTAGCTATACGCCAGCATTGACGCAATTTAAGGTCGTCAATCAATTGCGCCCCAGCAATCAAACCTGCGATGCGTGGCGTAAACAAATCCAGTTTGAGCTCGTGAAGCAGTTGGGATCAAGCCCAAACAAGACTGACCAGTGGCAGGCCCTCTTTAATGGTGAGTTTCCAAGCGCATGTAAAAACATTGCCTACAACGTAGTGGCGCTCGATCCCAATACTTTTTTAACCCTGGGATTTGCGGCGGCATGGGAATTAGCCGGAGGCTCTTGGGCTAAGCAGCCACAAGGAAAAAGCGGTGAGGTTCCCCTATTTGCAAGACCATTGCTGGAATTTCAGGGTGGGCCATTGATCCATGCGGTGAACGACATCAATAAATTTTCCAATAACGTCATGGCGCGGCAAGTCTTTTTAACGCTTAGCTTAGAACGTTTAGGCAAACCGGCATCCATCGGCGCGAGTGATCGGGTCATGCAGGCGTGGCTTAAACAACGGGGCTTGGATTTTCCTGAGTTGGTTTTAGAAAATGGCTCAGGCTTATCGCGCAATGAAGCCATTAGTGCGCGTCACCTTAATGATCTATTAATTACCGCCCGTCAACTTCCATCGGGCGATCTGTTTGTGCAATCACTGCCCATAGCGGGATCGGATGGCACCATGAAAAACCGCCTGATACGGCAGTTGCGTCAATTCTTGCACCTGAAGACAAAACCGGAAGCGCGCATAAAGACCGGATCACTTACGGAAGTGCGGACGATATCGGGCTATGTCATGAGTCAGTCTGGCAAAACCTATGCCGTTAGCTCATTCATTAATCACCCCAATGCTTTTCGTGGCATGGATGCCCACGATCAACTGCTGACGTGGGTATTAACGGGCGGCCCCGAGCCAAAGCAAGCGCGCTGAAGTCGGTCTCGCACCCCATCCCACTCCTGCCCGATTGGTGGTTCGGGCATCACAATTAAATCCCACGAATGGTCATCTAAGTCACGCAACAATCGGTATAAGCGGCTAGCAAACAAGTCACTCTGCTCAGGAATGGGTACCTGCTGAATGTGCGATGCGCCCAATACCTGTGGGTCACGCATTTGCTCCGACTCCCACACTATCAGGGCTACATGGAATTTAGTATCTGGGTATTGCGCAATGCAATCGAGCGCTGCGCCCGCCGCATACAAACGCAATGGTGTGTTGGGTGCGTAATGGGCTTTAAGGCTACCCGATACGCGTGGCGTATTTGTATCAGCATCGGCTCGTGCGCCTGCTTGCAATACACGCACTCCTGTTTGCTGCGCAATCTGCTCTGGCGTAATCGCACCCGGGCGAAGTAAGACTGGGGTGCCCGAAGACAGATCCACAATCGTCGACTCGATACCAACAGTGCAATCGCCGCCATCCAAGATCAATAAATCAGCTTGGTCACTGAATTCAGCGGCGACATCAGCAGCCCGGGTAGGTGATACCTTACCAAAACGGTTCGCCGAGGGCGCTGCTAAGCCACCGCCAAACGCTTGTAACAGAGCTTGCGCTACCGGGTGGTCGGGCGAGCGCAACGCAATCGTGTCTTGACCGCCGGTCACCGCTCTCAGCACGTGTTTATCTTTTTTTAGCACCAGCGTTAAGGGGCCAGGCCAGAAGGCTTCTACCAAGCGCATTGCCTCTTCTGGAAGATCGCGTACCCAAGGCGCAATCAACTTAAACCAGGCATCCGATCGATTAATTCCTGATGCCTCTGCGATTGCTGGCGCTGCCACATGCACAATCAGCGGATGGTTAGCTGGCCGACCTTTGGCAGAGAATATTTTTTCCACTGCCTGTTCATTGCTCGCATCGGCTGCCAGTCCGTAAACCGTTTCCGTCGGAATTGCAACCAAACCGCCCTGCTGTAGGCGTTGCACTGCTTGCTCTACTGCATGCTGCAATTCAGCGGCGTTGATGGTGGATTGCGGCTCGGCTTTCACTACTACAGCATCACTTAAGGAGCGATGCCTAAATCGCCAGCAACAGCAGAGCAACTCTGCCGCGCCTCATCCAGGGATTGGCCAAGGCAATTGACATGGCCCATTTTGCGACCGGGCAAAGGGGATGCTTTGCCGTACAAATGCAATTTAGCATCAGGGTGACTGAGGACGCGCTCCCATGCTGGTTCGGTTGGGTTGGCATGCTGCTTGCCTTCCTTGATAAACCACGCATCGCCCAAAATATTAAGCATGGCCACGGGGCTTAACAAGCGTGTATCGCCTAGCGGTAAGCGAGCCATTGCCCTGACCTGCTGCTGGAACTGACTAGTAACACAGGCGTCCATGGTGTAGTGCCCCGAATTATGCGGGCGTGGCGCTACTTCATTGGCGATGATGCTGCCATCGGTAAGAACAAAGTACTCGACGCAAAGTACGCCGACATACCCCATTTCCTGCGCAATGGCGCTGGTTGCTTTTTGAATCCGCTCGAGTAAAGCGGGATGCTGCTGCAAGGATGGCGACGGCACGGTACTGGTATGCAAAATGCCATCGCGATGGATGTTTTCTGCTGGAGAAAAAGACCGGATATCACCGTCATGCCCGCGCGCAACAATTGCTGACACCTCAAAAGCCAATGCCATACGTTTCTCAAGCACACAAGCAACCTTGCCTAAATCGGCCCAAGCCGCTGCCAATTGATCGCGCGACTGCACTGTAATTTGGCCTTTGCCGTCATAACCGAGGCGTACCGTTTTCAAAATACCGGGGAAGAGATCACCTGCAAGCAAGGCTAGATCGGCTTCGACATTAATCACACCATACGGCACCGGACCCACTCCAGAGATAGGAGCGCACTGCGCTAAAAATGCTTTTTCTTTAATGCGGTCTTGTGCAATCGAGACGCAGCTGCTATCCGGAGCAACAAAGATCCCGCGCGTTTTAAAAAAATCGAGCGCTTGGGCCGGGACGTTTTCAAACTCGGTACTAATGGCAGAACACAAACTCGCCATTTCAGAGAGGGCGGCTGTATCAAGGTAGTCCGCACATAAATGCTTTTCAGCAACCGATCCGCCCGGACTGAGTGGATCGGGATCCAGCACACAGACTTTAAATCCTAGAGACTGGGCTTCATGGATAAACATGCGCCCAAGCTGACCACCGCCCAAAATACCGAGCCACGCCGGCGATTTACAGATACTTGAGGAAGGGGCTACGTCCATGCTCATTAATTACTTGGCTGCTAATTCCATAGACTGCGCTAGCGCAGTCTGTTTACTGCGAAAGGATTCCAAAGCTGCCATTAAATCGGCATCGTGCGCGGCCAAAATAGCAATCACGTGTAATGCAGCGTTGGCAGCGCCCGCCTCCCCGATCGCAAAGGTGGCCACCGGAATGCCTTTAGGCATTTGCACAATCGAATACAGGGAGTCTTCGCCGCGCAAGTATTTACTAGGAACGGGCACACCAAAAACCGGTACCAGGGTTTTCGAGGCAAGCATGCCTGGCAAATGGGCAGCGCCACCTGCGCCGGCAATAATCGCCCTCAGGCCCCGGCCGCGGGCTGCTTCTGCATACGAAAACATATCATCGGGCATGCGGTGTGCAGATAAAACCTGAGCCTCATACGGCACGCCAAACTGATCTAGCATCTGGGCAGCATGCTGCATGACATCCCAATCGGAATTGGAACCCATCACAATGCCAACGACTGCGTTTGCGTTTGAAGGTGTGCTCATTGCCTGCTCCAGTTAAGCCGAATACGAAAGGAGGATCTATTATCCCAGCCTTTTGGCAGGGACTCCAGCAGAATGACTGCCAATTAGACTGCCTGACTCAGGCGCGTTAGGGCCTCGCGGTACTTTTCTGCGGTCTTTTCGATAACCTCACTGGGTAGATCGGGGGCTGGCGCAGTTTTAGGCCATGGCTTGCCGTCGATCCGAACTTGCTCTAACCAGTCGCGTACAAATTGCTTGTCATACGATGGGGGATTCGTGCCGGGCTGGTAAGTCTCGGCCGGCCAAAAGCGGGAAGAATCTGCCGTCAGAATCTCATCCATCAAAACTAGCTGATTGGCTTCATCTAAACCAAACTCAAACTTGGTGTCGGCAATGATAATGCCGCGGGTGGCGGCATAGCGCGACGCTTCCTCATACAGACGAATGCTGACGTCTCGAATTTGATTGGCTAGAGGCGCACCAATGCGCTTCACTACTTCTTCAAATGAAATGTTTTCATCGTGCTCACCTACAGCCGATTTAGCAGCAGGCGTAAAAATAGGTTGCGCTAACTTTTGGGCGTTTTGTAAGCCGGGCGGCAAAGGAACACCGCACACGCTACCGGTTTCTTGGTAGTCTTTCCAGCCGCTACCGGCCAAGTAGCCCCGCACTACGGCCTCAACCAAAATGGGTTTGAGTCGCTTCGCTACCACTGCACGCCCTTGTACCTGTTCTACTTCATCGGCTGCCACTACGCTAGCTGGATCAATACCAGTGAGGTGGTTTGGAATCACATGGGCTAATTTATCAAACCAAAAATTCGCCATTTGATTGAGGATGATGCCTTTTTCAGGAATGGGTTGCGACAAAATCACATCAAAGGCCGATAAGCGATCGGTTGTGATCATCAGTAAACAGTCACTACCCAATTCATATACGTCACGCACCTTGCCTTTGGAGAGCAAAGGTAAAGAGGCAATCGAAGTTGCGTGCAATGCTTTTTTCATTACACTACTTCACAATCTGCGCAAGCTGACCTGAGCGATAGCGCTCAGCCATTTTTTCGAGTGCCATCGGTTTAATCTTGGCCGCTTGACCGGCGCAACCAAAGGACGTGTAGCGTGCAACGCAGATGGCTTTTGCCGCTTCGCGTGCTGGCTTAAGGTAATCGCGTGGGTCAAATTTGCCGGGGTTCTCAAACAAGTAACGGCGGATCGCAGCCGTCATGGCTAAACGAATGTCGGTATCGATATTAATCTTACGCACGCCGTGCTTGATGCCTTCTTGTATTTCTTCTACGGGTACGCCGTAGGTTTCTTTCATATCACCACCAAACGCCCGAATCTCAGCAAGTAACTCTTGCGGAACACTCGAGGAGCCATGCATCACCAAATGCGTATTCGGAATGCGCTGGTTGATTTCTTTAATGCGGGTGATGGCCAAAATATCACCGGTTGGCTTCTTGGTAAATTTATATGCGCCATGGCTGGTACCAATCGCAATCGCCAGTGCATCACATTGGGTCGCTCGTACAAAATCAGCAGCCTGCTCTACATCCGTTAACAACTGCTCGCGGGTCATGGCGCCATCGGCACCGTGACCGTCTTCTTTATCACCCATCATGGTTTCAAGGGAGCCCAAAACACCGAGCTCCGCCTCTACCGTGACGCCAATCGAGTGTGAGAACTTCACCACCTCTTGCGATACAGCAACGTTGTAGTCATAACTTGCAACCGATTTACCGTCGGCCTCGAGTGAGCCATCCATCATCACACTGGTAAAACCGCTTTTGATCGCCGCCATACATACGGCGGGACTTTGACCATGGTCTTGGTGCATCACTACTGGAATGTGGGGATATTCCTCTATGGCTGCGGAAATCAGGTGACGTAAAAATGCCTCGCCTGCATACTTTCGGGCTCCTGCCGATGCTTGCATGATGACGGGTGCGCCAACTTCATCGGCCGCCATCATGATGGCCTGCACCTGCTCTAAATTATTGACATTAAAAGCAGGTAAGCCATAGCTGTGTTCAGCAGCATGGTCTAACAGTTGGCGCATGGATACTAGGGGCATAACACTCTCTTTTATAAAAGGATAAAAATTCTAGGCCTATTTTACGTTGATAATTTTTAACGTATTGGTACCGCCAGGTGAGCCCATTGGCGCTCCAACGGTTAAGACGATCGTATCGCCGGCCTTTACCGCGCCCATCTCCTTGAGTCGTTCCTCCACTTGAGCTAGTGCCGTATCGCGATCATTACTAAAAGCCAGGCCTAAGGGTGTGACATTACGGTACGTACTTAACACGCGCTGCGTCGATATATTGGGCGTCAAGGCAAAAATAGGCACATGAATATTGTGGCGACTCATCCAGATGGGAGTGGAGCCTGACTGCGTTAATGCGGCAATCGCGGTTGCGTGCAAATGATGCGCGGTAAACAAAGCGCCCAAGGCAATCGTCTGATCGATGCGGGTGAAAGTCTGATCTAAAAAGTCGGTATCCAGCCGAACTTGTTCTGATTTTTCTGCTTCGATGCAAATCTCCGCCATCTGTTCAATGGTCTTGACGGGGTACATGCCTGTAGCCGATTCCGCCGACAACATCACAGCATCGGTTCCATCCAAAACGGCATTGGCGACGTCACTTACCTCAGCGCGGGTGGGTACCGGCGCACTAATCATGGATTCCATCATTTGCGTGGCCGTAATTGTAAATTTATCGGCTTCGCGGGCCAGCTTGATCATGCGCTTTTGCAAGGCGGGCACAGCAGGATTGCCCACTTCAATTGCTAAGTCACCGCGCGCGACCATGATGCCGTCGCTCTCCGCAATGATGCTATTGAGGGCATCTGGCTCAATCGCTTCGGCACGCTCGACTTTGGCAATTAACTTGACCTTAGGTACGCCATGCTTGGCACTGGCTGCATCGGCTAATTTGCGGGCGTAGGCCATATCCGCGCCATCTTTTGGAAAGCTGATCGCAACAAAGTCAACGCCCATTGCAATCGCAGCATCCAAATCAAGAATATCTTTTTCAGTTAAAGCCGGAGCTGTTAAGCCGCCGCCAGCGCGATTGATGCCTTTGTTGTTCGAGAGCGCACCACCAAGCTCAACCCGCGTATGAATCTCGCCGCCCTTCACCGACTCCACGCGCAATACGATCAAGCCGTCATTGAGTAGTAAGCGATCGCCTGCGCGTACGTCATTGGGTAAATTTTTGTAGTCAAGGCCGACGCGCTCTTCATTGCCTAGATTGCAGGCTACATCCAAAATAAATGCAGCGCCTTCCTTAAGCATAGCCTTGCCATCAGCAAACTTACCGACCCGGATCTTAGGTCCTTGTAAGTCCGCCATGATGCCGAGCTCACGACCCACTTCAGCGCAAATCGATCGGACTAAGTCATGGCGTGCACGGTGGTCTTCAACGGTACCGTGCGAAAAGTTCAGTCGAACCACATCCAATCCGGCGCGGATCATGTCTCGTAAAACTGCTGGCTTTTCTGAAGCGGGTCCTAGTGTTGCAATAATCTTTGTGGCTCGTAACATGAAACGCTCCTTTTATTCACTTCCTCGCTCAACCAATACTGCAAACGCCGGTAATGTTTTGCCTTCCAGAAATTCCAGAAAAGCGCCGCCGCCGGTAGAGATGTAATCGACTTGATTTTCTATGCCGTACTTGGCAATAGCCGCCAAGGTATCGCCCCCGCCCGCAATCGAAAACGCAGGGGAATGGGCAATCGCTGCTGCAATCATTTTGGTACCACCGCCAAATTGATCGATCTCAAAAACGCCTAAAGGCCCGTTCCATACAATCGTGCCCGCATGGGCGAGCATGGTAGATAGTCGTGCTGCTGTCTTCGGGCCCACATCCAAAATCATGTCGTCCGCGGCTACCTCGTTGGCTGGCACACGATTGGCGCGCGCCAATGGCGAGAGTTCATTGGCAACTACTACGTCCTCCGGAATCGGCACATGGGCGCCACGCTTTTCCATTAGGGCCATGATTTCCCGAGCTTCGTTAACGAGGTCGGGTTCAGCTAAGGACTTACCAATCGACAGGCCTTTAGCCAGCATGAAGGTATTGGCAATACCACCACCGACAATGAGCTCATCCACTTTTTCAGCCAAGGCTTTGAGAATAGTCAGCTTACTTGATACCTTTGACCCAGCCACAATGGCGATCAGGGGGCGCTTGGGATTAGCAAGGGCTCGGCTCAAGGCATCGAGCTCAGCAGCCATGAGTGGGCCCGCACAAGCAATCGGCGCAAAACGCGCCACACCATGCGTAGTCGCTTCAGCGCGATGCGCCGTGCCAAACGCATCGTTGACATAGACATCGCACAGTGCAGCAATTTTTTTCGAGAGTGCTTCGCTGTTTTTCTTTTCACCCACATTGACGCGGCAGTTCTCCAGCAGCACGAGATCGCCGGGCTGAAGATCAAAACCACCATCGACCCAATTGCTAATCAGGGGAACTTTGCGATTCAGCATTTCTGCGATGCGATGGGCTACCGGAGCCAAGCTGTCTTCCGGTTTAAATTGACCTTCGGTTGGCCTACCCAGATGGGAAGTCACCATCACTGCAGCCCCAGCTTGTAGGCAAATTTCAATCGCTGGAATCGATGCCCGAATGCGGGTGTCTTCGGTAATATTGCCTGCCTCATCCTGAGGCACATTCAGATCCGAGCGAATCAGCACTCGCTTGCCTTTTAACAGTCCAGCCTGCGCTAAGTCATGGAGGCGTTTTACTTTAAAAAGGGTATCGGACATGGAAACGCAATTCGGTAGAAGAACAATCCCCCATTCTAAAACCAGTAGCGCAGCGCGCTGTAAACCAGCATCCCAATAATCAGGGTGGGCAGCATGGTGCGCAGCCAGCTAAACACCACAAAAGCAGCCAAACCAGCCCAAATCTGCGGTAAGGCCCAATTAAACTGGCTAATTTGGGTGGCGCCGACCGGCATAATGATCTCCGGAGCCAAAATGGCCACAATCGCCGCCAGCGGGGCATAGCGAATGGAGCGCAAAATGAGTTCAGGCATCCGCACCCGATCCCCCCAAAACATAAAAAAGCTCCGTGTGCCTAGGGTTACTAGGCCCATGCCCACAAAGAGTGTGCCGATTTCAAGGGAAGTGAGGCCGGACATACTTAATCTCCCGCACTAACTGACTTGGTTAGAGGGTCTTTGGGACGGCGATCGCTGACAATGCCCACCCCAATTGCCGCAACAATCGCCAAAACAATATTGAGCTTAAAGGGCAAACTCATACTGAAAACGGCAACTAGGGCTGCTACGCCAGCAGCCCAGCGCGCTGCAGCACGATCCAGCATCGGCACAATAATCGCAATTAAGGCAAGAGTGCCGGCAAACTCCAGCCCCCAGCTTTGCGGAATTTGCCCTGCTAGGGCAATACCTAAGAGGGAACCCAGCTGCCAAATGCTCCAGTTGCCACAGGTTAGGCCATACATAAAGGCGATGCGCGATCGACGGGCAGTCGGGCTTTCCTGGGGTGGATGCGCTTCTGGATACTTCGCGGTGTACATCAAATAGCCAAAATCGGCTGTGAAGTAGCCTAGAGTGGCTCGGCGCCAGAGCGGCAAGGAGTAAAAATGTGCCTGCATCCCAATGCTAAAGATAACGAAGCGCAAATTGACGACAAATGCCGTCATTAAGATGGTCCAGATCGGTAGGCCCAGAGCAATAAGAGGTAATGCGGCCAATTGGGCTGTGCCCGCAAAAACCAAGAGGCTCATGCTGACAGCCTGCCACAGGGTCAAAGTGGATTTCCCCATGGCCAAGCCGGTCACTAAGGCCCAGGTAAAGATGGTCACCACCGACTTTGACATGGTGCGCAAACCATCCTGAAAGGCCAGCCGCTCATCGTGCGGCCAAGCAAAATAGGGTAAATGGCTCAGAATCAAAGGGGCTTTAGGGTGCTTAGGCATTGGTACCCCCATTATAGGAAGCGCTACCGCCTGCTCTACAATAAAGCCCATGTTAGGCAGCTTGGTTTTGCAAGTCGATTGCAGGACTGAAGGCTCCGATTAATTCAACGCAAAAGGTAGAAAACATGTCGATGTCCGACCGCGATGGTTTTATTTGGTCCAATGGAAAACTCATTCCATGGCGCGAAGCAACAACCCATGTGCTCACGCACAGCTTGCATTACGGCATGGGCGTATTCGAGGGCATCCGGGCGTACAAGACACCCAAAGGCACTGCGATCTTTCGCTTAAATGAGCACGTCAAGCGCTTATTCAATGGCACCAAAATTTTCCAAATCACACTGCCTTACACCGAAGCACAAATCCGCCAAGCGATCATTGATGTTGTTAATGCCAACCAATTGGAGTCGTGCTACATCCGGCCGTTGATTTACATTGGCTCAGAAAAACTCGGCATCTCCCCCAAAGGCAACACGATTCATACCATCATTGCGGCTTGGCTGTGGGGCGCTTACTTGGGCGAAGATGGACTTAATAAAGGCATTCGGGTAAAGACATCGTCTTTCACGCGGCACTTTGTTAATTCATCCTTAGTGCGCGCCAAGGCATCGGGCTATTACATTAATTCGATTCTGGCCAATCAAGAAGTCACTGCCAATGGCTACGACGAAGCCTTGCTCCTCGATACCGAAGGCTATGTGTCTGAAGGTTCTGGCGAAAATCTCTTCATGGTGCGCAATGGCATTGTTTACACCCCAGATTTAGCATCGTGCCTGGATGGCATTACCCGTGACTCGATTATTCAAATTGCCAAGGACTTGGGATTTGAGGTGCGTGAGAAACGCCTGACGCGCGATGAAGTCTATACCGCGGATGAAGCCTTCTTCACCGGCACCGCAGCTGAAGTAACGCCGATTCGCGAACTTGATGACCGCATGATTGGCGATGGTAAAAAGGGTCCGATCACCAAGCAAATTCAAGATGTGTTTTTTGATACGGTATACGGCAAAAATGACCGATACAGTGATTGGCTTACCCCAGTCAAGTAAGACAGCACACGAAAGGATCCGTCATGAGTCAAGCAGACACCGCAGCGCAGACCTCCGTCATGGTGAATGGCGCTGATTTACCTTTGCATTGCCCAACGAGTGATACGCCCAGCTGGAATTTACACCCCCGTGTTTTTTTAGACATCATCCACACCGGCCAAGCAAAGTGTCCGTACTGCGGCACCGAGTACCACTTGATTCCCGGCACGGAACCCCACGGCCATTAATCACCCCATCCCCGCATCCATCAACCGAGACGGGGGCTTGCAAATGAATCGCATTCTTGTCATCGCCCCGAGCTGGATTGGCGATGCCGTAATGTCCCAGCCCCTTCTGGCAGCAATCAAAGCATCCTATCCCCATGCGGTAATCGATGTTTTAGCCACACCTTGGGTGGCGCCGGTATATCGGGCCTGCAGCGAAGTAATTGAATTAATTGAAGCCGATCTTCGGCATGGGCAATTGCAGTGGGGTCTGCGGCGTGCACTTGCTGCTCAGATTAAAAAACGCAACTATGCGAGCTGCTACGTGCTACCAAATAGCTTGAAGTCCGCCCTCATTCCCTGGCTCGCTAACATTCCTGTACGTATTGGGTATCAAGGTGAGCTGCGCCGTTTCTTGCTAACCGAGACCAAAGCCAATTCACCCAAAACGCAGCGCATCCCCATGGTGGAGCACTACGCCAATTTGTGTGCCCTATCCGTTAATCTCAATACAACCAGTAACCCACCATACTTAGTACCGATGGCATCTGCACTGGAATCAGCGCGTGCTCGATTGCAAGCGGCCGGCATTCAAACAGATGCACTCGTTGTGCTCTGCCCCGGCGCAGAATACGGCCCCAGCAAACGCTGGCCTGCTGCGCACTTTGCGGCGCTTGCGCAATCGATTCTGAACACAAAGCCCACTGCTTCGGTAGTTTTATTGGGCAGCCCATCGGACCGCGCGATCGGCGATGCCATTGTTTCTTCAGCAGCTTCTCAGGGCCGCATGTTCAACTGGTGCGGAGCCACATCACTGGATGAGGCCATCGCCATCATTAGTCTGTGCAGCAAGGTGGTGAGTAACGACTCCGGTTTGATGCACATTGCTGCCGCACTCCAGGTTCCACAGGTAGCGATCTTTGGCTCGAGCGATCCAAGCCATACCCCACCCAATTCTGTAAAAGCAACTATCATCTCCTTGCATTTGCCGTGCAGTCCTTGCCATCAACGCGAGTGCCCACTCGGCCATTTAAACTGCCTCAATCAGATTAGTCCCGAACGCGTCTTTACTGCACTTCAGTAAGTCTTATCGCACTGCTTTACTTCTTAATCGCAAAGGAATTCAGTCATGCCCAACCTTGCCAGACTCTTTCACAATGCCGATGAAGTAGTCGATGCCTGGCGAGAAGCGCTCAAGCGGCGCGATGTCACGGCCGCTCTGGCATTGTGGCTAGACGATGACTCCATTACCTGCGTCCTGCCCGAAGGCCAACGTCTGAGTGGTCATGCCGAGATTCGTGGGGGCTTAGAGCGCTTACTCTCTAATCAAGCCCTGTTTCTAGAGCCGATTGCCTGCATCTCGCATTCGACCTTAGGTACGGCGATCTATGACACTACCGAGGCCGTTCATTTACGCGCCGATCAAGTGGAGTCGGCTTTCTTTCTCAATATCACCTTGGTTGTATTGCAAGACAGTCAAGGATGGCGCATTGCTCACTTGCATGCCAGCCATTCCACTGATGTCAGCTCAAGTGCGCCCATTACCCAGCACGGCTTACATTAAACGCGATGGATGAAAGCATTGCCCAGTCTTTAGTTAAGTGGCCAAACATACCGCACTGCTTTGGCTGGCTCGCGCTCGATCGGCGCGGGGTTTGGCGCATGCGCGACGACTACGCTCAAGCCAACGGATTACCTGGGGATGTCATTAAGCACGCAGCACTCAATGCCTTCATTGCCCGCAATTACGCCAGCGATAGCGATGGGCGGTATTTCTTTCAGAATGGGCCCCAGCGCGTCTACGTTAATCTCGATGCAACGCCCTGGATAGTACGCATGATGCCCACAGGCAATGCAGAACATCCTTGGCAATTGCAGACGCAATGCGACAGCCTACTTACACCCACTGCTGCCTTCATGGATGAAGCGGGGCACATTCTGATTGAAGGAAAACTCACACAAACCATTTGCACTGGGACCACCCCAAATCAGTTTAGTGAAATAGAATGCCTCAGCATTGCGTTGTTGCATGACCATGACATCGAATTGTTCTCGGGACTTACTACACTGGGCAATACCGCGTGCGCACTGGAAGGAATCTGGCGGTGGCGTGACCAGAATTTAAAACTGGAGCCCATTACCACTGCTGAAGTGGAAAATCGATTCCAGTTTCAATCCCGCCCACAGCCTTAAGCAATTGATGCGGGCTTAGCCGCCTCTGCTTTTAGCGTCCTCGCGCTGTTCCTCTAGGTACATTTTCTGAAACTCCCGTAGGCGTGCATCAATCGTTGAGCCTTGGTAATAATTGTTACCACCAGCAGCCCTTGCAATCCGCATCTGCTCAATTGCAGAAGGCCAAGCGCCAGTCAGGGCAAACTTTTCCCCCATGGCGTAATGCCGTAAGGCGATATTATTGCTTTGGTTATACGCATCCGCCAATAATGTCCACCAAATGGTTTCACCCGGCTGTTGCTTAGTGCGGGCTCGAAGCCAACTAATGGCCTCATCGGTTTTACCCAGCTTGAGCTCCGCCTGAATCATGGCGACTGCTGCGGCAAATGATTCTGGATAGGCGCGCAATGCCGCATGAGCAATCTGCAGTGCTTCCTGAGGTTTGCCTTTAGCTAAAGCCAATTCCGATGCCGTGGTATCCAGCGCTACACTCTGGCGCAGTAAAGGCGATCCCGGCGCTGCTGCGGCCTGCATCATCTGCCGGGTTTTTTGCAAATAGCCTTCAGCGATATCTACTTTGCCTTGGCGCTGCGCAACTAAAGCAAGTCCATAAAATCCTTCCATCTGTTTAATGGGAGAAGCTTGTTTGCTGAAACCCTCAAAAATATTACGGGCATCAAACAAGCCGCTCGAGCCCTTTTGCTGATCCAGGCGAGCGCGCGCTTTAATTAAATAAAACTCCAATGAGCTGGGAACAGTCTTAGCATTAACCATGCGTACCCGATCTTGCATGTCTGCAATACGATCAATGGTTAAGGGGTGCGTTCGAACATAAGCCGGCACGCCACTGTCCATGATGCTGCTGGCTTTTTGCAAGCGCTGAAAAAAAGCAGGCATACCGTTGACGTCATAACCACTGCCTTCCAAAATCAAAAAGCCAATGCGATCCGCTTCACGCTCAGCATCGCGTGAGTAGGCCAATTGATTCTGAATGGATAAGGCTTGCCCGCCGCGCATTAAACCCACTGCTGCTGATGGGTTGCTGGAGGCAGCCAACGCCCCTAGCACCATACCGGCTAAAGCAAGCATGGTATTCATTGCCTGCTTGTCCATCGAGCGCGCAATGTGCCGTTGCAATACGTGGCCGATTTCGTGGCCCATAACGGAGGCAACCTCGGAATCCGTTTCAGCCGCAACCAAAAGCCCCGTATGAAAGCCAATAAAACCACCGGGTAGTGCAAACGCATTAATGCTCGGCTCTTTAACCGCAAAAACTTCAAAGTTGTATTGAGCACTGCCCAAGGTATTGGCCCCACCCAACTGCAAGCGTTTTGCTGCCTGCAATAAGCGGCGATCCATTTGATTCAGAAAATCATAGATTGGCAA
>CAZUMD010000011.1:0-5092 GCA_964621735.1 uncultured Polynucleobacter sp.
CTGGCGTTGACCTAATTGATATTGGCGGTGAATCAACCAAGCCCGGCGCCATTCCTGTGTCACTGCAAGAAGAATTAGATCGGGTGCTGCCAATCATCGAAGCACTCAAAGACTGCGGTGTTGCCTTATCGATTGATACCTACAAAGCCGAAACCATGCGGCAGGCTTTGCTGGCTGGTGTGGATTGCGTGAATGACATTTGGGCATTGCGCCAAGCGGGCGCAGAACACGTGGTGATAGATGCTACGCTAGCGGGTAATTGTGGCATTGTCTTAATGCACATGCAGTGTGACCCCATCACCATGCAACTCAATCCAAACTATGAAAATGTAGTGAGCGAAGTAAATGCATTTTTAATGGAGCGCACGCAGAATTTAATTAAGCAGGGTATTGCTGCAGATCGGATTGCAATCGATCCTGGATTTGGTTTTGGTAAGAGCTTAGACCACAACCTCGCCATGCTGCAGGAGTTTAGGCGGTTCACGCACAACGGCTATCCCGTATTGGCTGGGATTTCCCGAAAATCGATGCTGGGCAAAATTACCGGTCGAGAAGTTGGTGATCGACTTGTGCCGAGCGTAGCTGCCGCAGTGTTGGCGGCAGAGCGCGGCGCCAGTATTGTGCGGGTCCATGACGTGCCAGAGACCATTGATGCCCTAACCCTCTGGGCTGCGGCCCAAGCCGCATAATGCAGCGCAAAAGGGCGAATCCCCTTGCATTCAAGTTTTATAATCAAAACCTATGACAGCCAATAAGAAAAAGTACTTTGGTACCGATGGGATTCGTGGTGAGGTGGGCAAGGCCCCGATCATTCCGGATTTCATCATGCGCCTTGGCTATGCAGCCGGTACGGTACTAAAGCAAGCAGCTCCTGCAGGTGAGCGTTGTACTGTGTTAATTGGTAAAGATACGCGCGTATCGGGCTACTTATTAGAGGCCGCACTGGAAGCGGGTTTTTCTGCTGCCGGAGTTGACGTGATGCTGTGCGGCCCGATGCCAACACCGGGCGTGGCCTATCTCACTAAAGCATTGCGACTCTCGGCAGGCGTAGTGATCTCGGCATCGCACAACCTCTATCAAGACAACGGTATTAAGTTTTTCTCACCCGAGGGCGATAAATTATCAGATGCATCGGAGTTGGCGATTGAGACTGCTTTAGATCAGCCCCTGTCGTGTGTGAGCTCGGAGTACCTCGGCAAAGCATTCCGTTTAGACGATGCTACCGGACGTTATATTGAGTTTTGTAAATCCACTTTTCCCGCGGCACTCAATTTGCGTGGATTGAAAATTATTGTGGATTGCGCCAACGGCGCCGCCTATCAATCGGCTCCGAATGTGTTTAATGAACTCGGCGCAGAAGTGATTTCGATTGGGGTTGAGCCCAATGGTCGCAACATTAACGATGGCTGTGGCGCAACTGCCCCAGCAGCACTCGTTGCCAAAGTCAAAGAGCACCAAGCCGATCTGGGCATTGCCCTCGATGGTGATGCTGATCGCTTGCAAATGGTCGATAGCACGGGCCGTCTGTTTAATGGCGATGAACTCTTGTATGTGCTGGCAAAAGACCGGGTGGAGCAGGGCGTGCAACTCGGCGGGGTAGTAGGAACCTTAATGACCAATGCGGCAATAGAGCAGGCGATTCGAGGCCTCGGCCTGCAATTTGAGCGCGCGAATGTGGGTGATCGATACGTTTTGGAGCAGCTTAAAAAGCACCAATGGATATTGGGCGGCGAGGGTTCGGGTCACTTGCTGTGCCTAGATCAACATTCCACTGGGGACGGCACGGTTGCTGCCTTACAAGTTTTAGCAGCGATGCGCAAACAAGGCAAATCCTTGGCCGAGTTACTCGATGGAGTGAATGTCTTTCCTCAGGTCTTATTGAATGTCAAAGTGGCCCCTGGCTACGATTGGCAAGCCGATTCCAAGGTGGTGGAGGCAGTTAATTCCATTACTGCCCAGCTCGGCAATGCCGGCCGGGTATTGATTCGGGCTTCCGGTACAGAGCCCGTTCTGCGCGTGATGGTGGAAGCAAAAGAACTGGAGCAGGCAAAAAGCTGCGCGAAAACCATTGTCGCAACCATACCCGTATAAGAAGTATTTGATTTAAAGTATTGTTTTATATGGGTTTTTTACCATAAATCCAGGTGTCACAAAGCCGTCACATTGCCCCTCTATTGTTCAGTTATCGCGCTATGCGGTAACTCTATTAAAGGACAATGAAATGAAATTGACACTGAAAAAGGCGCTCACAGTTGCAGCCCTTTCGATTTCTGCAGCGAGCTTCGCTCCCGTAGCAATGGCAGCCGATATTACTGGCGCTGGCGCAACCTTCCCTTACCCAATTTATGGCAAATGGGCAGAAGCCTACAAAGCCCGCACTGGCACAGGCATGAACTACCAGTCGATCGGTTCTTCTGGCGGTATCAAGCAAATTAAAGCCAAGACAGTTGATTTTGGCGCAACCGATGCTCCAGTAAAGTTTGAAGACCTCGAGCGTGACGGCATGGTTCAATTCCCAGCAATTATCGGCGGTGTTGTTCCCGTGATTAACGTCAAAGGTATTGGAAAGAATCAACTGAAATTAGATGGCGTGACTTTGGCTGATATTTTCCAAGGTACGATTACCAACTGGAACGACAAGCGTATTGCGCTGCTTAACCCAGGCCTCAATATTCCTGCAGGCGACATTACCGTAGTTCACCGTGCTGATGGATCTGGCACAACAGCCATTTTTACTGACTACTTAGCAAAAGTAAGTAGCGATTGGAAAAGTAACGTTGGTGCTGGCGCAGCAGTGAAATGGCCAGCTGCATCCTCTGTCGGCGGAAAAGGCAATGAAGGTGTTGCTGCAAACGTCAACCGTATTAACAATTCAATTGGCTACGTTGAGTACGCATACACTAAGAAAAACAATATGGCCTCAGTAGTAATGAAAAATAAAGATGGTCAGTTTATTGCAGCCGATGACTTGACCTTTGAAGCTGCTGCTGCTGGAGTTGATTGGTCCAAGGTTCCTGGAATGGGTATTTACATCACTGATTCTCCAGGCGCTAAGTCTTACCCAATTACAGGCGCTTCGTTCATTTTGATGTACAAGCAACCTACTAACAAAGCAACGTCTGCCGAAGTGATTAAGTTCTTTGACTATGCATTCAAAGAGGGCGGCAAGATGGCAATTGATTTAGATTATGTACCCATGCCTAAGGCTACTACGGATTACATCCGTAAGAACGTTTGGTCACAAATCCAAAACAAGTAAAAACTAAGCTCTACTATCTAATTTGCCCCGCTTCGTGCGGGGTAATTTTTAGATTATATTTATTCAATATACTGTATCAGTTGCAAGTGGATTACCTCACGAAGGTTTGATTTATGGAAAATACAGCGTCGGTCAGGCTAATAAGCCAGCAAGCCGTCAAGATTGCGAAACAGCAGCGGATTCTAGATAGACTTTTCTATTTAGTAACGCAGTTTTTTGCTCTAACTGTTCTGCTCGCTTTGATTGGCATTCTTATTTCCCTGGCTTTCAATGCCTATCCAGCGTTTCAGAAGTTTGGTTTTGGATTTTTCACCACGGTCGAATGGGATATTATTAATGGCGAGTTCGGTGGCGCCATTGCCATTTACGGAACCGTTATTACCTCCGTCATTGCACTTGTCATTGCAGTACCACTGAGTTTTGGTATCGCCATATTTCTGACTGAAATTTGCCCCAAGAGCCTCCGACGTGCTTTCGGCACGGCTATTGAAATTTTGGCAGCAGTGCCTTCCATTATTTACGGTATGTTTGGTCTGTTTATCTTCGCACCTATTTTTGCGGACTATATCCAGCCTGCACTCGCAGCTACTTTTGGCCATATTCCAGGCATTGGATTATTGTTTGCAGGCGCATTTAACGGCATCGGCATTTTGTGTGCCGGTTTGATTTTAGCGATGATGATTCTGCCCTTTATTGCTTCTGTAATGCGCGATGTATTTGAGATTGTCCCACCCGTATTAAAAGAGTCGGCCTACGGCATTGGCTGTACCACCTGGGAGGTAGTACGCAATGTGGTCTTGCCGTACACCAAAACGGGTGTGATTGGTGGCATCATGCTTGGCTTAGGCCGCGCTTTAGGCGAGACCATGGCAGTTACCTTCGTGATTGGTAACGCCCACAAGCTCAAGGCATCTTTATTTGCTCCAGGTAATTCGATTGCCTCTACCTTAGCGAATGAGTTTGGAGAAGCCGAAATTGGTGTTCACTACTCATCTTTATTTTTATTGGGATTCGCTCTCTTCGTAATTACATTTGTTGTATTAGCATCAGCCAAGTTTATGTTGATGCGCATGGAAGCAAGACAGGGATTGAAAACATAATGAGCAATTCTCAATTTAAAACGGGCTCGGCCATCTCAAGAGGGATGGATCAATCATTATTCAATAAGCGCAAACGCGTTAATGCAATCGGTTTGTCATTGTCGGTTTTTGCCATGTCGATTGGCATGTTCTTTTTAATTTGGATCTTATCCATATTGCTCTACAAGGGCTTTTCAGCCTTGAGTTTGTCTCTTTTCCTTGAGAGCACACCGGCCCCAGGTACCGATGGCGGTGGCTTGGCTAATCCAATTGTGGGTAGTCTCATGATTGTAGGCGCTTGTACTTTTATCAGCACGCCCATCGGTATTTTGGCTGGCATTTATCTTTCAGAGTACGGCAGCAAAAGTAAATTCGCCGAAGTAACGCGTTTTGTAACCGACATCATGTTGTCGGCGCCATCGATTGTGATCGGCTTATTCGTATACGCCATTATTGTGTATCAGTTTAAGAGCTTTTCAGGCTGGGCTGGTACGGTTGCCTTGGCTTTGATTGCCGTGCCAGTAGTGGTGCGGACCACCGAAAATATGCTGCAGTTAGTGCCCTTAACGCTGCGAGAGGCGGCGTATGCTTTGGGCGCGCCCAAGTGGAAAGTTGCTCTGAGCATTACCTTGACCGCCGCCAAGAGCGGTGTGATCACCGGAATTTTGCTTGCCTTAGCACGGGTTAGCGGTGAAACCGGACCACTTCTGTTCACCGCCCTAAATAACCAATTCTTCTCCACCAATATGAGCGG
>CAZUMD010000011.1:5192-11153 GCA_964621735.1 uncultured Polynucleobacter sp.
TTTATTGGACCATCGGGCTGTGGTAAATCCACTTTACTTCGTACCCTTAACCGGATGTATGACTTGTATCCTGGGCAGCGTGCTGAAGGCCAGATTAGCTTTTATGGTGAGGATATCCTAGCTACCGATAGTGATGTGAATTTACTGCGCTCTCGTATTGGCATGGTTTTTCAGAAACCAACCCCATTTCCCATGTCGATTTATGAAAACATTGCCTTTGGCGTGCGTCTCTATGAGCGCCTGTCTAAAGCAGAAATGGATGAGCGCGTGGAGTGGGCGCTGACCAAGGCGGCTCTATGGAATGAGGCAAAAGATAAGCTAAATCAAAGTGGCTTATCCTTATCGGGTGGTCAGCAACAGCGTTTGTGCATTGCCCGCAGTGTGGCCGTTAAACCATCCGTTGTGCTACTGGATGAGCCAACCTCGGCGCTCGATCCAATCTCAACAGCCAAGATCGAAGAGTTGATCAACGAACTGAAAAAAGACTACACCATTGCGATTGTGACGCACAATATGCAACAGGCGGCGCGCGTATCCGACTTTACGGCGTATATGTATTTGGGTGAATTGATGGAGTATGGCAAGACCGATGAGCTATTTATTAAGCCCAAGCGCAAAGAAACCGAAGACTATATTACTGGCCGTTTCGGCTAATTAGGAGAAGACATGTCAGATAAGCACCTATCATCCCAGTTTGATGAAGACTTGAATGCCTTATGCTCCCAGCTGCTACAAATGGGTGGTTTGGTTGAGCAGCAAATTGAGACTGCCATGCGCGGTTTTACCGAGCTCAACGTTGATTTATGCAATGAAGTCATTGAGCGCGAGAAAGCCGTTAATGCCATTGAGGTGGAAATTGACTCTGCCTGCGTTGAATTAATTGCACGTCGCCAGCCAATTGCACGTGACTTACGTTTAGTAATGGCCATCTCAAAGGGGATTACTAATCTTGAGCGAGCTGGTGATGAAGCAGAAAGAGTAGCTAAGCGGACACGTCGTGTGATTACCGAATCAGCAAACTATAAAATTAATGCTGCAGAAATTAAATTATCTGGTCAGATGGCAATTGATTTATTGCGTCAAAGTTTAGATTGTTTTGCTCGCCTCGATGCCGTGGCTGCTGCCAAAGTGGTACAAGACGACAAGCAAATCGATGAGGAATTCCGCGGCTTTGTGCGCAAATTAATTACCTATATGGCCGAAGATCCAAAAATGATTTCGACTGGCTTGGACCTGCTCTTCATTGCAAAAGCAATTGAGCGCATTGGTGATCATGCTAAAAATATTGCTGAGTTTGTTATTTACATTGTGAAGGGTGCGGATGTGCGTCATACGCCCGAAGACAATATGATTCGCGAAGCCAATAGCTGATCGCATGTCGCAACTAATCTTGATTGTGGAGGATGAGCCGTCGATTGCCGAGCTCATTTCAATCAATTTAACCCATGCTGGATTTAGCGTATTGAGAGCTTTGCAGGCCGATGAAGCCCTGCAACTGCTGCGTAATACCAAACCCGACTTAGTCATCTTGGATTGGATGATGCCCGGTAAATCGGGCGTGCAGTTTGCGCGTGAGCTCAGGTCCAATCCTTCAACGCAAGCCATTCCGATCCTCATGCTAACCGCCAAAGGGGAAGAGGCAGACAAAGTATTGGGCCTGGATGCCGGGGCAGATGATTATGTAACCAAGCCATTCTCGCCAAAGGAGCTTGTGGCGCGTGTGAAGGCCTTATTGCGGCGCCATGTATTTGAGGTGGTCGAAGAGAAGGCCTTAGCACTGGGCCCAATTCAACTGGATCCAGCGGCCCACCGTTTAACCATTCGTATTTCTGACAATACTAGCAAAGCCCTTGCATTGGGACCTACCGAGTTTCGTTTAATGCAGTTCTTAATGGCTAATCCGGAGCGAGTTCATTCGCGAACCCACCTTTTAGACAATGTGTGGGGTAATGAGGTCTACATTGAAGAGCGTACGGTCGACGTGCACATTAAGCGTTTACGCGCCGCTTTAGCCCCCTTTGCTTGCGATCATTACGTAGAGACGGTCCGTGGAAGCGGCTATCGAATTACGAAGAGTCCTGTAAATACATAGTCTTAACAGCCCCAAGATAAGACCTTTTGCTAGCAGTATTGGGTTTGCTCTAAGATAGCGCTATGTTTGCTGCCATTGCCCGCCTTTTTGTGTTGTTGGCCTGTTCCATTGCGTTGTATTGGCTTACGCTGTCTGCATGGGGTCAGTGGATCGCGATTAGTATTGCGCTCGCTGTTCTGGCAATTCCGCTGGGGTATTTCTACTTTAAGCTATCCACCCTTAAAAAATACGTACAAGCCGATGAATTAGAGAGTTTGCCAGCAGCCAGTGGATTCTTGGAGGACCTCTTTTTTCGTTTGCAGCGTTACGTCAAGGCAATAAAGCAACGTATTTTTGAGGTTGAGCGTCAACACCAACGCTTTATTGAGGCCTTTCAGGCTTCGCCCAATGGCATTGTGATGCTTGACAACCAAGATCAGATTGAGTGGTGTAACGCCATTGCCGAACGTTTTTTTGGGCTGAACTTCAAGCGCGATTCGATGCAGCGAATCAATTATTTGTTTCGTAATCCTGAATTTGTTCAATATCTTAGTACGCGCGACTTTGAAGAGCCCTTAGTGATTGAAAAAATGGGCCCTGGCTCTAACTTAAGCCTTCGAATTCAGGCATTTCCGTTTGCGGATAATAGGCGCTTACTGTTGGCCCAAGACGTAACGGATTTATATAAAGCAGAGGCGATGCGCCGTGACTTCGTGGCCAATGTGTCCCATGAGATGCGCACACCACTTACCGTAATGATGGGCTTTTTAGAAACGGTCCAGACGATTGATTTGACACCATCCCAAAAAGCAGAGTACCTCGAGCTGATGATGGTGCAAGGTCGGCGCATGAAAAGCTTAGTTGAAGATTTACTTACCTTGGCCAATCTAGAGGCTAATTCCTTGCCTGTCTTGCAAGATTCCGTGAATGTAGTCGACTCTGCATTTCCATTACTTAGAAATGATGCCGAAGCCTTATCGCAGGGTGCTCATCAAATCCGCTTTGAAGCAGAGTCAACCCAGTTGCTCGTGGGCAATGAGCATGAATTAATGTCAGCCTTTGGTAATTTGATCTCTAATGCGATTCGCTACACGCCCAACGGCGGAGAGATCGCGGTGCAGTGGGGTGTTAATTCCAATGGGCAGGGCGTTTTTTCGGTCCGGGATACCGGTCCCGGCATTAGCGCTGAACATTTACCGCGTTTAACCGAGCGTTTTTACCGGGTTGATCGCAGCCGCTCGCGCGATACCGGTGGCACAGGACTGGGTCTGGCGATTGTGAAGCACATTGCCAGTCGGCATCAGGCTCAGCTCTTGATTGAGAGTGTGCCTGGCTCCGGCAGTCAATTTACTTTAGTTTTCCCTTCGGAGCGAATTGTTTAATTAGCTCTAACTGCGCAATCACTGGAGTCTGATTTGCTCTTGGCTTTACTTGGTGGTAGCTGCCATCGGAATTCATTTTCCATGCGGTTATATTATCTTTGAGTAGCAGTTTTAATCCTTCTAAGACCACGCGCTTTTTTAGAGCCTGATCTTTTACCGGAAAGGCTACCTCCACCCGTCGCAATAAGTTCCGATCCATCCAATCTGCGCTGGAGAGGTGCACAGACTCTTTTCCGTTTGCATAAAAATAGCAGATGCGATGGTGCTCTAAAAAGCGGCCAATAATGGAGCGCACTGAAATATTGTCTGATAGGCCTTTAACCCCAGGTTGCAGGGCGCAAACACCGCGCACAATCAGTTGAATCTTAACGCCCGCTTGGGATGCCTTGTAGAGCTCTGCAATGATAGTTGGCTCAAGTAAGGCATTCATTTTGGCGATGATGAGGGCCTTTTTTCCGGCTTTGGCGGCTTTTGCTTCGGCGCGAATGTGCGCAACCAGCTCATCCAGCAGAGTAAAGGGCGATTCCCATAACTCCCGAGTTTCCAGGTGCAAGGCTGTACCCGTAAGCTGCTGAAACACAAGGTGTACATCATTGGTAATGGATTCATCGCAGGTCATGAGACCAAAATCGGTGTAGAGCTTGGCTGTTTTTGGATGGTAGTTTCCAGTACCCAAATGCACATATCGAACGAGTTGTGATTTAGTTTTCTTGCCGGCAATTTTCTCGCGCCGAACCACCAGTAGCATTTTGGCATGGCATTTATGACCCACTACGCCATACACCACATGGGCGCCAACACTCTCTAATTTAGCGGCCCAGTTGATATTGGTTTGCTCATCAAATCGCGCAAACAACTCCAAGACCACCGTTACTTCTTTGCCATTGCGCGCTGCCTGAATAAGGGCGTCCATTACTGGGGAATCATCGCCCGTACGGTAAACCGTTTGTTTAATGGCCAATACGTCCGGATCATTGGAGGCTTCGCGTAATAATTGCAATACGGGCTCAAAGCTCTCATAGGGGTGGTGCAGCAAGATATCGCCTTGGCGAATTTTCTCAATGATGGAATCGTCTGGATCAGTCGAGTCTTGCTGACCTGGCTTAGTTAGGCCAAATGAGGATTTGGGGCGGTATAAAGCAAATTTGAGCTCGGGCTTGTCGACTAGATCGGGTACCTGTGACAGACGGAGTAAATTGACTGGCCCATCAACCCGATAGCAATCTTGTGGCTGCAGACCATTTTCCTTACGCAATCGCTCTACCAGCGCATGAGGCGTGTCGATCGATGTTTCTAGGCGTACGGCATCACCTAAGTGGCGGGTCGGTAATTCACCTTGGAGTGCTTTACGCAGATCAGTGACTTCATCATCGGATACAAAGAGTTCTGAGTTGCGTGTTACGCGAAACGGGTGGCACTCAACAATATTTAAACCAGGAAATAAACTACCGACAAATTTTTGTACAAAAGAGGATAGAAGGACAAAGCCATACTCCGACTTGGCAAGGTGTTTTGGCATATGAATGACCCGCGGCAAGGAGCGAGGTGCTTGCACAACAGCTAGGCGGGCTCGTCTACCAAATGCATCCTTGCCATCCAAGGAGACAATAAAATTTAAACTTTTATTGGCAACCTTCGGAAATGGATGAGCTGGATCCAGGGCAATCGGCGTTAGGAGCGGTAGCAATTCAGTTTGAAAGATGCGATGCGCCCATTTTTCTTGCTCTGGCGTCCAGTCCTGGGCGAATATAAACCGTATTCCAGCCTGTTCTAATTGCGGCTGAATGGTGTCTTTAAATACCGCATATTGCCGTGTAACTAATGTGTGGGCATACTCCGTTACTTTGTCGTAGGTCTCCAAAATGCTAAGGCCGTCGGCTTCGATTTTTTTGGGATCGGTTTGCAATTGCTCTTTGAGTCCGGCAACACGTACCTCAAAGAATTCATCTAGGTTGCTCGACACAATCCCCAAAAAGCGCAAACGCTCTAAGAGGGGGTTGTTGGGGTCCTCGGCCTGAGCCAGTACTCGGGAATTGAATTCCAAAATACCGATTTCTCGATTCAGAAGGGGAATGGCCATTTTTGTCATGAATAGACTATGTTATGCCACCTTTATATTTCAGTAATGTGTCATTTAGATTGCATACAATAGACCCGAACTGTTTATGGAAATTCCTTCATTTAAAGCCCAATTCACGTGAAAGCAGATACCCTAACAACCCCAACTGATGGCTACGTTGCTGCCGTTGACCTAGGCTCCAATAGCTTTCGGATGCTAATAGCGCAGGTGGTCAATACGCCATCGGGCATGCAATTGCGACCGATTGACACCCTCAGGGAGTCGGTACGGATTGCTGCCGGCCTCACGGACAAGAAGTTATTGGGTCACGAAGCCTATGAGCGGGGCATATCGGCCATTGGACGCTTTGGCGAGCGTTTAAGGGGCTTTGATTTAGCCCACGTGCGGGCGGTGGCAACCAATACCTTGCGGGTGGCACGCAATTCAGC
>CAZUMD010000011.1:11253-21550 GCA_964621735.1 uncultured Polynucleobacter sp.
CTCACCGCCCGCCGTGAAATCCAAGTGATTGCGGAACCGTTTGTAAAGCAAGGCTGGAAGCAGGCCATTGGATCCTCTGGCACTGCGCGCGCCTTAGCCGACATCATTACCCAAATGGGCTATGGCGACGCACCCAAAGGCTTTATTACCAAGCCCGCATTGAAAGCCATGAAACACGATTTATTGCGCTTTGAGAATACTAGTCAGATTCCCGTGCCCGGCCTGAAGGATGATCGACGCGTTGTCTGGCCGGGTGGCTTGGCAATCATGCTGGCGGTGTTTGAGGAGCTGGGGATTGAGTTGATGGAGGTCACCGATGCGGCGCTCCGGGTTGGTGTTCTCTATGACTTGCTAGGCCGTTCACAGCACCACGATATGCGTTTTGTCACGGTGGAGCAGTTCATGGACCGGTATTCCATTGATCGGCAGCAGGCCAAGCGGGTGGGTAATTTGGCGACCCATTTTTTATCGCAGTTGCCTGTTCTGGATAAGGAAGCCAGAGCCAATAACTTAGTTTTAATTGAGTGGGCGGCTAATCTGCATGAAATCGGCTTATCGATTTCCCACAACAGTTATCACAAGCACTCGGCTTATATTGCTGGCAATGCGGACATGCCGGGGTTTTCAAAGAACGATCAGCTGCGCCTAGCTACTTTACTTGTGGGTCATACCGGCAAACTCGGCAAGCTGGCTAGCAATACCCAATTTTTAGATTGGCGCATGCTGTTTGCTTTGCGTCTGGCGCAGTTGCTTTGCCGTGGTCGAACCGATACGCAATTGCCCGAGGTTAGCGTCAGCGAGTCCGGCGCGGGTTTCACGGTCAGTATTAAACAGAGTTGGTTAGAAAACCACCCGCTGACTGAATTTAGCCTGCGCAAAGAGGCCGCAGAGTGGGAGCGGATTGGTAGACCCTACCGAATCGAGCTAATCTGATTTAGCACGCTGCTGCAACACTCAGTTTATTTCCCTAAAAAATGCTTGGCGTAGCGTGGATTGATTTCCGATAGGCGCAACATCGTCAAGAGGTCAGCGGTATTAAAGTCAGGATCCCAAGCGGGCGCACTGCAAATTTTGGCCCCCAGCTTTAGGTAGCCTTTAATCAATGGGGGCGCCTCAACCTCGAGTCCGCCATTGAGGCGAGCGAGTGGTAATGGTACTTTTGGAAAGCCATGGCATTCAATTGGCGCGATTTGATCGGCGCTCAGACCGTTGTAGAGACTGGCAGCAAAGTGGCCGCCATCCGACATCGGAATACTAGCGCAGCCCAACATGATTTCATAATTGTTTTTCAGCATGTATTCAGCTAAGCCACTCCACAGGGCCATGATGACTGCGCCCGAGCGGTAGTCTTGATGGACACAAGAGCGACCTACTTCAACCATCTTGGGTCGCAAATGCTGCAAACGGGAGAGATCAAATTCAGAATCCGAATAAAGCTTACCGATTTCTTGGGCTTTGTGGGGTGGTAGAACACGGTAGGTACCAACCACACGAAGGGTATCTTGATCGCGAATGATCAGGTGATCACAATAGGCATCAAATTCATCGACATCTAGCCCTTCTGCATTTGGCGAAAGCGTAGCACCCATTTCTTCTGCGAATACTTTAAAGCGCAAACGTTGGGCTTCCTGAATTTCACCGGCATCTTTGGCCCAGGATACCTGCAGTGCAGGGCGCTTTGATTTGATAAGGGGGCGAGCAATTTCAGGGGTGGACTGTAATTCAGCTCGGGTACGCTGAGCAAACGCCTTACCAAATAAACGCTTTGCCATTTTTTTGGAAAGTAATTTCTTGATTTTCTGGAGTTTTTTCTTGTGCTCTACGGTCGTCGTGCTTTTAAAGAACACATCGAATGGAGCGAATGGATTTGGCATGTCGGACATAGAAAAACCTTATAAAAGTAAACCTAACTGTAAATTGCGTTTATGACAGTTTCATGAATAAAGGAAGGCAAACGCAGACCCATAAAATGAAGCAAATTAACAGTGCCAGCATTACAGCGGCAGACCCAAAATCCTTAGCGCGCTTGGATAAATCATGGTGTTCAAAGGAGATGCGATCAATCGCCGCCTCAACACTCGAATTCAGCAGTTCAATCGCCATCACGAGTACCAGGGAGCAAATTAAAACGGCCTTTTCAAAGAGTGATACGGGCAAGAGTGCTGCAACTGGCGTCAGTAATATAAAAAGGGTTAACTCTTGCCGAAATGCACTTTCTTCTTTGAACGCAAATACCAGCCCATGCCATGAGTTTTTGGCAGCATGCCATGCACGAACCAATCCGCGATTGCCTTTGTGCGGATTTTGGTCAATGTGGTAAGTATTTTTCAATGGGTTAATTGACTATATTTACTCACGCAAGCGCGGTGCGGTGGATCGCAGGCGTGGCTACGGGCTTTAAATGCCTTGCAAACTGCTCGGTGGAGGCTCGCCAGGAAAAGCGCTCAGCATGCGCTCTTGCCACTTCTCGGGGGATCTTGAGGGCAGCAAGGCAAGCGGTACGTAAATCGTCGTTCATGGCACCTGCTGGAGAGTCGCCCAGCACATCAATGGGGCCGGTAACGGGGTAGGCTGCTACTGGGGTGCCGCAGGCCATGGCCTCTAGTAAGACCAAACCAAAGGTATCCGTCTTACTCGGAAACACAAAGACATCGGCCGCCGCATAGACTTTGGCTAACTCGGGCTGGTTTAAAACCCCTAAGTAATTGACGTTAGGATATTGCTGCTTGATTTTGGCCATGGCAGGGCCATCGCCCACCACCCACTTGGATCCCGGTAAATCAATTTCTAAAAAGGCATTGATGTTCTTCTCAATGGCAACGCGGCCAACGTATAAAAAGATCGGATGGGCTGAGTTCAGTACTTTTGACTCTTGCATGTTAAATACCTCGGTATCCACACCGCGTGACCACAGCACCACATTCGTAAAGCCAAATTTTTCTAGATCATTTTTGACCACGATGGTGGGCGCCATGACGGCCATTGATGGGCCATGAAACCAGCGTAAAAAGGCATAGGTCCAAGAAATGGGAATGCCCGTACGCGCATGAACGTATTCAGGAAAGCGGGTATGGTAAGCAGTAGAGAAGGGCAGGCGATTACGCACAGCGTATGCCCTGGCGGATAAGCCTAGGGGGCCTTCAGTTGCAATGTGAATCGCATCGGGCTCAAAATCCTTGATTTTGCGCGCTACGCCTTTCCCGGGAAAGAGTGACAGAGAGATATCCGGATAGGTAGGGCAAGGAATGGTTTTGAACTGATTGGGCGTGATCATCTCAATCTCATGGCCCATTAAGCGCAGTTCATGGCAGGTTTGCTTTAGGGTGCGCACCACGCCATTGACCTGAGGTTCCCAGGCGTCCGTTACGATCATTATTTTCATGCTAAGGCCTCTTCACGTGAGTTACTAATTGCGACTTCCATAGGGAGTTGTTCCGTATTGGCAAAGCTTGGAGCAGGATCACCCAAAATGGTTTTCCAAAAGACGAGCTTGAGTTCGCCTTCGGTGGTTTCAACGAGGGCGCTCAGGCTTTCGACCCAATCGCCATCGTTGCAATAGATGAGCCCATCGATTTCCCGAATTTCGGCTTTGTGAATATGCCCGCAGACCACGCCATCGCAATTGCGCATGCGGGCTTCGCGCGCCATGATGTGTTCAAAATCGGCAATATAGCTCACAGCATTCTTCACCTGATGCTTTAAATATTGCGATAAGGACCAATACTGCAGGCCCATTTTGATGCGCACCAAATTAAAGTAACGGTTTATATAGAGAATCAGCGAGTACAGGTTATCGCCGACGTAGGCTAGCCATTTGGCGTATTGCATCACGCCATCAAATAAATCGCCGTGCGTCACCCAGAGTTTTTTACCATCTGCGGTGGTATGAATAATCTCCTCCACCACCTGAATGTCACCAAAGGACATGCCGATGTATTGGCGCGCACTTTCGTCATGGTTGCCTGGAATAAAATACACATTGGCGCCTTTACGGGCCTTGCGTAGTAATTTTTGGACTACGTCATTGTGCGTTTGTGGCCAATAGATGGATTTCTTGAGGCGCCAGCCATCGATAATGTCGCCAACCAAGTAAAAGGTATCGGCTTCATTGTGTTTTAAGAAATCGAGGAGGTAGTTGGCCTGGCAACCGGATGTACCCAGGTGCACGTCTGAAATCCAGATGGCTCGGTAGTGCGTCATTGATGAGTATTAAGCCATTGCTATGTGTAGGCTTCATGACAATTTCATGTCATTTTTATGACTTACTAGATTAGTATTCTGATTACATTCTCAAAACCAAAGAGCCCTGTGCATCAACGATTTTTTATATGACTTTAAGCCGTATTTTCACCATCCTAAAAATCACCTTGCATGTCCTGAAGGGCTGCTTTATTTTGCTGCTCGTTTTTCCCTGGCTTAAGACAGAGCAGCGGCATCGATCGATTCGCCATTGGTGTAAGCAGTTGCTTGGCATCTTTCAGATGCGTCTGAGCGTGATTGGGGCAGAGCGGCTGGAAGATTCCCACTACCTAATGGCGGCCAATCACATCTCATGGATTGATATTCATGTGATCAATGCCTTTAAGCCCCATTATTTTGTTGCCAAATCCGAAGTAGCGAGTTGGCCTATTTTTGGCTGGATGGCTAAACAGCTCGGTACGCTCTTTATTGAGCGAGGTAAGTCCAATAGCATCCGCAATATGGTGCAGGAAGTAGCCGGGCAACTCAAACATAAAGCGATTTGCATCTTCCCAGAAGGCACCTCGACCGATGGCAAGCAGGTAGCGCCGTTTAAATCGAACTTATTTGAGGCAGTCATTGTGGCCAATGCACCGGTATATGCCCTGGCGATTCAGTACTTTAATGCGCGGACCGGCCACAAAACTACGGCACCCGCTTTTATTGGTGACATGGGTTTATTGGATTCGATCTGGAATCTGATTTGCAGCCCACCCATTTGTGCCCAGATCAGCATTAGCGCAAAACTACCCGCACTTAACGAAAGAAAGGCCCTGGCCGAACTGAGCCAGAGCCTGATTGCAGCGCAACTGTGCGAGAGCCGTTAGAAGGCAGCGCGAACCCCGACCATGAGACTGCGTCCCGGTTGCGGTGCATACAAACGCACTGCCATTGGGGTAGTGGCAAAACGGATTTGCTCGTTGAGCAAGTTACGTAAATTAACGTAGCCGGTCCAGCTGATCTTATTGACCTTCTCGGTATACGACAAACCGGCGTTCAGTAAGTTGTAGCTGGGGGTAGGGCCCACTTCCCAAGAAGCCAGTCGATTCTGTTCAAAGCTATAGGTATAGCTGGCATTCGCTAACCACTTATTTTGCTGATGGGCAAGTTGTAACCCCACCCGAGGCGCTGGTTGCAGGGGCAAATTACCACCCGCATCAAAGGTACCTTGGGACGCATCGGCAAACAAACGGGCACCGCTACCAAACTGATTCCAGTTGTAGGTCAATTCGGCCTCGGCTCCTTTGATCGTGGCGGCAGCTTGCTGCGCAACGACAACTGAGAATTCCTCCGCTGCTTCAGCAGTTTGTCCAGTGTAGAAGCCATAAATGTAGTTATTGAACTTATTGAGGTATGCATTTACCTTTCCGCGTACCTTACCCACTGTCTTTTGAATATTGAACTCTAAGTTGTGCGATGTTTCCTTATTCAGATTCGAGTTACCCACCGAAAATGTCGCAGTCGACTCATGTATACCGTACGAATAGAGTTCAGCTGCGCTGGGAGCTCTTTGCGACACGGTATAGGACAACCCAGTACCGTAGCCGTTGCTAAAATTCCATAGGCCACCGGCTGAATAGGACAGAAGATTAAAGTTACGATTATTTAGATTGGGTGTTGCAGGATTTCCCCCTTGGTCTGAAGGCACGCCTGGATCTTGAAATTCACTCACTTGATTCGGATTTTGCGATACCGCGTCGTATCTCAAACCTAGATTACCTTGGAGTGCGCCCCAACGACCCTCTTCAATCCAAAAGAGGGCATTGGAGTTCGTTTTCGTAGAAGGAAGGATGGCGTAGCTACCGGTTTCGATTTCAGTAGCCTCTACCGATGAGCGCGTTACTTGGGCACCAAAACTTCCTTTCCATCCCATAAATTGTTTATGCGCCAGGTCTAGGCGAAACTCATTGGAGATATTTTTCCATAGCGCCGCCGGTGTGTATCCTGTATCTGGATCGATAGCAAATTCCGTATGGTTGTAATTGCTATTCGCGGCGCTGAACTTGACCGAAGAGAATCCAGCAAACGGATCGCGGCTCTCGTGTTGAAAATCATAACGATTCTGTGACTGCGCAATCATTCCGCCTTCCACGGTCGGAATGCCGTAGTTGTTATTCATGCGCTCAACCGAGATACCGGTATAGCTGGACTTGCCAATATAAGAGGCGCCAACACCTAGGTTGTTTTGATCGTTAAACGAATTGGGCAATTTACCGGTGTAGTTTGTGGCTGCTGTAAATGGCTCCCCTGGAATATTCCAGACCTGATTCGGCCCGCCTTGAATGGAGTTTCCTGGAATACGATAGTTCTGATTATTATTTATTGCTGTATCGATATGAACTGCAACCGATCCAATCGCGCTCTCGATCACACCCGATGCAGCTCGGCCATTGCTCACGGTGTCGTAACTGGTATTGACTGCCCCGGTTGCCTGTTCTGGTAGATTAGTCAAAATACGATCATTAACCACGTTCACCAAGCCCCCGCTCGACCCCGAGCCATACTTTAAGGCCGCGGCCCCGCGCAGAATTTCAATCTGCCGTGCATTGGCAACAGGACTTGCTACTGCATGATCTGCTGAAATGGCAGAGACATCGCCCACCGAGAGACCGTTTTGCAGAATTTGTACTCTGGGTCCATCAAGGCCGCGCATTACTGGACGTGAGGCGCCAAGGCCATAACCGGTTTGGGATACCCCCAGCTCATTCCCAATGGTGGCTCCTAAGGTAGTGCCCAGCTTATCCAAGAGTTCATTGCCTTGCAGAATTTTGGTGGGCGTGAGGATGCTGGTGTTACTCTCTTGCGATCCAGTTGCTTCAATTTGTAGATTGGGATTATTGCTGCTTTGGGCGTAAGCAATCACAGAAAAAGATACAGTCAGTGTGGCGCTTAGGCTAACTGATTTGAGTAAGCCAAACGCATGTCGCTTGGCTGTAAGCGATCGGGAATCGGGTTTCATATATGGCTCCAATTGCACCCTTACATAAGAAGGGTGGAAAAATAAATGGCACGTAATAGCAGTGCCGCTTAGGGGTTTACAACTGGAGGAATTGCGGCGGAGCGCGGGATTGGTAGTAGCTTAAGACTGCGCCGGTATTAAAAACGGCGCTATAGATAATGGGTTCACTGGCCAGCGCTTGAACTGCAGATAGAGCAATACTGCTACTGCCAACAAAACCGGCTAAGGTGAGTGCATCAAACAGCAAGCAATTAGCACTGATGTGATCGCCATGCGATGCCGGCATAACCACGGCATGGTGGTTCGCATCGCAGTCATCATGCGCTAGGACTAATTCAGATAAGCCAAACTGGGTTAGTTGAGCCTGACCGCTATGGGTGTGAGCAATGCTGTGTTGATAGCCCAGCCAGTGGGTGCCCAAGAGGCTGATGGTAAGGAAAGCAATTGCGAGACAAGCCCGAGCAGGACGCTGGATTTGAGTGGCAAAAAAGGCTTTCATAGGGGCAAATGGTACAGGAAATGGCTACTGGGCCTAATACTGTGTAAAATATCGATTCCGTCGGAGTGTAGCGCAGCCTGGTAGCGCACCTGCTTTGGGAGCAGGGGGTCCAAGGTTCGAATCCTTGTACTCCGACCACTTTCTCTTCCCACCTTGCCTAGCGCTTTAGGTTCAACCTTTACCTGATTATTGAGCCGCCTTTTTAGCCCGCAAGAACAGCAGCGCAATCACACCCACCAGCATCACATAAAGCGAAATCGTCACTGCACCTTTGCTGTGCGCGTAGGCAAAGCTTGAGTAAGCCAAATAGGCACAGGATGCGCAAAATACAATCGGCGTTAGAGGGTAGAGTGGTACGCTAAATTCCCGCTTGGTATGGGGGTGCTTAAACCGCAGAATAAAAACCGAGATTCCAACCAATAATAAGAAGCTCCAAAATACCGGAGCGGTAAATTCCACCATGGCCTCAAAGCCATCCGACTGCAGGGCCCCAAAGCAAACCAGCGCAACGCAGATAATGCCTTGCACTAAATACGCTAGGCTCGGGGAGCCGCGTTTGGCTTCCCAGCGGCCCATGAAGCGCAGACCATACCAATCTTCACCCATCGCAAAGTTGGTGCGTGCGCCCACAATCATGGTGGCATTAATGCTGGTCAGTGCAGCAATAGCAACAAAAAGACCGAGGAGTTTTTCACCAACGGGGCCAAAAGCAAGGCCGAGTAAATCTGCGGGAGCCGCTTTACTACTGGCGAGCTGCTGCATGCCAAGGCCGCTGATCAAGGCCCAATTGACTAGCAAGTAAATAATGGTGATGAGCAATAGACTAAAGACGATGACGTACACCACCGTCTTGCTGCCGCCTTTAACCTCAGCCGAAATGTAAGCAGACTCATTCCAGCCGCCAAAGGTAAGAAGAACAAAGACCATGGCTAAACCCAATAGACCCAAAGGCGGAGTACTGGAGAAGAAGGGGGCATGCTCTACTGCGGGCAATGGCGCTCCCATTAAGCCAAAACCCGCAACGATGATGGCCAGCAGACCTGCCACTTCCAATATGGTGAGCAAGGTTTGGACTTTCGATGACGCATGAATGCCGATCAGATTCACCAGCGTTAAACCAATCACAATCAGTAGGGCCCAAATAACAGAGGAGTAAGCACCTAAAGGCAAGACCTTGGTCATGTAATCGCCAAACACAAAAGCAAGCAAAGCAATCGATCCGGTATTAATTACCGTGGCTTTAGCCCAGCCATATAAAAACGAGGCATTTTTGCCATAGGCCTTGAGTAAGAAGTGATAGTCGCCGCCGGCATGAGGGTAGGTTGTTGCCAGTTCGGCATAGCATAGAGCGCCTGCCATGGAAATCACCGAGCCGATAATCCAAACGCTCATCATCCAGCCGATATCGCCGGTAATGCCGGCTACCATCGATGGGGTCTTAAAAATACCTGCGCCAATCACAATACCAACAATGATGGCAATTGCACCGGTGCGCGAGAGCAGGCGCTCCGGCACCGTATTAGCGGGGTTATTCATGCGCTAGATTAGAAGGCTGAAAAACGCAGGGCAGTGCTTAGCGGCGCACGCCAGTAAATTCATTCTGAAGGTAGCCGCCTTTATCATCGCCTTTTAAGGTATTGCCGCTCACGGTTACTTGCGCTGTACGGAAATTACCATTGCGATCTTTGTAGCTGAATTCCATTTTTGTTCCAGTCAGCTTTGCATTGAGCAAGGGTTGGCTTCTGCGGTCAATTAATACGCTGCCACCAATGCGCTGGTAGTGCTGTGAAATACTTAAGGTGGCTGGGCCTTGGGCATCAAAGTTAGTGAGAGTCCATTCGCCGGCAACATTAGCAGGCACAACCCAGAAATACGCTCTAGCAGGGCTATCTACTTCGGCATCGGCCTCCCAATCACCCATGGTGAAGGCATGCGACACAACGCGTGTACCCGGCTTCATCTTGAGGATGGTAGGACGCAATTTGAGGTTGAGCTCAGGCAATAAATACATGGTGACTACCGTTGCCTTGGAGAAATCCTCTTTAAAGATATCGCCCTGAATGATTTTGACTTGCTTTGAAACACCTGCGCGCTCGGCATTGCGCTGACCGAGCGCCGCCATCTCAGGATTAAATTCAATACCGACTGCAGTCGCGCCAAATTGCTTTGCTGCCGCAATCGCAATCTTGCCATCACCAGCGCCTAGGTCATAGACCAAATCCGAAGGACCAACTTTGGCAATCTTGAGCATATTGGTAACTAACTCATCGCCGGTGGGCACCCAAATCACATCCTTGCCCTCTTGGCCAACACTGGGCTTGTATTTGTCGTCGCCGCCTTCCGTCATGGCTTGTGCGCCGGCACTAACGGCAAACAACATGGAAAGGGTAAAAAGGAGTCGTTGTATGTTCTTCATGATGGGCTTATGGGCTTGTAATGGGTTAAATGAAATAACCCTACGATCATAAATTAAATCAATAAAAAGCCCCAAAAAAGCCCCAAAACCGTAAACCATGTCCATTAGAATAGGGCCTACAGAAGCATACTGCCCATAGCTCAGCTGGATAGAGCAACGCCCTTCTAAGGCGTAGGTCGCACGT
>CAZUMD010000012.1:0-21319 GCA_964621735.1 uncultured Polynucleobacter sp.
CATCGTGTGGGGCGTCTAGAGTAAGGTCTATCTCCCCCCCCTCTTTTTTATAAATAGGGGCGGCTATTCCAATGAGCTCGACAGGGACCGGCGTACCGTTTCAATCGATTCATTACGGCGCTTGGCGAAATCTTCGACTTGATCGGCTGCTACCTTACCCACGTTAAAGTACTGCGCATTGGGGTGTGCCAAATAAAATCCGCTCACACTGGATGCCGGATCCATCGCAAATGACTCCGTAAGGGTCATGCCAATATCTTCAGCGCCAACGATGCGCAACATATCGCGCTTAACCTCATGAGCTGGGCAGGCTGGATAACCGGGTGCCGGCCGTATACCCCGATATTGTTCATCGATCATGGCCTCATTCGTTAAGGCCTCATCACTGGCATAGCCCCACAGATCAGTACGTACGCGGTGATGCATGAGTTCAGCAAATGCCTCTGCCAAGCGATCTGCTAAGGCCTTAAGCATGATGGCGTTGTAGTCATCGTTTTTTGCCTGAAATTCAGCGACTTTCTTTTCAACGCCGTGTCCGGTAGTGACGGCAAAACAACCGACATAATCTGCCACCCCAGAATCGCGCGGCGCAACGTAGTCTGCTAAGCAGCGATTGGGGCGCTTTACTCCATCTACGATGGGCCGCTCTGACTGCTGACGCAGGTTGTGCCAAGCAAATACGGGATGCTCGCGCGTTTCATCACTATAAAAAACAATGTCATCGCCAATGGCGTTGGCAGGATAAAACGCGACTACCCCATCGGCTTGCAACCACTGGCCTTTGATTAATTTATCCAATAGCGCTTGTGCGTCAGCAAATACTTTTTTCGCCTCAACACCAACTACCTCGTCCTCAAGGATGGCCGGGAACTTGCCCGCCAAATCCCAGGTTTGAAAAAATGGAGTCCAGTCAATGAACTTGGCAATTTCACTGAGGGCAAAGTTTTTGAAGACGCGGCGTCCAATGAATTTAGGCTTCTCGGGTGTATAGCTGCTCCAATCGATTTTCTCGCGGTTTTGGCGTGCTGCCTCAATGGAGATCGTTGGCGCTACTTTGCGATTGGCGTGCTGTAAGCGTATGCGCTCATAGTCATCGCGTAAGTCTTGAATAAATTTGCTGGCGCTTTCATCCGACAGCAAGCTGGATGCAACGGAGACGGAGCGTGACGCATCCGGCACATAGACGACAGGGCCATCATAGTGCGGCGCAATTTTGACTGCAGTGTGCACGCGCGATGTTGTGGCTCCACCAATCATCAGCGGTAATTGCTGATCACGAAAATACGGATCACGCTGCATTTCTTGGGCAACGTAGGTCATCTCTTCTAATGACGGTGTAATCAAACCAGACAGCCCAACAATATCGGCTTTCTCTTCTTTGGCCACCCTCAGAATTTCAGCACAATGCACCATCACGCCCATATTGACCACTTCAAAGTTATTGCATTGGAGAACAACGGTCACAATGTTTTTGCCAATATCATGGACATCGCCCTTTACAGTTGCCATCACAATCTTGCCCTTGGCTTTGGCTTCCCCACCAGCAGCAACGTGCAAACGCTTTTCTTCTTCAATATAGGGAATCAGGTGTGCTACTGCCTGCTTCATCACGCGCGCACTTTTTACGACCTGCGGCAAAAACATTTTGCCTTCACCAAACAAATCGCCGACCACATTCATGCCATCCATGAGTGGGCCTTCAATCACTTCAATCGGACGGCCGCCGGAACCCATGATGTCAGCGCGCAACTCTTCAGTGTCGTCCAAAATAAAGTTGGTAATGCCGTGCACCAAGGCGTGCGTTAAGCGATCCCGCACCGGCGCTTCACGCCATACGAGATTCTCGACTTGCTTGATGCCATCGCCCTTAAATTGATCTGCGATTGCCAACAAGCGCTCGGTTGGGGTTTGGCCATCTTTTTCTTTAAAGCGGTTAAGCACAATGTCTTCCACCCGCTCACGCAACTCTGGATCTAAATCAGCATAGACTCCAAGTTGGCCCGCATTGACAATCCCCATGTCCATGCCGGCCTGAATCGCATGGTACAAAAAGACCGTATGAATGGCTTCACGCACACGATCATTGCCGCGGAACGAAAAGCTCACATTGGAAACGCCGCCGCTGACTTTCGCGCCCGGTAGATTTTCTTTAATCCAGCGCGTTGCATTTATAAAATCAACCGCGTAGTTATCGTGCTCTTCAATCCCCGTGGCAATCGCAAAAATATTGGGATCAAAAATGATGTCTTCTGGAGGATAGCCAATTTCTTCCACCAAAATTTGATACGAGCGTTGGCAAATTTCTGTCTTGCGTTGATAGGTATCGGCCTGCCCCTTTTCATCAAAGGCCATGACCACCGTAGCAGCGCCATAGCGACGGATCAGCTTGGCTTGATGCCGAAATGCGTCTTCACCTTCTTTTAAAGAAATTGAATTGACGATGGGCTTACCTTGTACACACTTCAAACCCGCTTCGATGATGCTCCACTTGGATGAGTCGATCATGATGGGCACGCGCGCAATATCAGGCTCGGATGCAATCAGATTCAGAAAGCGCACCATGGCCGCCTCTGAATCGAGCATGGCCTCATCCATATTGATGTCAATAATCTGCGCGCCACTTTCAACCTGCTGCCGTGCTACGGCCAAGGCTTCATCAAATTGATTATTCAAAATCATGCGCGAGAAGGCTTTGGATCCCGTCACGTTGGTACGCTCACCAATATTGACGAAGCCAACCACTGGACTGATGTTGTAGGACTCAAGGCCAGACAAGCGCATAGGGGCAATCACGCGTTTGCTCATTCTGCTACCTCTGCTTGGGGCTCACGGTAAAAGACCCTGGGCTTCCGCTTCGCAACTGCATTGGCAATTGCACGGATGTGATCCGGAGTAGTTCCACAGCAACCACCAACCAAATTAACTAATCCATCTTTGGCAAAACCATCGACTAGCGCAGAAGTAATTTCGGGCGTCTCATCAAAGCCGGTATCGCTCATGGGGTTTGGCAGGCCTGCATTGGGATAACACGAGACCGCGGTATTGCAGATGCGGGCTAACTCCGCAATGTAAGGGCGCATCAACGCTGCCCCAAGCGCGCAATTTAAACCAAACGTCAGTGGCTTGATGTGGCGCAAGCTATTCCAAAATGCCTCGACCGTTTGCCCAGACAAAATTCGCCCCGATGCATCGGTCACCGTTCCAGAAACCATGACCGGCAACTTAACACCGGTGTCCTCAAAAAATTCATCGAGGGCAAACATTGCTGCTTTGGCATTTAAGGTATCAAAAATGGTCTCGACTAAGAAAAGGTCGACGCCACCGGCATACAAACCTTCAATTTGCTCACGGTAGGTATCGCGCAAAGCATCAAAGCTAATGTTGCGTGCACCCGGGTCATTGACGTCTGGCGAGATACTGGCCGTCTTAGGCGTGGGCCCGATTGCGCCGGCCACAAAACGCGGCTTTTCAGGGGTGCTGAACTTGGCACAAGCATCATGCGCTAACCGTGCAGCCGCTTCATTCATTTCGCGCGCTAAACCCGGCATTTTGTAGTCTTCTTGCGCCACCGAAGTAGCACCAAAGGTATTGGTTTCAATGATATCCGCGCCCGCATCCAAATAGTCTTCATGGATTTTTTGGATGATGTGGGGCTGCGTTAACACCAAGAGCTCATTGTTCCCCTTCAAATCGCCGGGATGATCGGCAAAGCGGGTATTACCAGGCAGGCCACGGTAATCGGCTTCGCTTAACTTGTATTGCTGAATCATGGTTCCCATGGCGCCATCCAAGATCAGGATGCGGTCGTTTAGCAGCGCCGGTAATTCGCCGCCCCGGGTAAATACCAAATTGGAACCGTTTGATTGCATTGTTTAAATAGAGGGGTTAATCTTAGTAACCCACTATTCTAATGACTTTATCGGCATCAAGCTGACTTGGAGACCGTATGTTTGGAACCATTCCTGAATTCAATCAAAGCATGGAAATGCTCAAGACCATGTGGGGGCAAGGGGTTGCTGCTGGCCAAAATACAGGGCAATTTCCCTTTGCGGCTGACCCATCAAAAGGTCCTGCTGGATTTGCTGGCTTTCCAGGGGTGGATATTGATGAGCTTGAAAAGCGGATTAAGGACTTAAAAAGTGTTGAAAATTGGCTCTCCATGAACCACAGCATCCTGAAAACGACGATTCAGGGCCTCGAGGTCCAGCATGCAACCCTATTGGCGCTGAAGTCTTTTGGGGAGGCGATGACGCCGAAGTCCGACGACGCCGCTGGATCTAGCAAAGAAACCAATTCAGCTAAACCGCGGAAAACATCCACACCCCGTCGGAAGAAAGCACGCGGCGCAACTTTCCTTGACGCCACAGGTGATTGAGGTGGGCAATCGCCTCGCCCATGGCAAAACTCATTTGATGGGTATCCAGGCTGCGTTTAAATAACACCGGAACAATATCGCGAGCATGGTGCGGAACACTGCATGCACCCAAGGTTTCAGCCAGGCGGTCGACGTGGTGGTCTTGTAACTGCTTGATGCGGTAGTGCAAACCTCTGAAGGGTTTGCCATGCGACGGCAGTACCACGGTATCTTCGGGCAGCGCTGTGTACTTTAGTAAGGAATCCAAATACAGGCCAAGTGGATCGGCATCGGGCTCGGCATCGTATACGCTCACATTGGTCGAGATGCGCGGCAGCACCATATCCCCTGAAATGAAACAGCCCAATTCGGCACAGTAAAGACTGGCATGCTCAGGCGCATGTCCATAGCCCATGATGACCTGCCATCGATACCCGCCCATCTCAATCTGCTCGCCCTCCATGATGCGGCGGTAGCGCTTTGGCACACCAGGCACCATGCGCTTGTAGTAGTCTGCTCGGCCACGGAGCTTCTCTAGATCTTCGCTACTGGCAAGGCCGTGTCGTTGAAAATGGTCTGCAGCGCCGCCGCTACCAGGGGTTACACCAATCGCGGCGCCACCTTGATCATGGCTGAGCCACTGCGCAGTGAGGTAATCCGACATCGACATCCACAAAGGCACTTGCCAGCGCTCACAAAGCCATTGCGCTAGACCAACGTGATCGGGGTGCATGTGGGTCACAATGACCCGCAACACAGGCAATCCATCTAGCTGGGTTCGCTCAATTTCTTCCCAAATAGCCCGCGTCTCGTCATTCGCAATACCACAATCAATAATGGTCCAGCCTGCCCTGCCATTAAACTCATCCCGAATTAACCAGAGATTGATATGATCCAAAGCGAAGGGAAGGGGCATTCTGATCCAGCGCACTCCCGGTAGCAGCTCCAATGGAACGGCTTTCTCAGCTAACTGATCACCCCAGGGATATTGAATTGAATTAAGATCAGCTGCGTTAGTAGTGGATGGTGTTTTCATCGCTTGCTTAGTTTTATAAAAGGATAGTCCAGTGGTCAAATCGCCTTGCGTCAATTGGTGTGAAATGCATCCGCAAACCGGCTATTGCCTGGGTTGCTTTCGCACGCTGGATGAAATCGCACGCTGGTCGTCTTTATCGGATGACGAACAACGTGCGATTAATCTTCAGCTCCCGCTACGTAAAACATCGCAAGGTAACGACCCATCGTCAAGCCTATTGGCCTAACGATTCACGTCCACAATCACACGTCCACGCACATTGCCTTTCATTAAGGCGCCGGCATACTCAATTGCCTCTCCCAAACTAATTTCATGGGAAATCGCCTCCAAGGTTTTGAGATCAACGAGTGCACTCAGTTGTTCATACGCCGCAATGCGCTTGGCTTTGGGCACGGTCACGCTATTGATGCCATAAAGGGTAACGCCACGCAAAATGAACGGTGCTACGCTGCCTGGAAAATCCATACCTTGCGCAAGCCCACAAGCCGCTACCGCGCCTTCACTCTTCGTTGCTGCGCAAGCATTGACTAAGGTATGACTGCCTACGCTATCCACCACGGCGGCCCAGCGCTCGCGGGCCAATGGCTTACCTGGCTCCGATAAGCTACTCCGATCAATGACTTCTGCTGCGCCCAAAGACCGAAGGTACTCAGCCTCTTGGGGACGGCCGCTACTGGCAACCACCGTAAAACCGAGCTTACTCAGCAGGGCAATTGCAAAACTGCCAACACCGCCAGCAGCGCCCGTAACCAGCACCTCACCATCGGCCGGCTTCACGCCATGTTTTTGCAACGCCATGACACACAGCATCGCGGTATACCCGGCAGTGCCAATCGCCAAGGCCTGTTTGGCAGTAAAGCCCTTTGGCAATGGAATAAGCCAATCCGCCTTAACCCTGGCCTGCTGGGCTAAACCACCCCAGTGGCCCTCACCTACGCCCCAGCCATTGAGTAAAACGGCATCGCCCACCTTAAATTCAGGCGAAGTACTTTCCAGCACCTCCCCAGCAAAATCGATCCCAGGCACCATTGGAAAGCTTCTAACCACGGGGCCTTTACCTGTAATTGCCAAGCCATCTTTGTAATTGAGCGTCGAATAGTGCACTCGAACACGCACATCCCCCGCTGGAAGTGCTGATTCCTCAAGCTGGTCCAGTTCCGCTCGGTAGCCTTTGTCGTCTTTATTTATAACAATTGCCTTAAACATCGTTTTCCTTTCAATACAGCGCTAAACCGCTAATTTTCACCCCAAGGCCATAAACCGTTTATCCTAACAAGCATTACGAATTATGGAGTGTTCCATGAAAAAAATTCTACTCCCTCTTGGGCTGATTACCCTTGTTATAGCCGGCTGCTCTTCCACTGACATCAAGATGTCGATGGGGAATATGCGCCTAATTCAGTCTTCTGCCGCCCCGCAAGACGTGATGAATTTTGCTACGAAAGCCTGTCAGTCTGACTTTTATATGGGTGCCAGCTTTATCTCAAAAGCATCGAATGAATACCGTTTTAAATGCGTTCGCGCTGAAGAAAACGAAATATTGACACCCATTCCAGGTACTAGCATTACTCCAAATACGAAATAAGTTTAAAGACAAAGCCCTTCATGAGTTCTGCTTCACCCACCGAATTACGTAAAGCATTGTCTAGCTTCGCTACTGGGGTAACGGTCATCACCGGCATTGGAAACAATGGTCAAGCGGTTGGTGTCACGATTAGCTCATTTAATACGGTTTCTTTAGATCCGCCCCTCGTGCTTTGGAGTCTGTCTGAGCGTTCCGTATTGATGGATGCCTTTGCAGTCGGGAAAAAACAGTTGATTCATGTTTTAGAGCGATCGCAAGAAGACATTGCCATGCGCTTTGCCAAAAGCACTGGCGATCAATTTGCGGGGGTCGATCTTGTCACTACCCCTTCTGGTCTAGCAACGCTAGCGGATTGTGTCGCCTACTTTGAGTGTGAAACCATCGCCGTTCATCCGGGCGGTGATCACCGTATTATTGTTGCGCGCATCCTGAATATGCAACACCATGAAGAGCGTGATCCACTGGTATTTTCTCGCAGTCAATTTATGGGCCTAAGCTTGCCCGAGCGCAGTCCAATCGAATAAAGGTTTTTATGATGCGTCTTTGGGGTAGGGCCAGCTCAATCAATGTCCAAAAAATTCTGTGGTGCCTAAATGAGCTTGGGCTTAAAGAAGGCACAGACTATGAACGCATCGATGCTGGCCTGCAATTTGGCGTCGTCAATACCCCTGAATTCTTGGCATTAAACCCCAATGGCTTAGTGCCGACACTGCAAGATGAATCCTTCGTACTATGGGAATCCAATTCCATTCTGCGTTACCTCGCTCGCAAGTATGACCAGAACGGACGCTATCCGGCTGACATTAATAGCCAAGCCTCTGCTGACAAGTGGATGGATTGGCAACTCACTACGTTCTGGCCAGCCATGCGGCCAGCATTTTTAGGTCTGACGCGAACCCCTGAAAATGAACGGAACTATGATTTGATTCGCAAAAACTATGAAATGGCCAGTGGCCAACTGAAGATCCTCAATCAAGCCTTGGAATCCCATTTATATTGCGCTGGCAATCGCTTTAGCCTAGCTGATATTGCCTTAGGTCTGTGCGTCAATCGCTGGATCATGCTGGCCGAGAAGTTTCCTGAACGCGTCGGTCAGCGTCCATCGTATCCAGCGATCGAAGCCTGGATGAAGCGCTTAGAGACCGAAACAGCCTACCTCACGGTAGCCTAGTTAAGTGGGGGCAAACTTGCCCCTAAACTTGCTTGAATTTCTTGGCTTGGTGATCGGCGCCAATAAAGAGGTACATCGCTGGCACCACGAACAGGGTGAATAAAGTACCAATCGATAGGCCAGTGAAAATCACGATTCCCATCGATTGACGTCCTGCAGCACCAGCGCCTGATGCAATTACCAAGGGCACCACACCCAATACCATCGCTGCTGTAGTCATGAGAATCGGACGCAAACGAACGCTACTGGCTTCGACAATGGCGTCGAGCTTGCTGCGCCCTGCCGCTTGCAATTCATTGGCGAACTCCACAATCAAAATGCCGTGCTTACTGATGAGCCCCATGAGGGTCACCAGGCCAACCTGGGTGTAGACATTCAGCGTAGTAAATCCGAGATTGATAAATATCAGCGCGCCAAATAAAGCCAGCGGCACCGAAACCAAAATCACAATCGGATCACGGAAACTTTCAAATTGAGCGGCCAATACTAAAAAGACAATCAAAATGGCAAAAAACATGGTGACCAAGAAACCACCCGACTCATTCATGAACTGCCGTGAGGGCCCGGCGTAATCAATGGAGTAGCCATTGGGCGCCACTTCTTTTAATGACTGCCCAATGAACTTGAGCACCTCTTCTTGGGATACGAATGGTGTACTGACGCCAATAATCGTCGCGGAATTCAGCTGCTGGAAGTGATTGATGGATTGTGGAACGACGCGCTGCTTAATGCTGGCAATGGTTCTGGCCTGAATCATCTCACCGCTAGGTGTGCGAATGTAGTAATCCAATATTTGATCTGGATTGAGTCGATCGACTTGCTTCACCTGCGGAATCACTCGATATGATCTCCCAGAAACGGAAAAGTAATTTACAAAGCCGCCGCCAAGGGCAGCTGAAAGCGCATTACCAACATCACGCTGGGTCATGCCCAGTGCCGCTACTTTTTCGCGATCAATCTCCAAGACGTTTTGCGGTTTATCAATTTTTAAGTCGCTATCGACAAAGAAGAACATGCCGCTCTTACGCGCCTTATCGAGTACAGCCTGAGATACTTCATTGAGGTTTTCATAGGACTCGGTGGTATTAATAACCACCTGTACTGGCAAACCTTGAGCGCCCGGCAAAGCCGGAAACTGGAAGGCAGCAACCCGCACGCCGGCAATACTATTCCACTTATTCTGCATGTCTTGCTGAAAAGCCGATGCACTTCGACTGCGCTCGTTCCAATCCTTCATCAGCACGCCGCCAAAACTGCTGGTTGCACTCGTAATTTGGAACATCTGCAAATACTCCGGCTCCGCAGCAGCAATTTTTTGAATCTGATCGGCATAGGTTTGCATTTGATTAACCGTGGCATTGGGCGGGCCAGAGGCCTGCATCAGCACAATGCCTTGATCTTCAATTGGCGCTAACTCCGAATGGGCGGTGGCATACAGGTACGCAACCCCGCCCAGTAAAAAAACGCCCATCACAATAATGACCTGCCAAGTACTCAAGAGGTCGCGTAAGAGAGTCTGATAGCGGTGATGTACGCGCTCAAAAATCGCATCAATCTTTTTAACAAAGGGCGTAGTCTCCTGCCCTTCGGTAAAAATGCGGGAGCACATCATGGGCGATAGCGTCAAGGCCACCACGCCAGAAACCGCTACCGCACTGGCCAAGGTAAAGGCAAACTCGGTGAATAGCGCGCCGGTAAGACCGCCCTGAAAGCCAATGGGGATATACACAGCAATTAAAACTACCGTCATTGCCAAGATCGGATTGCCGAGTTCTCGCGCTGCTATTAAGGATGCTTCGAGCGGTGATTTGCCCTCTTTCATATGGCGATCGACGTTTTCCACCACGATGATGGCGTCATCTACTACCAAGCCGATCGCCAATACTAAGGCAAGAAGGGTCAGTAAATTGATGGAATAACCCAAGACCTGCATTAAGAAGAAGGTGCCGATGAGCGATAGTGGCATCGCAATGACGGGTACCGCGACTGCGCGGAAGCTTCCCAAAAACAAGAAGATAACCACGGTCACAATGAGGAGCGCCTCAAGTAAGGTAGCTACTACCTCATCAATTGAGGTAGTAATGAATTTAGTGGAGTCATAGACAATGTTGCCAACTAAGCCGGTTGGTAATTGCTTCTGAATATCGGGCAAGACTGCGCGTACGCGTTCTGCAACATCAAGCAAATTGGCATCGGGTGCTACTTTGATACCAATAAACACCGACTGCTTACCGCTAAATGCCACATTGGTGTTGTAGTCATCCGATCCTAGGCTGACTGTGGCCACTTGATCTAGATACACAATGTCTGCACCATTGCGCTTGACTACCAATTTACGGAATTCATCCAGGGTGTGCAGATCAGTGCCTGCCACCAGATCCACAGCCACCATTTCACCTTTTGTGCTGCCAACGGCAGAGAGGTAATTATTGGCTGCGAGTGCGTTATAGACATCATCCGCTCCCACACCGACACCCGCCATACGATCGCGATCAAGCCAAGCACGCAGCGCAAACTTGCGGCCGCCTAAGATCTCGGCATTTTGAACGCCAGCGACCGAGTCAAGCTTTGGCTTTACTACCCGCAAGAGGTAATCGGTTGTACTGTTGTTCGGAATAACGTCACTGTAAAACCCGAGGTACATCGCTGCAGTAGTTTGACCAACTTGAACGGTTAGAACTGGCTGCTGAGCCTGCGGCGGCAATTGATTACGAACAGAGCTGATTTGCGTATTGATTTGTGTCAGCGCTTTATTGGCATCGTAATTCAGCTGCAAGGTTGCAATAATGGTGGAGATACCACTAATGCTGGTTGATGAGAGGTAATCAATTCCTTGAGCTTGTGCAATCGCCGCCTCTAAGGGCTGCGTAATGAAGCCAGCAATCGTTTCTGGATCGGCACCAAAATATGCGGTTGTGATGGTAACAATGGCATTTTGAGTTTGCGGGTACTGATTGACCGGTAAGGTACTGGCGGACTTCAGTCCAAACACCAGAATAAGCGCACTCACCACCAGCGCCAAGACGGGTCTGCGAATAAATAGATCAGTCCACTTCATAAATTAGTCAGTTCGCTCGATTTATTGTTCTTGTGGCTTTGGATTGGGATTAAAGCCGGGCTGGACTTTATTATTAATAATCAATGGCGTGCCATTTTTTAATTTGAGCTGTCCGCTAGTGACTACCATCACACCCGGCTCAAGGCCTTTGACAATCGCGACTTGATCGCCGCGGGTGAGGCCGGTTGTGACAAACACCTGTTCAGCCTCAATCAGTGGCTTTCCTTGCTTATCCTTGCGATCGGTTTTGCGAGCAATAAAAACGGTGCTGCCGTAAGGGTTGTAGGTAATAGCTGTTTGGGGCAGGGTCAGGTATTTAACGCGATCACCCAAGTTGATGGTGACGTTTGCAAACATACCTGGCAATACTTTTTTATCCGGATTGCTCACCATTGCCTCAATTTGCATATTGCGTGTGTTGAGCTCAACCTTTGGGCTCACAGCCGTAATCTTGCCTTTGAACCCAGCATCTTTAAATGCATCGGTTTTCATTTCAATCTCTTGGCCTACTTGAATCATGCCTGCCGTACTTTGTGGCAAGGTGAAATCCACAAAAATCGGATCCAGTGTTTGCAGGGTCAACATCTTATCGCCTGCATTGACATATTGGCCTGGGTTAATCGCAATAATGCCGACGCGGCCACTAAACGGAGCCTTGATACTCTTCTTTGCAACTAGCGCAGCCTGCTGCTCAACCTGAGCTGCTTTTGATTTAGCATCCGCCGCACTGGTATCAAAAACGTTTTTACTAATGGCCTGAATCGCGAGCTGTTGTTTATCGCGCTCGTTAATCACCTTAGCCAAATCAGCCATTGCTTTAAAGGAATTGAGTTGTGCAATATCCGCTGCGTCATTGAGCTGAATTAACAAATCGCCCTTCTTCACATCCATTCCGGATTTAACGAATACATTTAATACTGCGCCGCCAGTCTCAGCACTCAAATCAACCCCGCGAAACGCGCGAATATTACCTACACTACTTAAAGTCGGCTGCCACTCTTCTTCCTCTGCCGACATAGTAGATACGGTTGCAGGCGGCAAGCCCGCACTGGAAATAAAGTAGGTAATCAGTGTGGTTTTAAGGGTGTTAAAACCAACTAGTAATCCAAGCAGTACGAAGACAGAGACCAGCATGACAATCATGCGGCGACGCAAAGGCGTCATCGCCATGAGCTTGGCATAGGTTTTTGTGTTCTTGAATCGTGCACGCAGACGGAGCGCATTGCCAATGCGACTGAAGAATCGACTTATTGCATTCCATGCTTTGCTGACGTATTCCATTATTTTCCACTCACGTACTTTAGACTTCAGTGTTTGAATTAATTCCTGCAAGGATTTCATTGCGTATTCCTTGCAACATTCGATTGATATGCTGGACCATCTCGGTTCCACCAGCCTCCGCCTAGTGCGGCAAACAATGCCGCCGTATCCGCAAAGCGTACCGCCTGCGCCTGCACAAACTTGACCATCGCTTGCTGATACAGGTTTTGGTAATAGAGCACGGCTAAGTAGCTACTAGTTCCTAGCTTGTATTGTTCTTGGACTAAATCTAAGGTTTCTTTAGAGTAGCGCGCGGCATCGGTAGCGGCCTTTAATGACTCGGCGCCGGTCTCGAGGGCACGCAAGGCATCCGCTACCTCCTGAAAGGCAGTGAGAACAGTCGCTTGATACTGAAACACTGCCTGTTCGAAGCCGGCAATGGCACCGCGCCGCTGCGCTAGCAGTTGCCCGCCCTGAAACAAAGGTTGAAAGACCCCGCCAGCAACACTCCAAATTGCTGCAGAGGGCCCAAATAGGGCCCCTGAGGAAAGTGCAACCGTCCCTATGCTGGCACTTAGATTAATTTGTGGCAATAGATTGGCCGTAGCCACACCCACTAAGGCATTGGTTGACTTGAGTAAGGCCTCGGCTGCCCGAATATCTGGGCGCTGCCGCACTAAGCTCGATGGCAGAGAGAGCGGGAGTTTGTCGGGTAAATGTAAATTGGCTAACTCGAATTCAGCGATCTGCGCATTACTAGGAAATGCCCCGGTATATACGGCAAGTTGATTTCGAGCAAAAGCAAGATTGCGTTCATAGGTCAATAAATCAACTTGGGAGTTCGCCACTAAGGTTTGCTGCGATGTCAGGTCTACCCGCGATACCGTACCAATGGCAAGCTGGCGCTCCGTTACATCGGCAAAATTTTGCTGGGCTTTGAGAATCTCAGATGTGGCAGCGTATTGGGCGCGCAGTGCGGCTTCACGAACCGCCGCCGTCACAATATTAGCGGTTAAAGCAAGGTATGCGCCTTCGAGCTGAAATTGACTAATTTCTGCTTGCGCACGGGCACTCTCGACCGTTCGCCTAGCAGCGCCAAATACATCCAAGCGGTAACCTACGTTAATGGAGGTGTTGTATACGTTATAAATATTTTGACCAGGTAATCCAAACGTAGCCAGAGACTGCTGTTCGCGAGCTGTATTGACTCCTAAACCAACGCTTGGGAAATACAAACCTCCAATTTGTGCATTGACGTTTTCTTGAGCAACCCGGAGGGCCGCGTCTGCAGCAGCTAAATTGGGATTTTGTACCAATGCTGTTTTAATTAGCTTATCAAGCTCAGGTGATTTAAATAAGGTCCACCACTCCGCCGGAATATCCGTATCTGGAATAATCTGCTGCTCTGTTCCCCCAGCCACATTGGGCGCAGTCGCTAGTGTGGTGGCAGTCGGCTTTTCAGTAAAGCGAGCTACTTTTGGAGCATCCGGCTGCTTAAAATCAGGTCCGACAGCACAAGCAACCAGGCTCGCTGCAAAGAGTATGGCTAATGCACGCTGAGCTAAGTGCACGCGTTGTTGAATGTAAGGTAATGGGCTTAGTATTGATTCGCTCATGGCAACCCTTATTTGAACACAGATGAGGGCATTTACTCAGTGCCAACTGATCGAGCTATTTAGCTTTATTCGACCGTTACGCTTTTTGCTAAATTTCTTGGTTTATCCACATCCGTTTCGCGAGCACACGCCGTGTGATAAGCCAGTAATTGCAGAGGTACCACATGCAAAATGGGTGATAAATCACCGTAGTGCTCTGGCAAACGAATGACGGCAATGCCATCACTACTGACAATTTCGGTATCTTGGTCTGCAAATACATACAAGCGACCACCACGGGCCTTCACTTCTTGCATATTGGATTTGAGTTTTTCAAGCAAGGTGTCATTTGGCGCTACTGTCACTACTGGCATTTTTTCAGTGACCAATGCCAATGGCCCATGCTTTAACTCACCAGCAGGATAGGCTTCCGCATGAATATAAGAAATCTCTTTGAGCTTTAAAGCGCCCTCAAGAGCAATTGGATAATGCAGGCCTCGGCCTAAGAAAAGCGCATTCTCACACTGTGCAAACGCCGCGCTCCAAGCGATGATTTGCGGCTCTAAAGCCAATACCGCTATTAAGGCTTTGGGTAAGTGCCGCAATGCCTTTAGTGCATTTTTTTCTTCTGCTTCACTAATACGGCCCTGGCGTTTGGCAATTGACATGGCCAATAGGTATAGAGCCACTAATTGCGTAGTAAATGCTTTGGTTGAAGCAACCCCAATTTCGGTCCCTGCTTTAGTTAAAAAACACCAATTCGTTTCACGAATCATGGCGCTGCTGGCCACATTGCAAATTGCTAGGGTCATCGTATGGCCGAGTTCTTTAGCATGGCGCAGGGCGGCTAAGGTATCGGCCGTCTCGCCCGACTGCGACACCACCACAATCAATGTTTTGGAATTGGGTACTGAAGTGCGATAACGGTATTCACTTGCTATCTCAACCTGCGTTGGCATTCCTGCGATCGATTCAAGCCAATACTTCGCAACGCAAGCTGAGTAATAGCTGGTACCGCACGCCAAAATCAAAATCTGATCAAATTCCTGCCAGGCCTGTGGATCAGCATTAAAGAGATCAGGCCCAAAATGCGTAATATTGGCAAGCGTATTGGCAATCGCTGTGGGTTGCTCAAAAATTTCTTTTTGCATGTAATGCTGATACGGCCCCAAATCAACCGAGTCAGCCTGAGCTGGCATGGGTTTTTGTATGCGCTCGACTAGTTGACCATTGCCATCGGTAATGTTGACTTGGTCGGCCTTTAAGACGGCAACATCGCCTTCCTCCAAATACAGCATGGTGTTTGCATGGCCTGCCAGCGCTAAGGCATCGGATGCAATAAAGTTTTGATTGTCGCCAAAGGCAACAACCAGTGGAGAGCCAACACGCGCGCCAATTAAAGTATCAGGGCAATCTTGCGCAATCACGCCAATCGCATAGGCACCGTGCAGACGCGGCAGTACCGCACGTACTGCAAGCGCAATGTTGCGACTAGGCTGTGCGATATAGGTTTGGTGAATCAAATGGGCAATGACTTCGGTATCGGTCTCTGACTCGAATACATAACCTGCGGCCATCAACTCAGCGCGCAGTACATCGTAGTTTTCAATGATGCCGTTGTGCACCACTGCAATTAACTGATTGGATATGTGGGGATGGGCATTATGGGTATCGGGCTTGCCGTGGGTTGCCCAGCGTGTATGGGCTATACCCAATGTGCCCTGAAACTGATTGCCTTGTTCAGCTAATTCAGCAACCCGTGCGGTTGTGCGTGCCCGCTCAATCGGGTGCCTTGCATTTGCGGTATTAATCACAGCAAATCCACAGGAGTCATAGCCACGGTACTCAAGGCGCCGCAAACCTTCAATGAGGATAGGAACAATATTTGTGCGTGATGCCGCGCCAACAATACCGCACATTATTTTTTGGCCTTTGCCGTTTTTTTGACCGCTATTTTTTTAGCGGCTGTTTTTTTACTGACTGCTTTCTTGTCTTGCTTCACTGGGCGCTGCCACTGAATCGATAATTGCTTGGCACGCGATACCGTTAACTGATTGGCGGGGGCATCTTTGGTTAAGGTTGTGCCCGCACCTAAAGTCGCTCCACGTCCGACTCGAACAGGGGCAACCAGTTGTGTATCCGAACCAATAAAGACATCGTCCTCAATAATAGTTTGGTGTTTATTGACGCCATCGTAATTGCAGGTAATGGTGCCAGCGCCAATATTGACGCGCGCGCCCACCAGCGAATCGCCAACATACGCCAAATGGTTTGCCTTGCTATTGGAATTAATCTTACTGTTCTTAACCTCAACAAAATTACCAATGTGAACGTCATTGGCCAAATCAGCGCCAGGACGTAAGCGAGCATAGGGCCCAATAATGGAATTGGCTCCAACCACAGCGCCATCTAAGTGGCTAAATGCCTGGATCGCAACCTGTTTGCCAATTGCACTATTACGGATGATGCAATAGGGCCCAACGCGTGTGCCGGAGTCCAGCGTGACCTTGCCTTCAAAAACACACCCGACATCGATGACGACATCCGAGCCGCAGCTCAAGGTTCCACGAACATCGATTCGGGCTGGATCGAGCAAGGAAACGCCCGCCTCCATTAATTGCATCGCAATCACGTGCTGATGGGTTCGCTCTAAGGCTGCTAATTGATCCCGGCTATTGACGCCAGTGGTTTCCCACTCAAAGTCCGCTTGGGCTGTGCGAATCGGAACATTATCTCGCGCAGCCATTGCGATCACATCCGTTAAGTAATACTCACCCTGGGCATTACTCGCCTGCAATGATTTAAGCCATTTCTTGAGTCGGCCGCTTGGCAACACCATGATGCCGGTGTTAATTTCAGTAATACTTTTTTGTTGGCGATCCGCATCCTTTTCCTCAACGATGCCTGTGACAGCACCTTCAGTGTCACGCAGGATGCGGCCATATCCTGTTGGCCTATCCATTTGCTGAGTCAACAAGGCAAGGGCGGAGTCACTTCCACGCTTACCGTCAGCTAACGTTACTAAACGCATCAGGGTTTTTTTGGAAATTAAGGGAACATCGCCATAAAGCACTAAGGTGGGCTCATCTAGATCGAGCTTAGGCAGGGCTTGCAAGAGCGCATGGCCTGTACCTTTTTGCTCTTTTTGCATCACTGTCACTACATCCGCAAGCCCTGGATGATTTTTTTGAATTTGCTCTAGGTAAGCGCTGATGGCATTTGCGCCATGGCCAATCACGATGATGGGTTTTGTTTTGGCTTTACCGATGAGCTGATTGGCGGTGACGAGAACATGCTCTAACAAGGGTTTACCGGCCAGGGTTTGCAAGACCTTCGGCAAAGCGGATTTCATCCGCTTTCCCTGTCCTGCAGCCAGTATGACAATATTCATGCTATTAATTATAAACGCCGCGAATCAAGGTTCCGCAGGCTAATTCATCCAGTTCAGACTCATCAATTCCACGATCGCCTGGGGACCTGGCCCCCAAATTACCAAGGGCTCCCCCAATGCTGCCATCGATCTCTAAATTAGTGAAATCAAATGCCTCGCGGTCCATTAAGTGCGATGGCACGATGTGGTGCATTGCCCGAAAGAGATTTTCTACCCGGCCTGGATGCTTCTTTTCCCAGTCGCGCAGCATTTGCTTCATCGCGCCGCGCTGAAGGTTGGGCTGGCTGCCACACAAATCGCATGGAATGATAGGGAACTGCATGTCTTCGGCATACCGCTCGAGTAGTTTTTCCGGAACATAGGCGAGTGGCCGAATCACAATGTGCTTACCGTCATCGGATCGCAACTTGGGCGGCATCCCCTTTAATTTGCCGGCATAAAACAGATTGAGCAATAGGGTTTCGAGGATATCGTCACGGTGATGGCCAAGGGCAATCTTGGTAGCACCTAACTCATCCGCAACGCGGTACAAAATGCCGCGCCGTAAACGGGAGCATAAACCGCAGGTGGTCTTACCTTCTGGGATCACACGCTTCACAATACTATAAGTATCTTGCTCTTCAATGTGAAAGGGCACACCTAAAGAGCTTAAATAATTCGGCAATGTTTCTGCTGGAAAGTTGGGTTGCTTCTGATCTAAATTTACCGCAACGATGTCAAACTGAATTGGTGCCCGCTCGCGCAGCTTGAGCAGAATATCGAGCATAGCGTAGCTGTCTTTTCCGCCGGACACACAGACCATCACTTTGTCACCATCCTCGATCATGCCAAAGTCACCAATCGCCTGACCAACTAAGCGAGACAGTTTTTTCTCGAGCTTGTTTTCTTCAAACGCGGCTTTACGTGGATCGTTCACAGTCTTACCTTACCGTAACCGAATCTTTAATACGAAAAACCTCAACCCCCACCGAGTGGCAGTCGGAATAGACGTCTGGCTTTGCGGTGGAAACGCGGGCCGCCATCACGTTTGGGTGAGCCAGCATGGCCGCAACAATATCGTCGCAAAGCGTTTCTTGTAAATGGATATGGCCTTTCTGGGCCCTTGTCCGAATGGTTTCGCGCATGAAGTCGTAATCGAGTACTTCATCCAAGGTATCTTTTGTTGGTGTGTTGAGCGCTAACGGAATGTACAGATCAATATTGAGGATCACTCGCTGCTCTGCTTTTTTCTCAAAGTCATGCACGCCGATGTTGATATAAATCTCATAATCCCGCAAAAACAAACGGCGGCAATCGAGTAAGGAGGGGTGCTGCATCGCATCTAGCATTCTGTAAAGCCTATTTAGTTTTAAACATAACATCGCGTGATGATGGCATTAAATGCTGTCCTCCATCGACGTAAATCGTGGTGCCCGTAATTGCATTTGACTCTGCAATAAAAACAGCTGTCTTCGCAATATCGATTGGAGTGGATGAGCGCTTTAATGGTGTCATTGTATGAGCGGCTTTAAAGCTATCTTCAGACTGCGGACCGGATGGTAAAGAAATGCCGGGCGCCAATCCAACCACACGCAGATACGGGGCGAAATCCATCGCCATCATCTGGCTCGCACATTCAAGGGCGCCCTTCGATAGGGTGTATGAAAAATAATCGGGATTGAGATTAATCAGCTTCTGATCGAGCAGCTGGATCACTGCTGGAATATCGCCACCAGACAAAGGATCCACTGCTCTGGATTTTTGCTGTCGGTAGAGCAGCTGCGCCAATAGGACTGGCGCTAAAACATTCACTTGCATCATCTTCTGAAAAAAAGCCGTATTAATGAGCTCAGGCTCTGCACTAGCCCGGTCATACTCAAACTGTGAGGCACTATTGACGATGCAATCCAGGGCGCCCATATTCATCGTGACAGCCTGAAAAAGAGCAGTAATCTCTGACTCGCTCGCTAAATCAGCTTGAAACGCCATTGCCCTTGAGCCTAATTTCTGAATCGCAGTAACCGTTTCATCGGCTTCCGCTTTTGACTGCCCATAGTGAACGGCAACATCCCAGCCTTGTTCTGCAAAATGAATGGCAATAGCCTGCCCCACGCGCTTTGCAGCGCCGGTAACCAAAACGCATTTTTTGGCCTTGGGTGAGGTAGAGGAGCTTGAATTCACGTTTTTCTCTTAGACTAGCGAGTTATGGATATTACCTTGACCGACACCGAAAAAGCGCATAGCGCGCGCTTAAGCGCAGAAATTGCCCTGGAAGTCGTATCGCACCGGGGTTACTTGCCCTTTTCGCGCTATATGGAGATGGCCCTGTACCAAGCAGGTAGTGGCTATTACAGTGCTGGGGCCCATAAGTTAGGGAGCGGCGGGGACTTCACTACTGCCCCGGAGATTAGCCCTTTTTTTGGTATGGCACTGACCAATACCATCCTGCCAGTCTTAGAGGCATTTCGGTCCCAAGGCAAACCAACCCGCATTCTTGAGTTTGGTGCCGGAACAGGTAAGTTGGCTGCGTCCATCCTTAGTCGCCTAAGTGAGCTCGATTTTCCTTTAGACCACTATGGCATTCTCGAAATCGCCCCCGATTTAGCGCAGCGTCAGCGCGCCTTATTACAAGAGACCAAAAACGATCTACAACGCCCCACCGCAATCGACTGGCTCAGCGCCCTACCAAGTGACTTTGAGGGCGTCATCATTGCAAATGAAGTATTAGATGCGATACCCTGCGAACGCATCATTTACCAAAATGGAGAATGGCACCTGCAAGGGGTAGTCATTAAAAATGGTGCCCTTGCTTTAGAGATCGGGCCAGTAGTCGATCGGCAATTATTACCAGACTATCTCCTGACCCACTCTTTCGCTGAAGGCTACACCACCGAAATCAATCCGCAGAGTGTGGCATGGATTACGGCTGTAACTCGGGCGCTAAAGAGCGGTCTTTTTATTACACTCGATTATGGATTTCCGGCGAGCGAGTTTTTTCACCCGCAGCGTGAGCAAGGAACATTGATGGCCCACCACCGCCACCATACCATTACCGATCCACTCTATCTGCCCGGTCTATGTGATCTAACGAGCCACGTAGAATGGTCTTCCATTTCAAGTGCAGCCTTTGCTGCTGGAGCGGATGAAATCTATTTCAACAATCAAGGCAATTTCTTATTAGAGGCCGGTATTGGTGATTTGGTTTTGGAGAAAATGGATCCGGCTAACGCGACTGCTTTTTTACCGGTCTCCAATGCCTTACAAAAATTGTTATCGGAAGCGGAGATGGGGGAGCTTTTTAAAGTCTTTGCGTTCAAAAAGAATCTGCCCGCACTCTCGCTCGAGATGCTTCCAGGCTTAGGTGGCCGTAACCGACTCCACAGCCTGTAATCGTGCAGCATCGATTGCGGTGCGAATGCATTCGCCCTGTTGTTGCTCTGCTGCCGAAAGACGCTGAATAACAGCTTGACTATCAATGGCCAGTGCTGCCCTTAGGGCGGCGCTGAACCTCTCCACCTGAAAACCTAAAACACCGGCCAGTGCGATTAGTTTTTCTGCGCGCTCAGGCTTACGCCACGCATCGGCTCGGTTAAGCCAGGCCAGAGTATCAACTGCGCCATAGCTTTGCTGTGTCACTCGTTTTTTTAGCGCCGAAAAAAGTTCAGCAAAATCACGAGTAGTGTGTGGCATGCGGGTTGTTTCGGACCATTGCCGAATAACGCTCTCACCGAGGTCGGCTAACAGAACAGCGCAAACAGAATCGACGTCTGCTACTTTGTTTGCGGCTAATAAATCTAGGTTACTCGCCAGTTGGTTTTTGAGTTGCGGGTTCTTGCAAACTGCAATCAATTGCTGCGGCAAGAATTGCTCTGCAGCGCCAGTCTCCAAAA